>CAYNXM010000221.1:0-65515 GCA_964401105.1 uncultured Lyngbya sp. | reverse complement strand
CCATTTTATCGGGATTTTGATTAACAATTGCTTGAATGGCTTTGACGACATTACTAATTAACCCAGGAGATAACTGTAGTTCTGCGGATGCTTCCTCTTCGATCATTTCTTCTTCCTGAAAAAGATCCCACTCTCTATCTTGTTTATCTTTAACGGTGACATTCATCGTTAAGGTTTGCTTTTTAATTTTAGAGCGAACACTTACCTCTTTCTCTACCTCTTCGGCTTCATCGGATGTTTTCTTTGTTTTACTGGGGGCGAGTTGAATGGTGGGTGTTTCAGCGGGATGAGTTTGAACCGAGGGAATGATTTCTCGACTGTAGGTTGCTGAGTCGAAAAAGCGATGAATATTAGGCTGTTCTCCGGACTGTTGTACCACATGAGTAAGTTCGTGGGCAAGTAGCTTTTGACCCCCTGTACTGTTAGGTTTATAGGTGTCTTGACGGAAGAAAATATCTGTTCCAGTAGTAAAGGCGGCGGCATCGAGAGAGCGGTTGAGGCGTTCGCCTCGCGTCTCCGCAGGAGAATCGCTTTGCGTGTCTCGGTGAATGCGAACATTACCAAAATCGTAGCCGAATGCTGTTTCCATGGGTGCTCGAACCGAACTTGATAACGCCTCTCCTTTACCTTGTTGTTGGTTTAGGCTGCGTTCAATATCCGGGGCGACTTGACTTTGATGAGTGCTTCCCGGCATGACTTTCTTCTGAGCTTTTCCTTTTTTATTACTACTACTACTAGATTGAGATTCTACCCCAACAATCTCATAAGTCACCTTATCTTTTTTACGTTTAGTTTTTGTCACCTTCAGAGATTTGAGATCGTATTTTTTCTTAAAGCTGGGTAGCGACTTTTTAACCTCACTTACTTCCGGTTCTTGTTTCACCTTTGTCTTCAGTTTCGACTTGACTTTCTTTAAATTATTAGATTTTTTTCTATCTTTTTTATTTTTATCATTATCTTTGTCTTTATCCTTATCTTTATTTTCTTTATCTTTATTGTCCTTATCCTCGTCTCTATCTTTATCTTTATCTTTATTGTCCGTATCCTTATCCTCGTCTTTGTCTTTATCTTTATTATCTGTATCCTTATTGTCCGTATCCTTATCTTCGTCCTTATCTTTATCTTTCGTTTTTGAAGAATCTGATGAAGACTTATCCGTTGATTTATCCGTTTTATTCGACTTTTTAGATTTACCTTTTTTACTGCTGCGATCGCTACTACCATCTAAAGACATCTCGCTTGGATCGAAAACCATTAACGCGCTACCGACTGAATCAAACACACCCCCAAGAACATCATCAATAGGGCTTTTTAATGTTCCGACAACGGTCTGTATTTTCTTCGGAATTCCTCCGATGCCTAAAATACTGGCAAATAATCCTAAAACAAGGGGAAGAATTTTAACTAAAGCAAATTCAACTGCAGTGGCAATCTGACTAATGGACTTAGTAATTACTGCATTAATTGCCGCGCCAATTGCCGCTACGACTTCCAGAATCATATCTATATTTGTAATGAGGAATAGCAATAAATCTACAACGGCTTTCGCAATTTTTAAAATCCCTGAAGCGGGATTAGTTAAACTGAGTACCCATTGAATTCCAGCAATTACAATTTGCGGAATAACAACCTGATACATGACTTCACTGAGGAATAGATCTTTCAAGCTAGAAAGTCCAGATTTAATAAAGTCCCATAATGCCATCACGCCTTCTGTGGGGAAGTTGGAAATTGCCTCAAAAAACTTCACTGCTAAGGGGGGTAAATCTTCAGATGTCTCATCTAAATATTCATTTAATGCACCCGATCCCCCGTTTAATACGGCTTCTAACATCTCGCCTGCCCAGTCTGGCATTAGGGAAGAAGCTAAGTCAAAAATATAGTCTTTTGTGAATCCTAAAACTTGCAGGACGATGTCTAATACCCCTTGCAAATCAAACTTATCGGGAAACTTAATTGGCATATCCATGCCCAATAACCAATCAAATAAAGCCGTTTGTAAGTTAGTTGCAATATTTTTTCCGAAGTTTTCAAAACCGAGACCAATTCCCCCAAATAATGCCCCCATAATTCCTACGGGATCGTCTATAAATGCATCCAAAAAATCCCCCGCTTGACCGCCAATTCCGGGAATTTGAGAAATTACAGGTTCAATTACTTGCAAAACCTGTTTTAATATCCATTTTGCTAGATCGGCAATGGCATCAACGGCTTGAGAAATAAAACTTTTATTTTGATCTTTCAAAGATTGAATCCGGTCGTCAATATCCTTTAAACTGGCTTCATATTTTGCTGTTAAATCATCAACTAATTGATTTTGTTTATCATTAATATTACTTTCTAAACTATCAAATTGAGCTTGTACATTTGCCGCTGCTTCATCACCAATGGATTTTAAATTATCCGGCAAAGTATTAACATAAGCATTGACGCGATCGCGCCCTTCTTTCACAGCCGTTTGCGCTTCTGTTAGTTCCGCTTCAACAATATCGGCAATCCGATAAACGCCAGCTTTTTGTTCTTCGACAAAGGCTTCTCGCGCCTGAGCATAAATTTGATTCACTTCATCGGGCAATCCTGTAAACACTTTATTAATTGCCCACAGCGGACTATTAAAATATCGTTTCAAGTAAAACGTAACTCTGACATAAGCCCAGCCGGTTCTAACAGTGACAGCAGGAATCCAAAGGGGATTTTCTTCGTAATAGTATTTTTGTTTCCAGGCTTCAAATAATTCTTCTTGTCGGGCTTCAAATGCAGCTCTAGCCCGCTTATTTGTGGCTTCAAATTCAGCATTCACCCGCCCATTCATGCGGCTCAAAATCCCATTCACATTCACTTGGGTTTCGTCATATATCGCTTGAATATCTTGAGTAATTTTTGCCCGTTCCCCTTCATCTTTCTGCTGAGTTTGTGCTTGAGTATTAGCAATATTGGTAAATTCATCTGAACGGATCGCAAACATTTCATCTTGGTTTTGCGAAATATTTCCGGCTTGTACATCTAAGGTTTCAGTTTGAACCCCTTCTTCTTGTTCCCGAAACTGTTGTCCACTTGCTTCTACCTGTGTTTGAGCCTCACCAACTGCCCCTTCAACATCAACTCCTGCTTCCGACTGGTACAATTCCACTCGATTGTGATCCAGCAGGACTTCTCCCTCTTGAGTGGGGGTTTCTGCGGTAAATCCCTGGCTACCTTCTTTACGCTGAATATCGCCTTCTAGGGCGCGAGAAATGCTACCGTCAACCGCAGACACTTCAGCCGATAAAGCCGTTTCCTCGCTGTCTTCTGGCATTCGCTGAGTTGTATTTCCAGCATCAGAGACAACGGTGTCTGTATCCGGCATCTTCATCACTGCTGCTGCCATTTGGTCGGCTTCTTGTTCAAACTTGTCCCCAGGCGCACCGACGGTTAATTTAGTTTGAATCTGTTCGGGAATGAGTTCATTTAAGGCTTGTTGTGTCTCTGCTAAGGGCTGTTCAACATCCGCTTCTGACTGGGATTTGGGTACAGTGGCGGCGGCATCAATCGCATCCGGGGGCGGCGGAGTTCCCGCTTCTGCTGTGGGGTCAGGTGTGGGAATTGAGATCTTTGGTGGTTCCAATTCCGGAGCTGGGGGACGAGTCGCAGCGTCTTCTAATTCCCCGCCAGAGTCGGCTTTACTGCTTTCAATTTCCTGTTTAATCCCTTCTGTTGCCCCGGATGCCCCTTCGCCCTGTTCGACATCCTCCTGACTTTCGGGTTGATTTTGGTCTAAAACAGCCAACAAGGCACTGACAAACGCTTCACGATCAAACGCTTTAACTTCTTTCTGAGAGGCTTCTTCGGCTTGAGAAGCTTGAGCTTGCCGCATCTGTTGGCTGGGGTCTACGGCGGCATCTTGCGCCTCTCTGGCTTTATCCTTGGCGGGCTTATGACTACTTTGTTCGGCGGCGACCGCTTTGCTTTGCTTCACAGCGGCTTGAAAGGCGGGGTCAGCATCAGGAGATTGAGGAGCGGGTTGTCCTTCCAGGCTAGGGGCCGTTTCCCCAAGTCCTTCCCCTTCCAAACCTTCAGTCTCTCCTGTGGGTTCTAACATCCCCTCATCGGCGGTATTCTCCTCATCCGTCGGAGTGTCTGGTTCTCCTTGATTTTCCTCCCCTTCGGTTGTCACTGGTTCTGTGGCTTGGGCATCGGCGGTTTCCTCAGCTTTTTTGGCTTCGGCAATATCTTTTTGTTTCTCTGTTTCGAGTATTGTTTCTCCTTCTTTCTCTGTATTTTTCGCCTCTGTTTGTTGGGTTTCTGTGACTTGTTCGGATTCTTTTTCTAAGGTTTCACCCTTCTGTTTCGCCTTTTCTTCATCTTCCATATTACCTAATTCTTCAGTTTTCTTAGCTTGCTGTTGGGTTGCGGATTTAGCTTTGTCTGCGGCTGAAAAATCTCCCCCTTCTTTTTTCTTTTCAGCCATTTCGGCGGCAATTTTTTCTTCTGCTGCTTTATTATCGTTTTCTATATCTTCTTTTTTGTCTCGTTGAATCAGAGTAGATGAACGCTGAATTTTATTAACTTTAGCAGAGCGATAATCAGCCGATTTTTTCTTAACTTTGGGGCCTGTTTGTTGAATGGTATGGGTCAATTCATGAGCTAATAACTCTTTGCCATTATTAGAATCTGGGTTATATTGTCCGGCGTTAAAATAAATATCGTTTTTGTGGGTAAAGGCTTTAGCATGAAGATCTTGATTCATTTGCACTGCTTCAGAACCCGTATGAACTCGCACGTTACTGAAGTCATTATCGAACCGAGATTCCATGAAGTTTTGGGTTTTTGGTCTGAGGGAATTTCCACCCCCTTTGCTACTATTAAGACGGCTTTCAATATTAGAACCCGCGTCAAATGCGCCATTGCCTTCCGCTTTTAAAGTAATATTGACATTCTGTTCGTCTTTGTCTTCTTCTTGATTGTGGAGGATACTGTAGGGAATCGTAGAACGAGGATTAGAACGACGTTTTCCCGCCCGTTGAATGGGTTCAGCGTTGGGGGAAGAATTAACGGACATGACATGGTCTGCCATGCGGTCAGCTTCTTGTTCAAATTTGTCTCCCGGCGCACCCACAATTAATTCAGTTTGAATAGAAGGCGGAATTTTTCCCGCTTGAGATGAAAGAGGTTTTAAGTTAATACTGACATTTTCTTCATCAGATGAACGTTGAATTTTTGCGGGTGATTTCCGTTGAATACGGTTAATTTTTGAGGGACGTTGCTTGAGGGATTTTGATTGAACTCTAGAGCCGCTTTGTTGGATAGTATGGGTTAATTCATGGGCTAATAATCGTTTTCCTCCGGCTGAATTGGGGTTATATTGTCCGGCGTTAAAATAGATATCGTTTTGGTGAGTAAAGGCTTTTGCTTTTAAATCATGGCTCAGTTGAACCGCTTCGCTATCGGTGTGGAGGCGAACTTTGCTAAAATCATTGTCAAACCGAGATTCCATAAAATTACGGGCGGAGTCGGGCAGAGGCACACCACGACCTTTTCGCCGCATAATACGATGGGCAATTTGGGACTCAGCAACAAATGAACCGTCTGTTTTTGCTTGACGTTGCAGGGTAGAGTTGGGCTGATTGTCTTCTGGGGGTGGGGCGGCAGGTGGGGCGGTTTCAATGGTTTCGCTGTCCCCTTCATCTAGAATATTGCTTTCGGCTTCACTCTCTTCTGGCAACGTCACAAGGCGTTTGGGTTGAACTTTAGCAGGGGTATAGTCCAGAATAGAAACCCGGTTAAATGCATAGCCTGTGGGGGAATTAGGCTGTTTTTGAATATTGGGAGGGTTGGGGGGAGAAAAGAAATGCGATCGCCCTTCAGTGGCGGTTTCTGAGGTAGTGGTTTCGGCTTCGGCGGTAAACGATCGCGATCGGGGTAGGGTCGTTTTTGCCAGGACACTGGGTGTGGCGGGTGCTGTTTGGGGAGCAGTCGTTCTAATTTTTGTCATTTTTTCCCCTATCGTTAACTTTGGGTCAACCCTTGAGGGTTAACGATGCGATCAAGTCAGTCTGAAGACTATCTCTTATTCTATCTTTTCGTAGTCATCTTCAGTACAAAATTGTCATAGTCAGTTTGCTCTCTGCTATCTTAGTAGTGTGTACATTAAAATATTCTAACAACAATCACGAGTGATTTTGAAATGAGGATTAGAAGATAGAGATTCTTGTGGAATGATGGATAAACAAGACTTTCAAAATCTCGTTCAAAATCTATTTCCAGATTGGTTTTTGCAAATTTGGAAGTGGTGCTGGGATTTGCTCAATAGAGTTGGTATCCTTGTTACCTTAACAGGTACATCAGGTTTTCTGGGCTTTATTCGGCTTTTGAGACGTGATACTAGATGGATAACATGGGCTATTTTATTGTTATGTGTTATTTTAGCTGGATTACTATTTTGGCGTTGTTGGAAAATTTACCGTAAAAAAGTACCTGTATATTCTCGGAAACAACTTCGTTTCGCTAAAATTGGCTTATTTTTAATTCCCTGTATTCTTATCTTTATTTTTTCCCGAGGGTTTATACTAAACAACTTGCCGACTCAAGACGCAATTATATTAGTGACGAAGTTTGATGGAAATCCAAATATCAAAATAGATGACTTGATCGGAGATGAACTCGAAAAATTAACAAAAAATGATTCAAAGATTAAAATTTTATATTCCGATGAGATCATTCCTTTAAAACAAGGACGAGAAAAAGCTAAAAAAATAGGTAAAGCTCACAAAGCAACTGTAGTAATTTGGGGTGAGCAGAAAAATAATAATAAAGAGACAGTCAATGACATAAGATTAACTTTACTGAAGTCAACGGGAAAGTTTTCTCTGGGAAAATCATTAATAGATGGAAATCGCCAAATTATTCCTGCCGCTGAGTTAGAGGAATTTAGGCCGCAGCTTCATTACGCCAAAAACATCTCTTTCTATGCACTCTTGGCAGTAGCAATGACTCAAGCTTCATTTGATAATTGGGATCAAGCTATTGAACTGATTAACAAATTACTACTCCAAACAGAAGAGCCTTTAGAGAGAAGTTATGTCTTTGATATTCTTACTCTGTTCTATTTAGGGAAAGGTGACTATGAGAAAGCTTTAGAAAATAACAATGAAGCTTTATCTCTTCAAGGAGATCATCATAATGCAAATACTCTTCATTCGAGAGGAATAATTTTTTTAATTAGAAATAACTATGAACAAGCTTTAAAATATTTTGATGAAGCTCTAAAAAAACAGCCAGATAAAGCAGGATTTCTGAGCAGTAGGGGAGTATTTTTTGCAAGTAGAGGTGATTACAATCAAGCTTTGAAATATTTTAACGAGGCTCTGAATATTCAACCTAATGATACTATGAATATCAGAAATATAGGTGTTATTTATTTGTATAAAAATAATTACAAAGCTGCAATTAATAATTTCAAAAAGGCTATCAATAAAGCTGAAGCTGAAAACCATGATTCCCTTGAAGTAAATAATGATTATTTCAGTCTTGCCGATGCATATTGTCAACAAAATAATTTTGAGCGTTGTATTGATGCCTATAGTTATATAATTAAGAGTACAAGTTGGTTTGAAAAAGTTTCTCTAAATATCGGTTTAAAGCAAGTTAGACCTAAAAAAATAATGGGGCTTGCTAAAGTTTACAATAACCGAGGATCAGCTTATAAAGACAAAGGCGAATTAAGTCTAGCAATTGCCGATTTCAATCAAGCAATTAAATTATTAACTCCATTTTTAGATCAACCTATTTTAGATCAACCTATTAACTCTAACCCTAAAGGAGGAATTGATAGTAACCTTTTACTAGCTTGGGCTTATAATAACCGTGGGCTAGCTTACTCTCAAAAAAGTAGATTTGCCCCACTTCATTATAGTCGTTCAAAAGGATATAGCAAAAAACGGTTACTTGATTTTGCCATTAATGACTTTAATAAAGCTCTTGAATTAGGAGAATTTAGAGCAGCCTATGAGAATCGTATTAATACATATATTAACCAACATAAATTTGATTTAGCTATTGCAGACTTAGATAAACTTATGTCTTGGCATTATTTATCTAGAGCACAAGCATATCAAAATCAAGGAGACTTCAAAAGCTCTCTTGCTGATTACAATAAAAGCATTGAATTAGATTCTAATAATTATTATGCTTATGTTGACCGTGGTATTTTATTAGCTAACTACTCAATAGAATTACAGACAGTAAATATTTTTGATACTTTAAACAAGGCATTGCAAGATTTGAATACAGCAATTGAGTTAGAACCGGAAAATCCAATAGCTTACAGACATTCGGCAGAAGTTTACCAACTTGGGTATTTATATAATTCCCAAAATAACAATAAAAGAGATAGACAAAAAGCACTTGAGTATGCAATTCATCAGTTAACAAAAGCAATTGATTTAGAACAAAGTCGTGAACTCTATAAATTACGAGGAAGGATTTATCGTGATATCGGAAATTTAAATTTAGCTGAGAAGGACTTTAACACAGTTATTGAAATAGGTTCTAATTGTATTTCAGATCATTGTGAAGCTTATATTGAGCTTGGAAAAGTTTATGAGCAAATGGGGAAACCAGATCTGGCTCGTGACAAATTTAATTATGCAATTAACTATTTTACTAAAATCATCAATTTTGGATATAATAATCCGGAGGATTACTTTTGGCGGGGAAGAACTTATGATGAAATGGGAGATTTTGAGTTAGCTCTCACTGATTATAGTAAAGCTATTGCTCTTAACCCTAATAATATAAACTACAAACATCATAGACTTGGTTTAATCATGAATTATGCTGAAAACTCTTTATCTTATAAAAAAAATAAGTCACAAGAAGCAGTTACTCAGATTCTTAATGAAGAATTAGAAAAGGCAGATGATATTCTAAAAAAAATTAAAAGCGAACTAGAAACAAAACAGAATATAGCTGTTAAAAATCCTTCTATTGTTATAGATAATCAAAGTAACATTGAAAATCAAATAGCTGAATATAACGAAGATATTGCTGAGGTTCAACTTCGTCGAGGAATTATCTATAGTTATAATGGAGAGCAACAAAATGCTATATCTGACTTTAAACAAGTTCTCGAACTAGCTAAGAACTCGATAATTCGTCAAGCAGCTCAAAAACAATTCCAAAAGCTATGTATCCAGACTAGGCATAGATCATTATATTGTCCTGAAGTTTAGACTAACTTATGCCACAAATCGACAACAAAATTACCTTTTTTTTAACTGAAAAAACAGATTGACTCAATTAATTGAGCTAGATAAATCCGAGTATAACGAGAAGAGATACCCGGAGAATTATCTAGCTGAAGCACGAGTTCATCAAAAGATGTAATTAAGGTAGTTTGTAATTCTTTAATGGTTAAATGATATCCCGCTGCAACGGCAACTTTCACTATATCTTCGCAGGTAGAAGCGGCAATTCTTTTTTCTTGTAATTCTGGGCTATGCTCAATCGCGTTAATAAATTCTTCCATATAATTCTCTATTAAATTAAACTTTTATTCCCCAAAATTTGGTATTTATTCAACCGGGTTGTACTCCTAAATAGACTTTGAATTCTAATGGCATTCCCGGAGAATAGGTCATTTTTAAATAAGCTAATCTGCGGAACAGAACGCTTTGCCACTGAGAATTAAAAAGTTGCGATCGCCGTTGTAAATGCAGAGGCCATTTTTCAGGGGAATCTCGCTCATGGGTTATGCCACCGAACTGAAGAATTGCATCCCGTTTTTGAGGCAAACAAAATCCGATTTTTACTAAACGATCCAGAAAAATTTTCCACGCTTCTCGATTTTCAAGATAGCATTCAATAGCAATTGTAGGTGCAATCTTGCTTTCGAGTTCTATTTGTAAATTTGTCTTTTTTATTCCTGGAGATAGCATCGCCAAAATTTGCTCTAATTCTTGATAATCGCTGTTCCATCCAATTTGATTAAGATAGGGACAGATTTGCTGTGTAGAAATATCAGCAATATAAAATCGTATTGTTTGAGAGTTGCTACGACTCAGCAAAACTCCGGTTTGAAATAAATGAGCTGTTTTGGGTAAAACATTTAAAATGCGATAAATTTGTTATTGTTGTTCGGAATTTAACGGATGATTGAGTAAGATATTTAAACCGGTTTTTATACAGTGAGCCGCTTTAGGACCCAAAAATACGCTGGGAATCGGAATATTAGGAGGATCAGTTTTAAGGTAAAATTCTAACCACAGGTCTTTAATATTGTTATAAAAAGCTGTATTTTGAGTTGACCACTGAATAGAAAATAGACGGACTTTTTGCCAAACAGGATGATTAATCAATGGCGGAGAAAGCTCAGGAATGGTTCTCGAACCTGCCAGTAGGTGATAAAATTTAGCTTGGGTTTCTACTGCTTGCGATCCGGCTAAAATATCCCGTCCTCCAGTGTCCGGAACCACCCGCAAAAACAGATCCGCTTGGGGTTGAGATTCACTCAAGCGACATTCAAACCCAACTAGAGAGGCGATACTGAAGGGCGCAAGGTTTCCCAACACACGGGGAAAATGCTGTCCCACCTCGGAAAGATGATGCAGAGATTCTGCTGAGATTAAATTGGGAGAAATTGAGGAGGTGTTCGCGGAGCGTGACTGGGGTCGTATCGCATCCCAATAATCAGTTAAAGTTCCCGTCATAAATCGCAGCGTGATGTGACAGCTTCTGGTTAATTTTATCAAATATTCTATAAATGAAATTAAAAAAATTGAGAGTTGGCTATGCTGACGATTATATTAAATACAACTTCAGTATTAAAATCTTGGGAAAATGAAAGGGATAGGGGTGAAAGTTCTCTCAACAGTTTTTAGAGTGGGCAGTGGAATCGGAGCCGTACTATTATTAATATCTGAGAGCGCAATTGCCACCGATCCAACTCCGATGCTAACCGGGCAATTGCCCAGGCTGGAACGTCCGTCTGTTGCCCCTGTTCCTCCGGTTAACTTGCCTCAACTCAACAACCCGATTGTCCCTCCCGGGCTTGAAACAGACATCGAGATACCGCAAAAGCCTCAACTGAGAAATCCGATTTTTCTCCCCGATGGTGAAGCGATACCATCCGTTGTCCCCTCTATTTCAGTTCCTAAACCGCTACAATCTTTACCCAGTCAGCCTTCAACAGATTGGGAAGCCTCAGACTCCCTGGAGGGGTTGGCAGATTTCGACTATTGGGCAAATTTGTGCCATCTGTTAGCTGACCAACAGGAGTATGGAAAAGCCCTGAGTGCCTGCAATCAAGCGATTAAATTAAAACCCAAAGCCGTTGAAATTTGGGTGGAACGGACTCGGATATTATTCGCAATGGAACAGTATACTGAAGCGATCGCGGCTGCTAATATGACCCTAGAACGGCAATCGAAACATTCTCTAGTCCTAACCTATCGTTGTGCAGCATTGTCTGCCTTGGGGCAGTATGAAGTCGCGATGGCAGACTGTGACCAAGCTCTAGAAATAGATCGTAATTGGGATGATAGCACCCCTGCTGTGGTCTTCTTCCAAAAAGGATTAATTCAAGAACGCCTTGCCCAATATCAAGCCGCGTTACAAACTTACGAGAAAGCCTTGATACTGAATCCTGATAATTCCCAAACCCTATTTCATCAGTGCTACTCCTGGTATCAATTAAACCAACCTGCTAAAGCGATCGCCACCTGCGATCGGGCTTTACAAATCGATCGCAATTGGGGGCAAACCTCCCCAGATCGGGCTTGGAAATATCGGGGATTTGCTTTAATTAATTTGGCAGACTATGAAGCAGCGAGTACCTCTTTTGATCGGGCTTTAAATTTAAATGAAGATGATCCCACTCTTTGGGCAGCCCTCGGGTTTACCAATACCCTCCTCAACCGCAAACGGGAAGCCCTCAACGCCTACGAACGTGCGGTGGGGTTGCGATCTGATTATTCCTACGCCCTCGCCAACCAGTGTCAGTTATTGAATGAGTTAGAACAGTATCAAGCTGCCCAACAAGCTTGTGAAAGCGCCCTGAAAGGGGATGGTCTTTGGGATCGATGGGGTTCAGCCCTGGCTTGGAGTCAGTTGGGGATTGCCCTTGCAGCCCAGGGACAACTAGAAGCAGGGAGTATCGCCACTAACCGCGCTGTGGGATTTCAACCGGGCTATGCTGAAGCCTGGAATAACCGCGCTGTTATCCTCTGGTATCGGGAAGATTATACAGCAGCCTTAGAATCAGTTGACCGCGCTATTAAACTCGAGCCAAGTTCGGCAAAAGCATGGCAAAATCGCGGCCGGATATTGACTTCTTTAGAACGGTTCGAGGAGGCGATCACGGCTTATAATTTAGCGTTGGAACTTAACCCTGATAATTCTAATTTGTGGTCGAGTCGCAGCGTTGCCCTTTGGAAGGCGGGAGAATATGACGAGGCGGTGATTTCAGCTAAAGAAGCGGTGATCGTGAACCCTGATTTTTTCCAAGGATGGTATAACATGGGGACGGCGCTGATTGCCCTAGAAAAATACGAGGATGCGGTTTTTGCCTATCAACAAGCGACTCGTATTCAGCCAGAAAATGCTAACGCTTGGGCAATTCGAGGGTATGCCTTAGAACGGTTGGGTCAGGTGGAAGCCGCCCGAGAGGCGATCGCAAACGCGCTGAAGTTAAACCCTAATCAACCGATTGCTCTACAAATTCAGTATAAACTTGAAACGGAACTCTCAAATTAGTAGTAGAATCAACTCTGTTAACTGTCCGGGGTAAGCTTGCTGGTCTGCTCCATTTTTTTTGGTTCAATACGCTGTAGGATCAAGATTGTCTATGTAAAAACTTGCTCTGAACTGTTGCCATGAGACTGTTGAATCAATACCAATTAAAAATAAATTCCTCCATTTTCTCCCGTATTTGTGGGATGACTTTAACGATACTGTTCGGGTTTTGGATGTTAGTCTCTCCAATGATAACTGCTCCAGCCTGGGCAGAGAACTACGAAAAACAAGATCTTGCTAATACAGACTTCTCGGGTCAAAACCTGACTGACTCAGAATTTGATTTTGCCGATTTGAAAAATAGTAATTTTAGTCATTCAGATTTAAAGGGAGTCAGTTTGTTTGGCGCGAAAATGCAATCTGCTAATTTTGAGGGAGCGGATTTGCGATATGCTACCTTGGATACAGCACGCTTCAACAGGGCGAATTTAACCAATGCTATTCTGGAAGGGGCTTTTGCCTACAGAACGGATTTTGCCGGAGCCACCATTGATGGTGCTGATTTTACTGATGTTGTGTTGCGCCAAGATACTGAGAAACAGTTGTGTGCATTGGCAACAGGAACGAACCCAGTAACCGGACGCAATACCCGAGATACACTATTTTGTGATTAAGTTTGTGATTAAGTAAAATCTCAAATACTATCGGTTACGCTGCTAAAGTTAAAGGCTTTTACCCGCACTCCTGGTATGACGCTACCTCCATAACGGTTAACTTGACTCAAACCATCTACGTCTCGTAACATCTCCGGTAAGCTCTGATTAAATCGCATATTTTTAATCGGATGAGCAATTTTTCCGTCTTCGATCCAAAAGGTGCCATCCCGCGTCATACCCGTTACTTCCAAAGTGCGGGGATTAACATAACGAACATACCAGGCGCGATTAACTAAAATTCCTCGTTCGGTTTGAGCAATTAAATCGGCTATACTTTGCTCGTGACCCTGCATGACAACCGGATACATCGATCCTCGCGGTTCAACTCCTTTCTGAGTTGCCCAATAGCGGCTATAAGATAAGGTTTGGGGAATTCCGTCTTTAATAATTTCCATATTATCTTTTTTCAAGCCATCTGCAAAGAATGTCGATCCTTGAATTAACGGATGTGCCGGATTTCGTTCAACCTGTACCAACGGACTAAACAGTTGTTCCCCCACATGGTTACCAACCGGTTTGCCATTTTCATCCAAACGGGACATAAATGAACGCCCCTCATCGGCGGCCCGGGCATCGAGGTTAAATATCACCCACATTAACAACTCTGCAAAGGCTGCCCCGTCAAAAATGACTGGATACACCCCGGGCTGAATTTCACGGGGATTACGGGCAGCAAACGCCCGCTGAATGATGGTTTCACTTAAGGGTTCGATGGGTAATTGTTCCACACTCCAAGCGCTGCGACGAGTCCAGGCTGAACCCGTGTCTATTTTTGCTGTAAATCCAAAATTGGCTGCTGTGAGGCGATTACAGGCGCGTAATCCGTTAGAATTACCGATAGCAAATAGTTCAACATCTGTACTTAATGTGCCTGAACCTTCCACTTGCGCCGCTGTACAGCGTTGGCAAACGGTTTGAATCAATTCTCCTCGGGCGATGGGTGATAAATTAGCGGTAGCCGCATCGAATGCCGGAATTCGATTATTATAAGTTTGAGGATTGAGTAGCGGCACCCATTCTGGATCTTCTGGGGCAATGCGGGCGAGATCTTCAGAACGTCCTATTGTTTCTGTAATGGCATCAAGATCTAATTCTGTGGTCGAAGCCGTGGCGCTACGTTTACCAAAATAGCTGGTGACAGATAGTTTAAATCTTGTACTACTGACATTTTGAGTAATTTGATTTTCCGAATAACGGGTGAGGGCATCTTCGCTATTACTGAGGTTGACTTCAACCGCCGAGGCGGTCGATTGTTGAATGACCCCGTCAATTAAGGATTCTGCTTCCGCTTCGCTAATAAGAGTGGGTGCAGTTGCTACAGTCATAACTTTTTCCCGTCGTTTATTAGAAAATTATAGAGGGAGAAAACCCTATAATTCTACTGATTAAACCGTTGATGATCTCCCTCACCAAAGTCTGGTAAAGATTCCATTAACGTTTGGCAGATTGAGCCATCTTTTTCGTGGATTTACGGCTTTTTGTTTTAGCATTCGATTTCTTCCGCTTGCCTGGGGGTAAAGAAGCAGCGGTATCAACGGCAGTACCTGGGGTTTGACGAGTGGTTCTGAAAGTCACATTCATCCCTTCGTTGGATTGTTCTAAGACTAATAAGGGTGTCGGTTTGGCTTTTTGATCCCATTCGATGTGAACAATTCTACCTTGAATTGTGGGTTGCCAAGTATCATGATCTTCGGAGGGACTGAGATAGGTTTCTAAACAATCAATAATTTGATTAATGGTTGCAGAAGTGGCTTGAGTGGGCAGCTTCATTAAACGGATTTGAATCCGAAATAAGATGCGTTTTTTACTGGTTCTTCCTTCTCCTGTTTCATATTCAACATCAAAAATAGAATCAACTTGTCGCGCGGTTCCTGCTGTGCCTTTATCCCCAACAGCCGCTTGCGTTGGACGTAATGCCATTGCAATTTGCTGTTTGACTTTCATTTTGATTTGTACAATTATAGCGTAGTGGAAAACATCTTCCGCCATTCTCATTCTCAGATAATCAAGGTTGAACTCTCGTGAATGAATTAAGTCTGGATTTTTTTCCATTTTAGAAATGCTTCCTAAAGCTAGTTTATACTTTTTGTGAAGCTCTTTATTTCTAAATTTCTCGATTTTTAACTGTTTATCTATTTCATGGGTTTTAACTTTAAAGACAATAGCGAGAAGGAAAATCAGAAAGAGTAGCAAGCCAGAAGTTCCCATCCAAATGGTTTCAGGAGTGAGTTTAGAGAAATTCTCCTGAAGCGTATTTTCTGGAGCTGGGGCTTGAGCCAAAGTGGTTTCTGTTAGAATAATGGATTGAGACATAGTTTGTAATTGATAGCAACAAAGAACGGATTTGACACTGTGTTTTAAAACAAGAATAAGTGCAATCACAGATATTGGGTTTAACAGCATTCTCGAGGATAGATCAGGGAGGTCTACTAAAAATGATACCAAATTTCTTAAGCAGATCTATCACCTAAGATCGTCACTTCTTTGCTGAGGGTTGATTCGGGATGAATTGATTTAGCTGAGAGTGTGGTATAAGCATTAAAATTTACAAAGCAGTTATTAATATTTTCTGTATTTTCTCGAATATTTGTTAAACAAAGTATCTTGGCTCAGGATAATTACGGATTAAGCTCAGCCTAATTCTGAAGAAAGTTGATTAAAATATCATTAGACTCAAAAGAATTTTTAAGATTACTATTGCCGCTGTGAGTTACGAACCCCTTCATCATAAATATCGCCCTCAAACCTTTGGGCAATTAGTCGGTCAAGATGCGATCGCCACAACTTTAACGAATGCGATTCGTCACCGTCGGATTGTTCCGGCTTATCTCTTCTCGGGGCCGCGAGGGACTGGAAAGACATCCAGTGCGCGAATTTTAGCCAAGTCTCTCAACTGTTTATCCGCCCCACAACCCACCGATCAACCCTGTGGCAGTTGTGAAGTTTGCCGAGGGATTACGAATGGGTCAACCTTAGATGTGATTGAAATTGATGCCGCCAGTAATACAGGTGTCGATAACATCCGAGAATTAATTGAACGGGCGCAATTTGCCCCTGTACAGTGTCGTTACAAAGTCTATGTAATTGATGAATGCCATATGCTGAGTGTAGCAGCATTTAACGCTTTGCTAAAAACTCTAGAAGAACCCCCAGAACGGGTGGTGTTTGTCCTGGCTACCACCGATCCGCAACGGGTGTTACCGACAATTATTTCTCGCTGTCAACGGTTTGATTTTCGTCGGATTCCCCTGGAGGCGATGGTTAAGCATTTACAAATGATTGCGGAAAAAGAACAGATTCACATCACCCCTGAAGCTGTGCAAATGGTGGCTCAGATCGCTCAGGGGGGACTACGAGACGCAGAAAGCCTGCTGGACCAACTGAGTTTACTTTCTGGGGAAATTACCGTTGAACGGGTATGGGACTTCGTGGGGGCGGTTCCAGAACAAGATCTGTTGAGGTTATTGCAGGCGATCGCAAATGCTGACAGTACTGCAATTTTAGATCAAACTCGCGCTTTGTTGAACATCGGACGAGAACCGTTAATTGTATTGCAAAATCTGGCAGAATTTTATCGCGATTTACTGATTGCTAAAACCGCACAACAGCGGTCAGATTTAGTGAAACTGACTCAACCCACTTGGCAACAGTTGTGTCAATTGGCTCAAAATTGGCAGATTGATTGGATTTTAGCCGGAATTCAACACCTGCAAAAGAGTGAAGTTCAGGTGAAAAATACCACTCAACCCCGCTTATGGCTAGAGGTAACGGTATTGGGTTTACTGCCGTCTACTCAGCAACCTCATGCCGCTGCCATCGCACCCCAGCCTGCTATTCAACCATCTCCGATAACCCACACCCCACAACCGACACCTGTTCAGCCGCCCCAACCCCAACCAGAACCGCCTACACAGCCTGTTGCAGATCTTCCCCCAAAACCTATAGAAACTCCAGAAACAGAGCTATCAACCCCCTTAACAACCGACTTAGGCAATATTTGGCGACAGGTTCTACCGCGAGTGAAACCGTTTGGGACTCAAGAAATGTTGCGACAACATGGACGTTTATTGGCGTTTGACTCCAATTCTGCTTGTATCGGGATTCGTTCCCAAGCCTTGTTAAAAATAGCGCAAGATAAGGTCAGTAATCTGGAAGCGGCTTTTGAGCAAGTCTTTTCTCATCCGGTTAAAGTCCGCTTGGAAGTGGGAAACCAACCGAAGCCAGATAGAGGATCTCCACCGCAACAGAATCATCATCAAACCTCATTACCTCCAACTGATGAGGAGGCGATCGCAACTGTATCTTTACCCCCGTCAGAACCCCCGTCAGACCCTCCGTCAGAAGCCCCAAAAGAGGTATCTGCACCGCCGCCTCGAGATGATACAGAGGTTCAAGAAACTGTTGCGTCTTCCCCTACCCCAGAACCGATTTCACAACCAGACCCCCCTCAAGATGATACAGAAGCTGTGATCATTGCGGCTGAAAAATTAGCAGAATTTTTTCAAGGAGAAGTGATAGACTTACCGACACAAACCCCTGCAACTGTGGTTCAAGTTCCGGAAACAGTGATTGAACCCCTCCCAGAGGATGAAGATATTCCATTTTAAGGCTGCCAATCATATTCCATGTATTGCGCGGTTTTCATTGCCACTGCCTGTCCGAATAATTTTGCTATGACGTAAAACGATAAATCAATTCCTGCCGAAATTCCTCCTGAAGTGAGAATTTTACCATTATCGACAAAGCGCCGATCTGTCATCACAGTGGTTTGAGGTGCCAGTTGCCGTAATTCCTCGAAAGCATGATGATGGGTGGTTGCCGATAAACCGTTTAATAAACCAGCTTTTGCTAAAATTAAAGATCCTGTACAAACGGATAAAACCCATTCAGCTTGTTGAGCATATTGCTGAACCCATTCAATGATATTAGCTTGTTGTAGTGCAGCCCGACTGCCAAAACCTCCCGGAATAATCACAATATCAGGTGCAGGATGATTTTCTAATGTGTAATCCGGATTAATACTCAGATTATTTCGCGCCAGAATTGGGTGAGTGGTTTCAGCGACGGTGTAAACGTTAAAAAGCGAATCTCCACCCGGAGAAGAAGTGACAGAGAACACCTCAAACGGCCCAGCAAAATCTAGGACTTCAACATTATTAAACAGCAGAATTGCAACATTTTTTGGCATCGTTGTAGCAATCTCACACTTTTATCATTCAGATTTTAAGTCAATGAATTGATTCTGTCTATGGAATTATGGTGAAATGCTTCAAATTTAAATAAGCTGTTAGCAACACAGCCCTCTGCAAGGGAAACTGAGGTTGCTAAAACCGTGATTGATTCTCCTAAAAGATCCAAACCCAACCGTTTTAACCGCAATGGTAAAGATCTTCTTTTAACATCCACATTGACAGAGATCAACTACCGAAAGATAGATTGAAATTACGTATCGTAAATTACCAAATATATGATAGGTTTTTCTTAAACCTAGTTAAGGTCATTAAAGTCAGCTATGCCATTTACCATTGATTCAGCCCGTGGCATTTTCCCCAGCACTCTAGCTGCTGATGTTGTCCCGGCTACTATCGCTCGGTTCAATCAGCTTAATGCCGAAGATCAACTTGCTCTGATCTGGTTTGCCTATTTGGAAATGGGTAAAACCATCACTATTGCAGCGCCTGGTGCAGCGAATATGCAGTTTGCCGAGAACACCCTGAATGAGATTCGGAAGATGACTCCCCTACAGCAAACTCAGGCAATGTGTGACCTCGCCAACCATGCTGACACTCCCGTTTGTCGTGCCTATGGAAGCTGGACTCCTAACCTCAAGTTAGGGTTCTGGTATGAACTTGGAAAGTTCATGGAACAAGGAATTGTAGCTCCGATTCCCGAAGGCTATAAGCTTTCTGCCAATGCGAATGCTGTACTAGTAACCATTCAAGGAGTCGATCCCGGTCAGCAAATTACGATCTTGCGTAATTGCGTGGTTGACATGGGTTTTGACAGCAGTAAATCAGGGAGTGGCGCTCGAGTCTCAGAACCTGTGGTGCCTCCCCAGGAAATGTCTCAGCGCACTCAGGTAACCATTGAAGGTGTGACCAATTCCACGGTGCTGGAATACATGAACAACTTGAATGCCAACGATTTTGAGACGTTAATTACTCTGTTTGAGCCGGATGGTGCTTTACAACCGCCCTTTCAAAAACCGATTGTTGGTAAGGATAATGTGCTGCGGTTTTTCAAAGAAGAATGCCAAAACCTCAAGTTACTTCCAGAACGTGGAGTAGAAGAAGCGGCAGAAGATGGTTATACTCAGATTAAGGTGACGGGTAAAGTACAAACACCTTGGTTTGGGGGCAATGTCGGTATGAATATTGCTTGGCGTTTCTTGCTTAACCCGAATAATAAGATTTTCTTCGTGGCGATTGATTTATTGGCATCTCCGAAAGAACTATTAAACCTCGTTCGCTAGAAAAATGCTGAGTTGAGTCAAATTCGATTCAGCAATCCGCCAAAAAACAGATGAGTGTTCTCTAAAAGAGAATGCTCTCTTGTTTTCCCAAGTTAAAAGTCCAGAATAGTATGAGTGAGATCAATTGGTCTGAAAACGAGAAACAAGCAGCAAAGGAAGTATTTGAAAGGGCTTACAAGCGAGAAATCAACAGTCTAATGGAGGAGGTGAAACAAAAAACATCTGAAATTACTGAGATCGATCAAGTTTGGCGGCTGCACGACTTCTTAAGTGCGAGGAGACATGAAATTGATGGTAAATATGATTTTGATTATTCAAACCTGATCTTTGTGTTTGCCCGGTTGCTCAACGAAAAATGGCTGAGTATAGAGGAGTTACAGGGTCTAGAACGGGAGAAGTTAGTTAAGATCACTGCTCTTGCCCGGATGTCAGGATGATGAGTCTAGATGACTGACTGATTCACTGAGATTTAATCAAGATATTTTTTGCCTACATCAGTTGTCTGAACATCAATTGATCGCTGGCTTAATTATTGAAAACCCCAAAAATGAGTCAGATCAGATAACTTAGAAAGAAGCGGTAGAAAATATCCATTAAATCATGGTGAAGTTCTTGAATTGGAAACAGATCGTTATTGGGGTGTCGTTGCTGTTTTTGATATTGAGAGGATTTGAAATCCAGTCGGTTGAGGCTTCTTCTAATACTCAACTTGAGTTTCGAGTGCGGCAAGTCGAGTCTCAGCTTTCTCGTTTAGAATCTCAAATTAATCGTTTGAGTGCGACTCAATCTTCTGGGAGTCCAATCATACAAGTTGAGCCGGATGAAGTGGAGGAAAATAGTGTAGAATCCCTTGGGAGACAAAGATGGGTATCAGGCGATCCACTCTTCGATCGCTTAGCGACTTTAGTGATTGAACTAAAACAGGATGTTCAGGATTTACAACAACGAGTCGATCGGCTAGAATCTTGAACAAAAGCCTGACAGATCAATGAGTACTACCTTTGAACATTAATCAGTCCAAAAGTAGTACCCATTTAAAATCAACGCTAATAGATTTATATTTACGAAATTCCTTTAAAATATAGGTAAGCTACAAAGAAGTTCACAGCCAATAATAATACAGCCCAAAAAGCTCGGAAAGAATAGGGAAATCCGCCTGATTGATTGTTCATGTTTTTCTAAAAAAATTTAACGATGTCATATAGTATAGGTGATAATAACAGAATCTGTAATCTTTCTTAAGTTAGAGATCAATCAATATCAGGCTACTCAATGAATCTAGCCATAAATATAACTCTGCTAAATCATAGCTGACAAGCCTTAATTCGAGCATAAAACAAATTTCTAGCCTCAATTTCCTGAGAAGTCACTTGGAGTGAATTAGGAGAAATCAGTTGATAACCAGGTTCTTGCTCCATACCGTCTTCTAGTCGATTGAGGCGAGGAAGATGACCTTTCGGTGCTTCTAAAGAATACATTAGCTGATTATTAGATTTCCAGCTTTCTTTACCATCTTCTTGAGGTTGTATCCAGCGAACTAAGTCACTAAATTGTATATATAAGTTAGGATCATACTTTTTAATTAAATCTTCTTCAAGACTATTTCCTGTTTCAGTATAAATATTTTGCTGAACTTTCAGACCAAAACGGCTCCCTGAGCTTTCAGACCACAGTTGATTGATGGTTTTTAAATCTGAACAATTTAAGTTATTAATCGCACTCCGATCTAAATTTTCTTCAGCTTCACGATTGGCTAAATCTAACAAAATTTCATAAGTTTTCTCATCTGCTGTTTGCCACTTTTTTTCTTCAAGTAATTTTTCTAATTGCTGAATTTTGGGTGTTTTTCTTCTACACTCTGGCTGGTCAGTCAGTAAGTCTATTTCAATTAGAACAGTTTCATCTTCAACACTCTCAACTGCTAAACTTCCAGTCCCTTTTTCAATAATACCCTCAACTTTCTTTTCAAATTTCTCAAATTCAACAGTTTCTTTCCCTGATTCGGATGAAGCTTTTAGATTAATTCGGTCTCCTACCCGAATAACTTGATGACAGATAGAACTCGGTAGCGCATCAACTTTAAAATCTATAGGATCAACTCGAATATTTAATTTTTCAAAATAACCGTTTAAACCTTGATTACTGATAATAGAAGCTCTAGATAGACTTAACAAATCTCTATAAAATTCTATAATATCTTGGCTATTTGAACCAATATATTTAAATAAATTGACATTAGTTAATGTACCATAGACTGTAACAATTGAGCCTGCAATAATTCCTGAAACAAAGGCAGGAATAGGTTTAAACGCTTGTCCGAGGCGGGTTTCTGTTTTAGCAGATGAGTTAATATTTTTCATGCTGAGGACTTGGTAGACACGGCGGATGGAATCAGAATCAGCAGCAGTCTCACAGTTTACCACTTTCCAATATATTTTATTTTTTGGCAATGGATTAATGTCTGATTTAATCGCTGAGTTTCTCGGATTGACCATAGAGAAAAAGAGAAGAATTGATGAATAATTGAAGACTAGAATTTTATAAAATAATTTTTACTCACTTTTATTTGGGCTATTTCTGAAAGATATCTTTATTTTACCGAGATGAATTCAGTTTGACCATGGCAAAAATTAAAATAGGTATTCAGGATTGTACATCCCTATACTCTATACTGGTAGGGAGCCTCGGGCTATAGCTTTAGATTCAAATAGAATATCACAATATTGAGGTAAACCTCAGCACTCTCAGGAAATACAGAATAAAGTTTAATCTTGATCTAATTGTTCCCTTAGATGCTGTTCTTGTTGTTTAACTGCTGCTAATAATTCAGCATTTTGGAGAATAACACCGACTTGATTATTAAAGATTTGCATATATCTTTGATCGCTTTGATCGAAGCTGGCTTGATATAATTTAGGGACTGATTGATTAACTTTTAAACTCGGTTCAATTTCCTCATTCGATCTCTTTTTATTGACTAATTGAGTGACTGCAATTAATTCTCCGTCTGGATTCCAAACGGGCATACATAATAAACTACAAGTTCGATACCCGGTCTGTCGATCGGTTTTTTGTGCAGTTTCAGAGTCGGGATATTCATATAAATCATAGGGAATATTAAGGGGAACTCCCATTTGAGCTACTTTCCCAACATATCCTTCACCAATGGGCACTCGAATTTCTTGTTCTAATCCATTTTGAAAGACTAATTTTGTCCATAATTCTTGATGTTGATGATCGACTAACCATAGAGTACTGCGGTCAGCCGTCATCAGTTCTTTGGCTGCATTCATGACTCGTTGAAGAATCTCATCAATTTCAGGGCCGCTTTGATTAATTGAACGGGTAGCTGCCATTAATGCAGCGGCAACTCTTTGCCCTTGAGCTGTTTTATGATAAGAACAAAAACTCTCTAAAATCATCCGAATTAAAGGTGCGTTTTCGGAAAAATGTTTTTCATCTTCTGAAACAAAACCATTTGGATCTATTTTATCAATTAATGTCAATTCAGACTGATAGGAGGGTTTAAGTTTATTAATTGCTTGTACAACAGCAATTAAATCTCCGAGTTCGTTTAAAAGTGGAAAAGCCAGCATTGAATAGGTGCGATAATTATTTTTTTGGTCTTGTTCTTTAGCCACATCCGAACGTGGATCATCATAAAAATCATAGGGAATATTAATCACTTTTTTCTTCGCCGCTACCTCTCCAACAATCCCTTTATCGGCAGAAACTCGTATTTCCAAAGAGTGTCCTTCTTCTGTTTCAGCAATAATTGACCAAAATTCTTTTCGGTCTGCATCAAATAAAAAAATAGTGGTTCGATCTGCATTTAAAGATTTACCAATTTTTAAAGTAATAGAGCGTAAAGTTGCATTTAAAATCTCATCAAATCCTTGACCATCCATCACTTGAGTTAACATGGCTAAGGTCTGACTAATGATTTGTTTCGGTGAATTTTCCACCTGTTCTTTCATCGCCTCAAACTGCTTGACGTTTTGCAAAGCCACCCCAACTTGGGAATTGAATATTTGCATATACTTTTGACTATTTTCATCAAAACTTGCCTCAAAACATTCAGGTGCTTCTGGCCAATCATCGGGGTCATATTCAGGGAATTCTCCTTGTTTATATTTATTAATTAATTGCGTTACTCCGAGTAATTCTTTCTCCGGACTCCAAATTGGCATACACAGTAAACTACAAGTCCGATATCCGGTTTGTTGATCGGTTTTTTTAGCCGTTTGGGAGTTAGGATGATCGTAGAGATCAAAGGGAATAATTAAAGGCTTCTGGGTGAGGGCAACTTGACCTGCAAAACCTTCTCCAATGTTGATCCGAAGTTCTCGAGTTATGCCATCTTCAAATAATATTCTTGTCCATAATTCTTTGTTTTTTTGATCGACTAGCCATAAAGTACTTCGATCCGCATTCATCAATCTTTTTGCGGCTTCCATGACTCGTTTAATAATTTCTTCTGAATCTAAACTACTAAAAGAAACGGATTGTGTGGCTTTGAGCAGTGCTTCAGAAGCTTGGATTTTTTGAGTGAGCTTATAACTGTCATAGCAACTTTCTAATAAATGTTGAAGTGCTGGAGCATATTGCAATAATTTTTGTTGATCTTCTGCTATAAATCCTTGCCGATCAATCTGCTCTATAAAAGGTAAATCAATTCCTTTATTCACTTTTAACTTATTCGCTAAATGCAGAAAAGCAAACATACTCTTTTTTTCATTCAGCAATGGAATTGTTAATTGATTATAAATGCGGTATCCTGTCCTTTGAGTCTGAGTTTCTGCTACTTCAAAATACCAATCTTCAGACAGATGAGAGGGTAAATTAACGGCTCGCTTAAAGATTGTCACTCGGGCAGCCGTTTGATTATTTGCTAATATCTGAATTTTAGTAGAGCGGTTGCCACTAGCTCTAGCACTAATTGACCAAATTTCATTCTTATTTTTATCAATTAAGTAAATCGTTAGAAAATCAACATTAATTAGCTCTACTAATTTTAAGATAATTTCTCCCAAAATTTCATAAAGAATATCATCAAATTCTTTGCCATCCATATTCTTAAGAAGAGAAAATAGTTTTTTCTCCTGCTCAGCAATCGTTTGATTAAAGTTAGGACGTTGAACTTGTAATATTTTCTCTACCCACTTTTGATCAAATACTAAACGATAAATTTGATTATAAACCTGAATATTCTGATTCTGTTTAACCACTAATCCTGATAGTTGTAATTCCCGCTGTTCATAACTGTCTTGAGATGAAGTTAAAGTATTTTGTAAAATTTTCTGATAATATTGCAGACGATAAATTAAAGTTTCATTCTGCTTTAGTAACCGATCTCGAATTGTTTTAAGATGGGGTGGCTCATCTTGAGCTTCCCAATTTTCTAATATTTTCGTTTTAACAATTTGCTGAATCCATAAATCAACTTCATCAATGGATAAAGGTTGATTTTGAGTCTGATTTTGAGCTGATTTTTGCAGAATATCACAAAGCTTTTGAGTCAGAAAAGGTTGTCCTCCTGTCCACTCTAAAATAGACTTCATTACTTGTTGAGGATGATTGACAAAACTACTTAATCCTTGAATGAGGGGTTGAACTTCATTCAGTTTAAATCCTTGTAATTCTATGGCTTGACCGATATTAAATGGGGTACAAGTGCGGTCTTGAATTAGATCGGATGGGGTAGCAACACCAAACAGTGCGAAGGTTAAAACTTCATACTCATCACAATTGCGAATAAATGCAAAAAAGTCATCCGTATTAAAGTTAAGGCTGAGAATACTATCAATTTCATCAATAAAAATAATAATTTTTCCCGGAATAGATTCTATTAATAATTCGAGTAATTCACTGAAGCGTTGAATAGGGGAAATAAATTCGCGATCGCGCAACCAAGATTTTAACTGAATGGGTAAACGAAACCGACTGACTAACCGCCGCATAATTCCGGCATACCATTGATCGGGGGTGATATCTTGTGAACCAATTTTTGTTAAATCAACTGCTGCACAACTCATACCTTCTTGTTGTAATTGATGCATGACTCGCACTCTGAGACTGGTTTTTCCCATTTGACGAGAGTTGAGGACATAACAAAATTCTCCAGCTTTTAAGGCTTCATAAAGCTGCCGATCGGCTTGTCGAATAACATAGGTTGGTGCATCGATCGACAGATGTCCACCCACTTTATAACTCAGATTCATCATTAATATTACACAGTTTTATTAAGTATTTCCTGAAGATTAGAATAGAAAGAGTTAAGCTGATGTCGCGAGGCGATGATAAAAATAATCTCGGTATAATTCAAAGCGAGGCGTAACACGATCTGCTTGTAAATGAACTAATCCCATGCTATGTAATTTAAATGCAAAAGCGGGCTTCAATTCTATAGGAGTTTGCTGGGTTACTACCTGACGAAAAGCCTCAGATAATTCTGGATGTTGCTGTAAATTCCATAAATGTCGCCGTAAATGATCGCTGTAAATTCCGGCTTCTGTTGAAGCGGTTTCGAGGAGTTGAGATAAAGTGATTTGTTGTCGAACAATATGATAAAATGCTAATCGAATTAAATAAGGGTGTCCGCCAATTAATTGCATTAAATTTTGAATTTGTATTGCAGTTAAATTTAACCCATGACGCAGCGCTAAATCATTCACTTGCTCGGGTGAAAACTCAGGTAAATGAATGGGTAACCCTACATTAAAGGGGGATTGATTAATATCTAGTGGAATATAGACTTCGGTGGAATGAACAATGACTAATCGCAGCTTTTGCCACAGTTCACTATCGGGATCGCCATAGCCGGCTTCTTCGTACCAAGCGCGTAATAAACTAAAGAAATCATCCGCAATTTTCGGATATTGAAACACCCGATCTACTTCATCTAATCCAAGGACTAAAGGGGTTTCCGTTTCCGGTAGCAAACAATCTTCAAAAAAGGCGGTACAGTTATCTTTACTACCAAATGTTTCAGTCCAGTAATCCTCAACTAAATAAGGTAAACGTAACTTACGAGCAACACGAGCACAAAACCAACGTAATAGTGAATTTAAATTAGCAAATATCCCTTTATCCGCGTGCTGAAAACTCAAAGGAACGGTTCGATATCCCTGTTCTCGGGCGTGATCGAGTATTCTTGCCATCAGGGATGTTTTTCCCATTTGACGGGGTGCTTTTAAGCGAATTAATGCACCAGGATGGAGAACTTCTTGATAACATTGAGACTCATAAGGATTTCGTCGAATATAAAAGGCAGATTCTAAACGAACTTGACCTCGAGGCAATTCAGGTTCAGCAACGGGTAAAGGGGAAGGAATTTTTACTGAAATGTCAGGTGTGGGTGGTTGAGATACCGGAGAATTCACTTGATTAAATGCGGTATTAATTTCCCGTTCCCATTCTTCGATACCGACTGTTTTCCATTCTTCCCAGCAGGGAATGGCATCTTGCTGTCGGGTCCATTCTACGTTATTGGATAAAAAGTTAAGAATTTCTTGGATGATAATCGGTGTATCGGTAGCCGATTTCCACTCTCGCTGACAGGTTCCGAGAAGATAATTTCGTAGATCGTGATTGAAGGGAAGTGTCGCCGGACAGTTAACTCGAATCGGTAAAATAATTGGAGGAGAATTGAGTAAAGGATTCTGTCTATCTTTGGCTTTTCTTAACTGTTCAATCACAATTTCACTCATTGCCGCCTGGGGAGACAGCAGCAAAATTAAGTAGTTACAAGACTCAATTTCTCGATCAATTTGAGACAACCCAGCAGTATCAGAAGCCGGCCAGGAACTGGGAACTTTACCAATCGCTATTGTGCGAACATGATGCCCCGCTCCCGCAATCGCCTCTTGCAATTGTTGGGCTAAATGACTATCCGGTTCATGGGATGAAGCGTTAATTAAGACATTTTGACAGGGAGGATAAAGCAGAATCCAACGTTCAACGGCACCTTTAATTGTTTTTTTAGTAACCTTTTCTCCCAGGGTATTAGAAATTTTTTTCCATAATTTATAAGCAACATTTCGCTCAATATATTGAGCATTGAGTGGACTGATTTCAGTATAAGTTTTTCCAGCCCAAGAGCCAATAAAGACTTCTCTTTCTAAGTCATTGAGGTGTTTCTCCTGTTTGGCATAAACTAAGCGATCTACAAAATCTAATGCTTCTTGAGCATTCATAGTGGTTTGAGGGCTACATAGATGGGTTCAAAAGGCGGACGGATTTATTTTACACAGATAAATCTCCATCGTAAAATTTTTAATTTTATTTTATGTAAAATCCCCCAGTAAAATGTGATTCAAATCACAAAACTCATGAAAATGCGAATTTTCTCTGAGATCAAAAAGATATAATCGGATGATTTATGAGAATTTATGAGGTTCTCTGAAGCCTAGGAGGTGATTTAAATTATTAGGTAAAATAGTGATTGTATGGAGAATTAACCTCCCTTTTGATTCATGAGTTTTTATGGTTTTCATCGGATTTTTTTTAGACTAAACTGTAGATAAGTCTATCACTCCCATATTCATTATTTAACAATAAGCTGGAATCAACCCTATGTATTGCCTAACTCAAGAAGCCATTATCTATCGTTGCATTAAAAGTTTATTAGTAGGTTATCGCAAGCTATATTCTCATGCCCCCCTTGAATCTGTGGAACTGATTAGTTCTATTACTAATCTTGCCCTTCGTAAAATTACGCAAAGCGATGCACCCTACCATAACGTAGAGCATACAGTACTGGTCACCCTAACAGGACAGGCAATTTTAGAAGGGAAATTAATCCGAGAGGGTAACGTTTCGGCAGCGGATTGGTTACAAACAATAATTGCTTTATTGTGTCATGATATCGGTTATGTTAAAGGGATTTGTCATCAAGATCGAGTCAGCGATCGCTTATTTACTACCATCCGGGACCAACAACTGCTTTATCTACCCCCTGAAGCCACTGATGCGAGTCTGACACCTTATCATGTTGACCGCAGTAAATGCTTCGTTGAACAGGCCCTCAGCCACTATCGCGGGGTGGATATCGATCGAGTTAAACAGAATATTGAATTAACCCGTTTTCCGGTTCCGTCTGATCCACTTTATCAAGATACAATTGATTATCCTGGACTGGTTCGGGCGGCTGATTTAATCGGTCAATTGGCCGATCCAAAGTATTTGCAAAAAACAACTGCTTTATTTCAAGAGTTTGAAGAAATGGGGGTTCATCAACAACTGGGTTATGAAAGCCCTGAAGATGTAAGACTGGCTTATCCTGAGTTTTTCTGGAATGTTGTATATCAATATATTCAAACAGGATTACGATATTTAGACCTAACTTCAGACGGTCAAAGTATTGTTCACGATCTGCATCGGAATCTATTTGTTGCTGAAGCCGAACGTCGAACAAAAAAGTATCCCCACTTAAAAACAGCTTCAACTCGTCTCTCTCTATTGAAAAAACAGAACAGATCGTTCAGTATCTCTTGTTAATGGAGTCTGACGGTTGGCTTCACCCTTTACTGATAACGGTCACTCACATTCCCTAAATTAGAAAAGCCGATTGCAGATTTCGGCATTGAATCACAAAATAGAAGTTGATATAGTTTATCCAAAATATCTGTTAAGTTGATAATTTGCTTAAATCTGCTTTTAACCTTTGATGAACACAGTCGAGATTTTTCCATTCAATTCTCAGGATAATGTCTCTTTGACCCTGACTCCTGACCCCAGTGGTCTTCCTCGTTTATTAGCGACTGAGGCTGCTGAAAATATCACCTTGTTTCAAGGACAACTGGCTCAATATCCCGATGGTATTTGGACTCTGGGCGGGGATGATATCATTTTTGGTACTTTTGATAGTGAACGAATTTTACCCAATCAAGGACAAGATACAGTGTATGGGGGTGGGGGAGATGACGAGGTTTTAGGAGGGCAACAGAATGATGAAATATATGGTGAAGAAGGGAATGACTTTCTCCGAGGCGATCGCGATCAAGATATGCTGTTTGGGGGATTAGAAGATGATCGTCTTTTCGGCGGCAAGGATAACGATCAACTGTTTGGAGATGAAGGCAGCGATATCCTTTCGGGTGATTTAGGGGTTGACCAGTTAACAGGGGGTCCTCAGCGGGATTTCTTTATTTTGAGAACCGATGAAGCTGGATTTGATCTGGGTCAAATTGATGTAATTACAGATTTTGATTGGTTTAATGATGGGGATAAAATTGCCCTAACTGATGGCTTAACCGAAGCTGATATTGATTATAATCAACTGATTGATTACGAAGGGGACGGTTTTATTAATGATACTGTAATTACAATTACTGCAACCCAACAAATTTTAGGAATTGCTTTAAATGTTGATGATTTTGCGTTGCAAGATCAATTTATTGCGGTTGAGAGTCTAGAGTTATTGTAGAGGGAACGGCTCGAATATAATTGTATGTTATATTTTTGACTGAAAATTCTACGGTCAGAAAGAAATTGACAGCATGGTTACATTAAACTGGGTTTCCAATTTTAACTGAGTTCTTCATTCAATAATTTATATTTAACTTTTGTGAGTAAAAAGATTAAAAATCAATATATTTATCATGAAATGATGACATTGTCCGGAAAGTTGGCTCGCGCCAACCCGTCGATAGCCCAACCCGTCAAGACAGCCAACCCGTCGATTTCAAACCCTGATTAAATCAGGTTAGCTGCCGCCACATGACCTGATTGAAGTCACCTCAACACAGTCGAGAAAGACGGAAAGTTGGCTCGCGCCAAACATTTTCCTAAACGAAATTGAAAACTCTGCTAGGGGGTCAAGGTTGACATATTTTCCAAAATATGTATCAACTCCAAAAGCAAACCTGAATGATAGAGTCACAATACGGATCTGATCATGAATGGTTTCAGAGGAGATCTCAAATGAGTTCTATAGAAGTTTGAAACCTGGCTCTGTTAATCTGAACCATTGGCGGTACAATAAACTCCATGATGAATCAACCGCCGAGTCACAATATTCCGTCAGAAGCTTGGAACCGTCCAATTGGTAAGGGGTGGGAAAAACCCTATACTGTTCGCTACAGCAGTAACCTCGATGATGGCCCCTGGCATGGGATGCCCTTGGGGGGGTTTGGCGCAGGTTGTATCGGTCGATCTTCACGGGGGGATTTTAATCTCTGGCATCTTGACGGCGGTGAACACGTTTTTAGCAATCTTCCTGCCTGCCAGTTTAGTGTTTATGAAGAAGTCAACGGCAAATCACAAGCTTATGCTTTGTGTACTGAACCGCCTAATGATGGCAGTTTATCGGCGTGGAAATGGTATCCGAATACGGGGCAAAATACAGGAACTTATCATGCATTGTATCCCCGCAGTTGGTTTGTCTATGAAAATGTATTTCAAGCCCAATTAAGTTGTGAACAATTGTCCCCAATCTGGGCAGGAAACTATCAAGAAAGTAGCTATCCTGTTGCTATCTTTGAATGGATTGCTCATAATCCTACAGATCAGCCGATTACCCTGAGTATTTTATTAACTTGGCAGAATATTATTGGTTGGTTTACCAATGGTTTAAAAAAACCAACCGTGAAAGTTCGCGATGATGGCAGCCCCGTTTATGAATATCAACCTCGTTGGCAAGAAAGTGCAGGGAATTTTAATCGTTTGGTTGAAGATTTTCATCGGATAGGCTGCTTAATGACTCGGTTTAGTACCCAAGGCGAGGTCAAAGAAGGAGAAGGACAAATTGCGATCGCAACGATTTCAAATCCAGCCGTTGAAGTCTATTATCAAACTCGATGGAATCCCAAAGGAAATGGTGAAAGCATTTGGCAGTATTTTGCCTCTGATGGTTCTTTACTCGATACAATTGATGAAACTCCAGCCAAAGATGATGAACAAGTGGGATCGGCTTTAGCCGTTCGGTTTACTTTACGTCCGGGAAAAACCCGAAAAGTTCCCTTTTTTCTGGCTTGGGATTTACCGATTACAGAGTTTGCTTCCGGGGTAAATTACTATCGCCGATACACGGATTTTTATGGGCGAAATGGGAAAAATGCCTGGTCGATCATCCGAACAACGATGAAGCATTATCAGACTTGGCAAGAAAATATTCAAGATTGGCAAAAACCGATTTTAAATCGTCAGGATTTACCGGGTTGGTTTAAAATGGCGCTATTTAATGAGTTATATATTCTCACCGGAGGGGGGACACTTTGGACGGCAGCAGATGAAGAAAATCCTAAAGGTCAATTTGCTGTTTTAGAGTGTTTAGATTATCGTTGGTACGAAAGTTTAGATGTCAGATTATACGGTTCTTTTGCTTTATTAAAAAATTGGCCGGAGTTAGAAAAAACAATATTATTGGCTTTTGCTAAAGCGATTCCCACAGAAGATAAAACCGCTAGAATTATTGGTTATAATCAAGCGTCAGCCATTCGTAAAGCAGCCGGGGCAACCCCTCATGATTTAGGCGCACCTAATGAACATCCTTGGGAAAAAACAAATTATACCAGCTATCAAGATTGTAATTTGTGGAAGGATTTAGCCTGTGATTTTGTCTTACAAGTTTATCGAGATTTTAAGTTAACGGGAAGTACAGATTATCCGTTTTTAGCAGAATGTTGGTCATCGATAGTGACGGCTTTAAATTATCTGAAAACCTTTGATCGAGATGAGGATGGTATCCCCGAAAATAGTGGCGCACCCGATCAAACTTTTGATGACTGGCAACTCAAGGGCGTGAGTGCTTATTGTGGGGGATTATGGTTAGCAGCATTAGAAGCAGTCGTGGCGATCGCCAATGAATTAAAAACACAAAAATTAAATCTTAATCCTGACCCAGAAACAATGATTTCTACCTATGAAAATTGGCTAGAAAAAGCCAGTTTAGTGTATGATGAAAAGCTGTGGAATGGTCAATATTATCGCTTAGATAGTGAGAGTCATTCTGATGTGGTGATGGCCGATCAATTATGTGGTCAATTTCATACCCGATTATTAGAATTACCGGATATTGTACCGTCAGAACGAACCATTTCCACCTTGAATACAATTTATCAATCCTGCTTTAAAAACTTCCACAACGGTCAATTCGGCGTGGCTAATGGCGTTAAACCCAGCGGAGATCCAGTCCATCCAGAAGATACCCATCCCTTGGAAGTTTGGACTGGAATTAACTTTGGGTTAGCTGCTTTTTTCATCCAAATGGGAATGAAAGCCCAAGCTTTTGAAATGGCCGAGGCTGTCGTCAAGCAAATCTATGAAAATGGCTTACAATTTCGCACCCCAGAAGCCATTACCCCTCAAAAAACATTCCGCGCCAGCCATTATTTAAGGGCGATGGCAATTTGGGCGATGTATGAGGTTTTAAGTGAATCAGACTAGCTGACTAACAGACTTGAAATCGGTAACCCCCATCCCAAATGATAACGACCAAACAACACTAATGTCAGTAACCCAAGTAACAATAAAGTTGCGACTAAGTCTTGTTTTAAACCTGATACATTTTCTTTCCACAACCCATAGTTTACCACACAATAAGGCAAAATATCATTAAATGCCACAACAAATATTGCCCCACCAATGCCCATTTTTGAGTAAGCTAAAGGCAGTAACACGATCATATAAACAAACTTCAATGCATTTCCAAATGCAATATAAATAGGCTTACCGATGGCAAATAAAACTTTGTTAATTGTGATAGATAACAATAAAGGCCATAAACCGATGGCTAAAACAGGTAACATCCAAGCCGCTTGACTGTATCGATCGTCATATAAAAACAAAATTAAAAAGTCACCAAAACTTGCTAACACTGTGACAAGAACCGCTAATCCCACTAACAAATACCAACGTTTTTGAAGAATCTTTTTTCGTAGTTCACTCCGCCCTAAATCAATATATTCCGAAATAATGGGAAACATGACTCGATCGGTTATTTTTAACATGACCTGTCGAGGTAAGTCAGCCAGGGTAAAAGCAACGGTATACAATCCTAAGAGTTCTAAAGAAAAAAGTTTACCCAGAATTAATCGATCCGCTTGTCCGGCTAGAAATGTCATAATCGTAGAAATGAAAATCCATTTACCGAACGAAAAAAGTTCTGCCGCAGCGGTTTTTTCCCAGGCAAAACGATTGGTCGTTTTAGCGTCTAGTCGATGACTCCAGAAAAGTTTGAGTGAATTAGAAATGATGCTTCCCCCAACTAACGCCCAAACACTGGGTCGAAAGTAAGCCCAAATCACCATAACTAGGAGACTAATCGCTTGAATAATAAATTCAAACCGGGTAAGTTTACCAAGCTCTAGTTTACGATTTAAGGTAGCCAGAGAAGTTGAATGAAATCCTGATAGTAATGCCCCTAAACCGACAATTGGAATCAGCCAAATTAGTCTTTGATCGTTGTAAAATTGAGCAATTGGCCAAGCAATGACGATACATAATAGCCAAATCCAGATACCCCGAATGGCTTGTAATGTCCAAGCAACATTCAGAAAAACTGGATCGTTAGCGCGAGAACTACGAATAATACCGGGACGAATTCCAATATCAGAAAATAGATTTAAACCGGTGATAAAAGTTTGCACCAATGCCATCAAACCAAACAACTCTGGGACTAATAAACGGGTTAGTATTAAATTGCCCCCCAGTCGCAGAACTTGACTGCCCCCATAACCCACTAAAGTCCAAAGCGTCCCCTGAATAGCTTTCTGTTTCATCGATGACATAATTATTTAATTGATTGATTGAAGTTACACTTTCGGTTCAACAAAAGGGCGAAGTATTTTTTGTTTTAACCTTCCCACTCTTGTCTTATCTCTTGTAATTTTATGCCACATTAGTTGTTGTTTGAAGGGGACTTTTTGGCGGAGCAAAGCATCTTCAACAATCCAATTTGAAAAAGCCTCTGGAGAATTAAAACCTAAGCGGCGGCAGGTAATTCCAGCATCAGACCCCACTTCACCAGACTGCATTGTCATGTTAAAAGGAGAACGGGGATCGTCCATATTATGAGCATACATCAATGGCAGTGGGCATCCACTCACCAAACCGTCAATAGACATCCCAACTCGATCGATGGGTATCCCAGCAGGCATCCGGCCACTGTAGCGACGTAAATACTCTTTTCGGGCTACAAAACTATGGCCGGCAATCATTGTACACTGAAAAATTTTGTGATCTGAGATCTCAACAATATTACGAGCCGCTAAATTGATGTTCCAATCTTCTGGCATAAATATCCAGCATCCTAACATCCCAAATTGAGGTTCTTGACGAATTAAACTAGCGAATTGTTCTGTCCAACCTTCTGGTAAAAGAACATCATCATCTATTTTACCAATAACATCGCTTTCTGCTGTTTCAAAGAACCACATACAAGGCTCAAACTGATTCACATTTTTTTGACTAAAATGGCGCTTAACGACTCGCTCATCATCAATTGAAGCGATGATATCGGCTGTCCCATCCACTGAAGCGTTATCCCAGCAATATAGCCGGAAATTCGATGAGCTTTCTAACAAATGGGTCAGTGTTTTTTGAAGATACTGCCTACGATTATAGGTAATGAGTAATAAATTTACAGGTTCTGCCATAGTTAGAGTTTGACTCAATTCGGTTTTTAAGCTTTAATGTTTCTATTCTCAAATCTATCAAACTCTATCTGGAATCTACAAGGTATTCTGATGAATTTTTAGTTTAAAAAAATAGCCAGATCTTTATATAAAAAAAGTAAAAGTTGGTTTTGTAGTCGGATGCCGGATTCTTGTAAATCTATCAAGTATAAGCTTGATCTAAGTAATGAATACAATCAATTTACCCTTTATAAAAGGCGAGGTTAATTGATGATAATTAATTGAAGCCTGAAAAATTGTTGCATTTTGTTACAAACAGAGGATTCTCAATGATTTGACATGAGTAAGAAATCAGTATTCTAGCCCAACAGGGAGTTAATTAACGAAATGCTGTGTTAACGCTTAATTTTCTGATAAGCACGATATACAATATTATGAATTTTATTTAAATAGGTATTTTGAGTGAAAAAATATTTTTGAGTATATCGAAGATAAAGCTTAAGAATGGCAGATTGATGATTTTTGTAATAGGCACTTCTCCAGAATGTCGTTTTAAACTCTTTATCTAAGCTGAGTGGATTTTTAATAAAATCTTTGAGTTGAATTTCAGGAAAAGCAAACTTAGGGTCATTCTCTGCTGCCAGCACATTAATATCATAGGGTAATATTCCAATATTAAAAGCCTCTTCTTTTGTTGGACTGGCAATAAATTGTTTTAAGAGGTTTGCAGCCGAATAACTTGATATTGTTGGCATCTGCTGTGTCGGCACTTTCAAAAAATCTCTCACAAATTCCAGTGCTCCCTGATGGATTTCTTCCACTGTCTCATCAAGCTTGGGAGTTTTATTTTCTTTGATAAATACAGGATAAATTACTCCATTTTTTTTTGAAATTTTTCTTAAGCTTTCTGCCGGCGCACTTAATAAAACTTCTATAATCCGTGCAATTTCTAGAAAAGACTCCATGTCATTATTATAGCGATCAAAATGATATAAATATCCATGTCCTAAAGACTTTTCATTAAAGTGTTTCTGAGCTTTTGCGTGTAAGGCGAGATAAAAGCCAAAAAGATTTGCATTGGGGTTAAATAGCTCTATCAATTGTTGTAACTTTCTTTGCCCATTCCCAAACCAGCCAGAATCAACCAGACCTATTTTTTCAAAAGACAACATACCAACCTGCTGAAGATATTCTAAATAATGTGCTTTTTCCTCCTGTGCTAACCTTTCGATTTGGTCAGTTTCTGCATCAAAAAGTGCTTTCAGTCGATTTTTATCTAGTTGATTAAATTGAGGATTAATCATATCATTATGACTTGTAAATCCAAATTCTTTTAAGCGTTTTTCACTAATCTCTAATCCGATTGTTTCTAGATAATTAATCAGTTTTTTGGGTTTTTTAGCAAGTAAAAATGAACATAAATAATCTCCGACTGGCTTTGATATGAGTGGATAAAAAAGTGCGATTCTAGAAGCATATAAATAATGACTAACAAGATCGGTTTTTATAACTTGATTAATCTCATCAAACACTTTTTTCAAAAACCAACCATCCCTAGCAATAAAATACAAATTTTTTATCTCTTTTTCTTGAGAATGTTGAATAATCCAACTCATAAATCCATAGCATAATGGCCCTAATATCTGATAACCAATATCATAACTTGAACTATTTTTACCACTGTTTGCTTGACTACCATTCATCAAATAGTTTTTTTGCAGCCCACGAAATAAAGACTCACTGGCTGTTTCTCGGAAATGATATTTTTTATATTTTTGTTTTGTATATCGTGAACCATTTAAGAGAGAAGCCGGGTAAGGAAGCTGATAAACACTGATGCCTCTTGATGCAGCCTGTTTAATATCACTGTACTGATTATCACCAATATGGAGTATTTTTTTGGGATCAATATTCATTTCCTGAATGACTTGGTCAAATAGTTTTCCAGAGGCTTTATTAGTGCCGATTTCACAGGATACGAATAATTGACTGTAACCCTCATATCCAGATATTTTGAGAATACTAGCAATATGATTTTGAGGTAGATATGTGTCTGAAATAAATATTATATTTTTTTGAAGTTTACGGACTTGATTAAAATAGTTCAGGACTTGATGACTGGGAACAATTACAGATTTTTCTATACGTAATTCTATTTCTTTAAGTTCCTGACTAAAGGATTTTAAAGTCGGATTAAAGAAAAATAAGGTTTGGTAAATATCATCAAGAGTAACTTCTGCTGAGCGATCCAACTTCCAAACTTTTGAGACAGTTTCTAGTTCTGCCTTAAATCGTAAATCTGCAAAACCCAGAAATATGTGAGAATATTTTTTAACTAATTCTTCTTCCATTAATAAAAATACATCTCTCGGTTCAAAAACTAAACGGAATACTGAAGTATCAAATACATCAAAAGAAATGACTTGATAGTCTTTTAAACTGGGAAAATCAATAGATGGAGTCAGATGACAGTTCATTTTGTGGTAATTCTAACGACAAAATAATGATCGATATTGAGCAATAGAGAAAAAGAGTCTAGATTTCTTTAAAAAAATGAGTTTTTAATTTAAAATTTTATAGAGTACAGATCATTTAGAGATTCATGTTTTTCTCTGGGACGATGAACTCTGCTTGAAGATTAAAATATCAATAACATCAAGCTATTTTACTCTATATTAATTACCTATTTTTATAATTAATAGTTAATCTGGATACTAACTCAGTGATTAGATCCAAAACAATCGTTTTTTTAATTTTAGCATAAGCTATATTCTCTGTCTATAAATTGTGCCAATCAAGTACAACTTATTCAAAAAATATTTTTTCAGTTGAAAAGTTAAGCTGATACAGTACAGATATAATCATTTTTATCTAGTTGATTTTTTTATTATTATTTTCTATCAACTGATGACTCTAAAATAGCAATAGATCTGAGCAGGATAGGACATCAACTCAAAATAGCAGAAAAAATTTAATGGTTTGGAGAGAAGATTTGAAGTTCCTACGATAAGATGATTAATCTGAACCCTACAATTCAATCCGCTCTATGTCTACTGTGCAAAAGTTGTACGAAGGGAAAGCTAAAATTATCTACCCCACAGATGATCCAGAAGTATTAGTGGCTCATTATAAAGATGATGCGACTGCCTTCAATGCCCAAAAACGGGGGACAATTTTGGGAAAAGGAGAAATGAACTGCAAAATTTCCAGTCACTTGTTTCAACAGCTTGAACAACAAGGGGTTCCGACTCACTATATAGACTGTCCTGCCGCCGATCAAATGCGAATTAAACGAGTGACAATTATTCCCATTGAAGTCATTGTCCGTAATATTGCCGCTGGGAGTTTATGTAAACAAACAGGCTTAACTGTCGGTACCTTAATTAAACCTCCTATCGTGGAATACTGTTATAAAAATGATGATCTCGGCGATCCCTTGCTCACCCGCGATCGCTTATTCCTGTTAAAGTTAGCCACTCCCCAACAATTGGAACGAATTCAAACCTTAGGACTGCAAATTAATCAGATTTTGCAAGATTTCTTTAACCAATGTAAGATCACTCTGGTAGACTTCAAGATAGAATTCGGTTTAACCTCTAATCATCAGATTATCCTGGCTGATGAAATTAGTCCCGATACCTGCCGCTTGTGGAATCAGGGAGAAACCGATCCGCAGCAGCGTGTGATGGATAAAGATCGCTTTCGTCAAGATCTTGGTAACGTTGAATCTGCTTATCAACAAGTCCTAGAAAGGGTTCTGGCTCAAACTTTAGATATCAAAAACTAAAGCATCTGAGCTAAAAAATCTGCATAAATCTGATCTGTGTGATACCCTCATTTCAGGATACAGGCAAATTTCTGGCCTAATTTGTAAGTGTCGAGACTCTCGTAAAATGCGGTAGAATCTTACAGTCTGCTTACAATCAGTTCATTGTAACGCCTCTGAGATCTAGGTATTCTTTAATGAGCTTAGTCTCAATTTTGTTGGTGTGTGGCAGTCCAAGAGTGTGAACAACATGCGCTTATCTCCTGTTTTGGTTGCAATTGTGGCAACTTCAGTCTCTGTTGGGTTATCGGACTCAGCAAATGCTCAACCGTCTCTCTGGACGTTTGGTGAAACTCCTTTTAGTTCAGTCTCTCTCTCTCATGGTGAGTCGTCTCTAGAAGGGTTATTTCAGTCACTTTCTGCGGGAAGCGATGGGGTGATTTTCCCAGGTTTACCCAAGGCAGATGTTTCTGTGAAGTTTTCTGATACAGTGGTGGCTTCTGCTTCTGATGCCAGGGTTGATCTGCCATTATCAAAATCAACAAAATTGAGTTTCAGGGAGGCAAGTGATCCGGCACTGGGGAAATTTCACTCGGATCAAATAGCTGTTAACCCCTCCTCTATTAAACCTCAGTCTCAAAAATGGGCGGGGTTATCTCGGATACAAGCCGAATGGAAGTTAAGCCAGTCTCAACCCAAAACCCTTTCTCATGCCTGTGCGATCGCTTTAAATAAGGTTAATACCGCTTCTGAGTCTAAGCTAGAAGGAGAGATTCAACATCAGCCTGTTACTGAGACTGTATTTCAATTCAGCAAAACAAAAGCGTTTACACTCCCATCTTTTGAAACAGTTGGAGATACTGCCTTATCTATTGCCAAAGCCGATATAGAAAAACAAGCCTTTCCTAATTCGACAGTTACACCCCCGTTAGAATTTGACTCAGAATTTGACTCAAAATTTGACTTCGATCAAGCTAAATCGGATGTTGTCGGCAATACTGCCTTATCTATTGCCAAAGCCGATATAGATAAACTTGCCTTTCCTAATTCGACAGTTACACCCCCGTTAGAATTTAGCTTTAATAAATTTAAACCAGAGATTACATTACCGTTTGAAATCGCGCTCAACAAAGCAGAGGATGAAAAAAATAACACCTCTGTGGCAGTGATATCAGATTCCCAAATACAGGTTCAAGCTTCTCCATCTCAAGCCCCTGAACCCCAAGTATTAGTTGCAGAAATCGCCATTGATGGGGTTGACGACCCAGAATTACAAACACTGATTTATAACGCAATTTCCACTGAGCCAGGACGGACAACGACCCGAACTTTACTACAACAGGATATTAACGCAATTTTTGCATTGGGGTTATTTCGCAATGTTCGCGCCACCCCAGAAGATACACCACTCGGAGTGCGAGTCACATTTGAAGTAGAATTAAACCCGCCTTTAACCGCTGTTGTGATTGAAGGAGAAGAAGTGCTTCCTCCAGAGATAGTCGAGGAGAGTTTTGCAGGGCAATATAACGAAATTATTAACCTGAATGAAATTGAACGCAGTGTTGAGCAAATTAACACTTGGTATCAAGAAAATGGCTATGTTTTAGCTCAAATTATTGAAGCACCCGCCGTTACTCCAGACGGGACAGTTACCTTACAAGTAGCCGAAGGGGTGATCGAAGATATCCGGATTCGCTTTCTCAACAGTGATGGAGAAGATATTGATGAGGACGGTAACCCAGTTGAGGGCAGTACTCGAGAATTTATTATTACCCGAGAAATCGAATTAGAACCGGGTGATGTTTTTAACCAACGAATTGCACAACAAGATTTGCGGCGCGTCTTTGGGTTAGGCATTTTTGAGGATGTGCGTCTGGAATTAGAACCGGCTGACAACGATCCGACATCTGCGGTGATGGTATTAAATATCGTTGAAAAAAGCACGGGTTCAATTGCCCTTGGAGGCGGGCTGAGTTCAGCCACAGGGCTGTTTGGAACCGTGAGTTATCAAGAAACGAATTTAGGGGGAAATAACCAACAGTTAGCCGCCGAAGTCCAACTGGGTGAGCGCATCTTACTCTTAGATGTTAGTTTTACCGATCCTTGGATTGCAGGCGATCCTTATCGCACATCCTATACTGTCAATGTTTTTAGGCGGCGAGAGGTTCCTAATATCTTTGAGGAAGGAGAAAATGATGTCCGTCTTCCGAATGGCGATCGGGTACGGATTGTTCGTACGGGTGGCGGGATTAGCTTTACTCGTCCGTTTGCTGAAAATCCGTTTGTTGATCCAGACTGGATTGGATCGGTTGGATTTCGCTATCAACGAGTACAAGCCACAGATGCTGATATTGATGTCACTCCCCGAGATGATGCCGATAAGCTGTTGACTGCCAGTGAATCTGGGGAAGACGATCTGATTACCTTCCAGTTTGGGATTGCTCGCGATCGCCGTAATAACCAACAGTTTCCCACATCTGGTTATTTATTCCGTGTTGGTTCAGAACAGTCTGTTCCTGTTGGGTCGGGAAGCATTTTCTACAACCGTCTACGGGCTAATTATACTTTTTATGTTCCCATCAGGATCTTTAACTTTATGCCCAATGCTCCCCAAGCGTTGGCGTTTAATGTTCAAGCCGGAACCATTTTGGGAGAGTTTCCTCCCTACGAAGCTTTTTCTTTAGGCGGCGCGAATACCGTTCGGGGCTGGGAAGAAGGGGCGCTAGCTGCGGGACGAAGTTTTGTCTTAGGATCAGTTGAATATCGCTTCCCCATCTTTGGTACAGGGAGTTTTTTAATTGGCGGCGCGTTATTTGTTGATGCCGCCACAACCTTAGGGACTCAAAGTACCGTTCAAGGTAACCCCGGGGGAATTCGGGGTAAACCGGGTTCAGGAATTGGCTTTGGTGGAGGATTACGAATTCAATCTCCCATTGGCCCGATTCGGATTGACTACGGTATTAATAATGAAGGAGACGGCCAAGTTCACTTTGGTATCGGCGAACGGTTTTAATGATTCGCGATCATAGCCTGTAGCCCTCAGAACCCCATTACCTTATTGGAGCAAGAAGGCTCACACCATAATAGCAGATTTGGTGTTGAGATGGCAGTTTCTTTATGTCGGGGAACCCGCCAACAGAACTGCCTCATGAATTGCGACCCACAAAAAAGAATGCAGGATGTATGCTTATCCAGCTTTGTTTGTGGTAAAATCAACTTATGATAGTTAGAGAAGCCAAGCTACTAAACGGGTCTAAGGTACAATATCAAGCCTTAGATGAAGCTATAAGAACTGCTCAATTCATTAGAAATAAGGCGGTTAGATTGTGGCGAGACGAGCAAAACGTCAACAAGGCGCGTCTGTCTCTACTGTGTAAAGAGCTTGCCCGTGAGTTTGGGTTTGCATCTAAGTTAAACTCAATGGCACGTCAAGCTTCATCAGAGAGAGCTTGGAATTCTATCTCTAACCGCGGAAGGCGGTCATCGCAGGCACCGGACTTTACGTCCGGTGTACCGATGACTTCTATCGCCGTTGTCGTGAAGGTGCTAAGAAAAAGGGTTATCCCCAGTTTAAAAAACATTCTCGCTGTCGTTGAGTACAAAACCTCGGGCTGGAAACTCTCAGCTATATTGTGACGGGAAATGTTTGGGCTTTGCCCAACCCGTCAATTTAACTATTAATTTCACCGACGGATTTAAGGCAGGTCAATTTTCTCTCTTCTGTAATTATCAGACAAGGGAAGACTTATTTAGACTCAAAATTAATCGAGTGAGAGTAATTAGACGAGCCGATGGTTCTCTTGGTGCGCGTTCCCTACGTGCTTACGCACACGCTTACGCGAAAGGTGATTGCGAATCACCGGGGCCTGCCCCCTTGCAGAAGGGGGTCGCACCGCTATTATGCTCAATTCTGTTTTGCGGAAAGTTGTCCCCGCCGGAGCGAGGATGACAGGTGTCGGCTGACCTCCCGCCAAACTTTTCAAGACGATGCGTCGCGGTCTGAACCGGGAAACTATACCGGGAATGTTATCGGTATTGATTTAGGTCTAAAGTATTTTTATAAAGACCAAAACGACAATGCCGCCACCTATCCCAAGTATTTAAGACGAGCTGAAAAACGGATCAAAAAATTACAACGGCGATTATCAAGAAAGTTTGTGAAGGGGAACAAACCCCAATCAAATAACTCATTTCCCGTCTCGCCAAACATTTCCCGTCTCGCCAAACATTTTACGACGGGTTGGGCTGGCGCCCAAACATTTTCCGTCTCCGTCTCGCCAAACATTTTACGACGGGTTGGGCTGGCGCCCAAACATTTTCCGTCTCCGTCTCGCCAAACATTTTCCTAACGATGTCGTGGTATATGAAGACCTAAAAATTCAAAACATGGTTAAAAATCATCATTTAGCTAAATCTATTTCTGACGCGAGTTGGTATCAATTCACTCAGTGGTTAGATTATTTTGGGAAAGTTTGGGATAAAACAGTGATTGCTGTTTCGCCTAACTACACTTCTCAAGATTGCTCAAATTGTGGTAATCGGGTGAAGAAATCACTCAGTACTAGAACTCATCAGTGTCCTAAATGTCATATAGAAATCTGTCGTGATACGAATGCGGCATTGAATATATTGCAAAAAGGGATGAATATTCTAGGGCTTGAGTGGAATAGTAACAGTACCCAAGGGCATTGGGAAACTGCCGGGAATCCGGGAACGCGCTTAGGAGACTATCATCTCTGCTGTGGATAGGAAACTTGAAACAGTAAGTGATGTCAATGAATCAAGAATTAACTGTAGTTAAGAATCCCGCGTTGTAATCTTTGATTCAACGTCGGGAGTATGTCAATGAGTGCTACTTCCTTATCTTTCTAGATTTTTCAACGCCTGAAAAGCCAGGAAGAAAAATCCAACTGCGCCCATCAAGGTTAGTAGTTGTTCGACTAAACCCCCCGTCAGCCATGTACTCATTGTTTAATCTCCAATCCTGTACGCTTATGCTCAGTCTATTATGACTGGTTGACTGTCTCCGCAGCAATACCTCTTATCTATCAATATATTAATCAGTCTGGGGTTTTTTGTTGAGCCAATTCTTTGAACTTCTCTGGGGTATCTATTTCAAGAATTAGCAATTACGCCCATTTATGCCCATGTAAATTACTGTCGATTTTAATCAGCTGCTGAGCCGATCGTGTCGCCTCAATGTCCTTTCAAGACCAACACAGAACAATCTGCTTCTGCCACGACTTGGGCACTGACTGAACCTTTCAAAATTCGATTCATTCCCGTTAACCCCCGAGAACCAATTATAATCAGATCGGCTTTATAGATATTGGAAGAGCGAATAATTTCCTCTGAGGGATCACCTCGAACCACTTCAATTTGACTGGGACAGGTGAGTTGCTGCTGAATCACTTGTAACTGCTTTTCCACCGTTTGATAAGGTAACTCACTCAAGCTGGGATGAGGATGATCGGCAGCAGCATCAAATTCTGAGACCTGAGTGGGAATGACATGGGAAAAAATAATCTCAGCAATTGACTGCAAATTGAACTGTTGCAATGCATCTAAGACTCGCTCAGCCGATAATGAACTATCGATGGCAACTAAAATGGTCTTTCCTTTAGAATCTTTACGCATTCCTGGTTTTTAGGAGAGAACTTCTATTAGTGTATCAGTTCTCCCCACGCCTAAGCATTTCATGCAGGCTACGCCAAAGATTGAAGAGCCAGTCAAGGAAAAGGTGTGCTCAGGTTGAATTTGGGTAAAAAATGGGTAGAGCATCAGAGTCAGAATCTAATGCTCGGACTGAGAAGTCCCTTGCTGACTAAGTTACATAAAAACGAGCATGGAGGGACTCGAACCCCCGACCCTCAGAACCGGAATCTGATGCTCTATCCACTGAGCTACATGCCCTGACTCGTTGTAAGATTATAACATAGTATTTCGCTAACGGTTCCGTTGAATGGATTCAATTCAAATTCAGGGCATTCGTAGCTATGGTTACACCGGTTACTTAAAGGAAGAACAAACCTTAGGACAATGGTTTGAGGTCAATGTCACCCTGTGGCTGGATTTATCCCTCTCAGGCAGCAGTGATGCGATCGCAGACACCGTCGATTACCGCCAAACCATCGACACGGTACAACACAAAATCAAAACCTGTAAGTATGCTTTAATTGAACGACTCGCAACCGATATTGCAGAGACATTGTTGCAACAGTCGAAAGTTCCACAGGTTAAAGTTCAGTTGCGAAAACTCACCCCCCCCATTCCAGATTTTAGCGGTTCAATTCAAATTGAAATCACTAAAACCCAAGAGGAAGATGCTTAATTGTTAGACCGATTCAATCAACCAATCTGGCTAGATTTGATAGACCTCTATCGTTCGTTGATAAAATACTAGAGATCTGTTACCTCGAACATACTATGGACGATAAATTAATGCTGATGATTCCGGGGCCGACACCGGTTCCCGAACAAGCTTTGTTAGCGATGGCAAAGCACCCCATTGGTCACCGTAGCGGTGATTTTAGTCAAATTATGGCAGAGGTGACAGACAACCTAAAATGGTTACACCAAACCCAAAATGATGTACTGATTCTAACCGCCAGTGGTACAGGGGCGATGGAAGCCGGCATGATTAACTTCCTCAGTCGGGGTGATCGGGTTTTGTGTGGTTGTAACGGTAAATTTGGCGATCGCTGGGCCGAAGTTGCAAAAGCCTACGGTCTAAATGTAGAGGTGATTTCAGCCGAATGGGGTCAACCTTTAGATCCGGAACAATTTCGCGAAAAACTCGAAGCCGATACCGAAAAACAAATTAAAGCAGTTATTCTCACCCACAGCGAAACCTCGACCGGGGTACTCAATGATCTTGAAACGATTAACCGCCACGTTAAAGCCCATGGCGAAGCATTGATTATTGTGGATACAGTCACCAGTCTAGGGGCAACTTCTGTGCCTGTGGATCAGTGGGAATTGGATGTAGTCGCTTCAGGTTCTCAAAAAGGATATATGATTCCCCCAGGTTTAGGATTTGTGGCGGTGAGTCCGAAAGCTTGGGAAGCCTATAAATCAGCAGATTTACCGCGTTATTACCTAGATTTAGAGTTATATCGTAAAGCTGCCGCGAAAAACAGCAATCCATTTACCCCCCCTGTTAATCTGTTTTTTGCGCTCCAAGCCGCTTTGAAGATGATGAAACAAGAGGGATTAGAAAATATCTTTGCCCGCCATCAACGGTTGACGAAAATGACTCGGGCGGCAATTGCGGGGTTAAATTTACCTTTACTTGCGGCGGATGAAGTAGCCAGTAATGCGGTGACGGCTGTTCGTCCAGGGTCTGTGGATGCAGAAAAAATTCGTAGTGTGATGAAAAAGCAGTTTGATATTGCTTTAGCTGGGGGACAAGATCATCTTAAAGGTCAAATCTTTCGGATCGGTCACTTAGGATTTGTGACAGAGCGAGATCTGCTCACAGGCATTACTGCTTTAGAAGCAACACTTGGAGAATTGGGGTATGAAGGGGCGACTCCCGGTGCTGGTGTTGCGGCGATGACTCGAGTATTAGCTGAAGCTTAAAATCGACATAAAAAATCACAACAAAAAGGATGAAGAATTTGAAGGGAATGCATCAAATCTGCCTTTCTCCATTCTATCTTCTTCATCCCACTTCAATAGGCGGTTTTGAGCCAGTCGAAGATTTTGTCTAACTGTTCCAATGTCACTAGTCCATACTTCCATAAGGTCATGGATAAGGGATTTGGATCGAGATATTTGCATTGTTCACACAGTGAATTAATCTGATTTTGAGCTTTTTCAGCAAATGCAATAGAAGCTGGAGCAATCGATAATTCTTCTTGTAAAAACCGAATAAATCGAGAATAGGTAGTCGGTGTCATGATTAGGTTCACCTCCTTTAGGTTGGACACCATTGTGTAATATCAGCGACCACTAAAAAATTGGCAATGAGCCAGATTTTAATCTGTCTACAGGGGAAGTTTTCAGCTTAAGTCACGGATTTTTAGAGCATGGACTGTTTAATTCCCTTGTCTCTACTCCGTTACACTCTGCACTCTCAGACCTGTCGGGCGTCAACTCAGGCAACACCGTTGAGACCATTAAATTGTTCACAGAACCTACACGGACTGAGCAATCTCTTCCGGAGAAAAATTTTGCCCCAACGTGACTCAAGCCCAAAGCGGAGAGAAATGAAGAATCACAATTAGTTTGACGATCGCTCGATCTCCGCTACAGCAAGAACCATCACAGTTTGACGGGTAAAGTTAATCATCAAGATAACAGACTGCTTCGTACTCTAAATCTGTTTCTAGGTAGAAACATTCATAAGTCAGAAGAGAGATCTTTAACAATCCGATTACCCTCGGTGATGCATGTCGTTAACCGCTGACTCTCACCCCTAAGCTGCAAAATCCTTTCAGGATAGATTTCTTCTTTGTAGAAGAACCATTCCGGACTTGCGCTTGTCTCACACCAACTGTTGTTGAATCTAAATTTAGACGCTAGGATTGATAGCCTAGCAAACTTTTGGATAATTGGGTATCCCTTAATATGAGAATTTTAGTAAATTTAACAAAGTTTAGCAAAGTTTTGTTAAGATGACTCAGATAAAAACTGAACTGAAACGCGATCGCCCACTTTTACTCCTAGTTCTTGCCCTCGTCCACCTCGCAATTCAATCACTTGATCCACAGGCTGGCTAATGCCATAAGACGGACAGGGTTCAGTGGTACAAGGCGGTGCTGAATCTTGAATTCCTTGTACAATCCCATTGCGTAGAAAAATCATATCTAAAGAAATTTTACAATTTTTCATCCAGAAGCCCACCCGCCGAGGACGCTCAAACGGAAACAGCATACCCCGATCTGGGGCGAGAGACGTTCTAAACATTAATCCAATGGCTTGTTGTCGGGGAGTTTGAGCCACTTCAAGTTGAATCTGGCCCGATCCAATCTGTGCGATCGCGGTGACGGGTAACATTTGACCTTTTGATTCCGGGGTTGAGGTTTGAGCAAATGAAGGGCGGATTAAATTAAGTTTTATGATCCAACCGGGAATGGGCAGTAAAGCAAAACCCAATAGAGAAAGACTGAATCCTACAACAAATAAACGATACTTCACCTGAGCCATAGAGCAAAAAATATAAAATATAATTAGTAAATCAGTAAAATTTTCAATCAGCTATTTATTGAGTTTAAAACTTTCCATACATTAGGATAAAACACGAATAATAATTTTATGCTATATTTTTCATTCAATATTATTCAAGGTTCTCGTAACACATAACCTACACCACGCACTGTTTGAATCAGTCGCTTTTGTCCTTCCTCCTCAATTTTCAGCCGTAGATAGCGAATATACACTTCTATTACATTCGATTCTCCCAAAAAATCATATCCCCAAACATTTTCAAGAATTTGTTCTCGAGTCAGCACTTCTCGAGGATTTTCCATCATATACTTTAGCAACTCAAACTCTTTCATTGTCAGTTCAATCGTGCGGTCTTTGCGAAAAACTCGGCGAGTGCCTAAATCTAGGACTAAATCACTAAATCGAAGCTGTTGACGATTCGTTTGATCCGGCTGAATATATAAACGAACCTGTTGCAAGAATCCTTCAGTGCGATAGGGTTTGACAAAATAGTCATCAGCCCCCGATTCCAGGCAAGCTACCCGATCTTCGACTGTATCGCGAGACATAAAGACCAACAGTGGCGTTTGATGTCCCTCGTTTCTCAGATGACGACAGAAATTAAGTCCTGACTCTCCCCCCAAAACCCGATCCACCACAACTAAAGCCGGTTGCAATTCTGTGACTTGATGCAGGGCACTGGTGGTATTGCTGGCAATGACCGAATAATAGCCGGCTTCCTCCAAATCTAAGCTGACGTGTTGGGCGAGTAATTCGTCTGCTTCAACAATCAGAATTGAAGCTGGATTAACCTCCGGAAATCTACTCATAAGTTTGCCTCTCCCCCACAGATTCTCCTGAAAACTTCCTGAATACTGATTTGTATTTTAATCGATGCTCTTGCGCCTGCAACATCAAGGGACAAGAAAACCCAATTAAGAAATATTTACAAGCACAAATGTTTATGATAATTTACAAGCAAAGTCATTGCGAGTCAGACTTTATTATTACAACTATAGGAATTTATCATTGGTCAATATTCAAGTTAAAGAAATTACTTTCACGGGTATAGAAGCGATCATTTTTGATAAAGATGGAACCTTACAAAATTCTCAAGATTTTTTACGAAATTTAGCTCAAAAACGATCGCGCCTGATTGATGCTCAAATTCCAGGGATGGGAGAGCCGTTGTTAATGGCCTTTGGGGTAGACGGCGATTGGCTTAATCCGGCTGGACTGATGGCGGTGGGAAGTCGGCGAGAAAATCAAATTGCTGCCGCTGCTTATATTGCCGAAACCGGAGTCGGATGGTTAGAATCAATCGAAATGGCTAAGAAAGCGTTTGATGAAGCCGATGGGTGGCTGAAAAAAGATGGGGATTTACCTCCTTTATTTTCAGGATACTTAGAGGTTTTAAAAGTATTACATGAAGCCGGTTTAAAACTAGGAATTCTATCGGCTGACTCGACAGAAGCAGTGAAGCGTTTTGTGCAATATTCTCAACTGAGTCCCTATATTCAATTGCAAATGGGAGTAGAATCGGAGCTGAGTAAACCCGATCCGGCATTGTTTTTGCAAGGTTGCGATCGCCTCGGGGTGACTCCAGGTATGACTTTGATGGTGGGGGACTCTCCAGGAGATATTCAAATGGCAGCCCAAGCAGGGGCGGCTGGATGTATTGGAATTTGTGCTCCTACTTCCCAGCAGAATCTCAAAGCAGCAAATGTGATAATTTCTCACCTCAATCAGATTAAAATAAAGTAAAATTATCTAAACATCAGTTATGACAGCAGTTATCTGTTGCAATCTAGGGTAAGATGGCTGGAACTGCATTAGTATACCGACCGCTAGTCTAATCATCGCCTAACAGGGTGAATCAAGGAGTTCCATAACTTGAAAACTACAGCTCTTTTTTAGAGTTTGTAGAATATCGAAGCAAGAAAGCAAAAGACATTAAGGAGGATTTACCTTTGGCTAATCGTTATCTATTTACATCCGAGTCAGTCACAGAAGGTCATCCCGATAAGATTTGCGATCAAATCTCGGATGCAATTTTAGATGCCCTACTGGCACAAGACCCTAAAAGTCGTGTTGCTGCCGAAGTCGTCGTCAATACAGGTTTGGTGTTAATTACTGGGGAAATCACCTCAAAAGCCCAAGTCAACTATATTGATATTGCCCGTAAAAAAATTACTGATATCGGCTATATTTATGCTGATAACGGTTTTTCAGCCGACAGTTGTTCTGTTTTAGTTGCCCTAGATCAACAATCTGCTGATATTGCTCAAGGGGTCGATCAAGCGGCCGAAGCCCGTACAGAGCTAAGCGAAGAAGAACTAGATGCCATTGGTGCTGGGGATCAGGGATTAATGTTTGGCTTCGCCTGCAATGAAACCCCAGAGTTAATGCCCTTACCCATTAGTTTAGCCCACCGTATCAGCCGTCAATTGGCAGCAGTGCGGAAAAATGGCAGCTTGGACTATTTGCGACCCGATGGTAAAACTCAAGTCACAGTCGTTTACGAAGATGACCGTCCCGTTGGCATTGATACGATTTTAATTTCAACCCAACACACAGCAACTATTGATGATTTGACAGACCCCCAGGCGATTCAGGAGCGAATCAAAGCCGATCTTTGGAAAGCAGTGGTTGAGCCTGTATTTGCAGATATCGATATCAAGCCGGATGCTGAGACTCACTTCCTGGTCAACCCCACCGGTAAATTTGTCATTGGTGGGCCGCAAGGAGACTGTGGATTAACCGGACGTAAAATTATTGTCGATACCTACGGCGGTTATTCTCGTCATGGTGGTGGTGCATTTTCCGGTAAAGATCCCACAAAGGTCGATCGCACCGCAGCTTATGCTTGTCGTTATATCGCCAAAAATATTGTAGCAGCCGGACTGGCAGAAAAATGTGAAGTTCAAGTCAGTTATGCCATTGGTGTGGCTCGACCCATGAGTATTCATCTGGATACATTTGGCACAGGTAAGGTGGATGAAGACCAACTGCTGGAAGTGGTCAAACAAAACTTTGAGCTGCGACCGGCGGGTATGATTCAAGCCTTTAATTTGCGACATCTTCCCGCTGAGCGAGGTGGTCAATTCTTCCAAGATATTGCAGCATACGGTCATTTAGGTCGGACTGATTTGGGTTTACCTTGGGAAGAAACAGATAAGGTAGAGATGCTCAAAGACGCATTACTTCAACCCTTATCTGCTGCACGATAAGCGATTAGACCATCATTTGAGTGATTGAGAGTGTGATTTTTCTGGACTCAAGCCGGATTGAAATATAAGAAAATTTTCATAAAACTTGCATCTCCACTCAATTATGGTAACAATGAGTAGGGGGGTATTATCCCTCTACTTTAGTTGGGAATCTAGTTCAGCAGAGCACACAACATTTGATCGACTCTTTTTAACTGAAGTGAGCCGTTCAGTGAGAAGATCAATTTAAAAGCAACAGTATCAAAATAGACGGTTATTGCTCTTTAGGGATGAATTATCCTTAAAGTCATATCTGAGTCAAGAACAGTATTTTGATTCTCAACACACTCACATCTAATTCATTTAGAGTGAACGATGTTGACTCCTTTAACCCCTAAACCGATTGCTCCTCGAACATCTATGGCTGCTGAACCTACTCAAAATCCTTTATCTCGTCGAGATCTTCAAAATCAATCGAGTCAAGCCTCGAATTTGAATCATCATCCCTTTGACTTCATTGGATTTAACACAATTAAACATCCCTCCTGGAAGCTTCATCAGAGGTTAAGTTGGAGTTATTGGGCAGCGATCGCTGTCGGAGTAGTGGGAGCAATGGCAGGTGTAGCACTCAGCCATCATAACCGAGTTCAGAGTCTGGAGCAACTCAAAGCCGCAGAAACTCAAATTGATCATCTCAGCCGTTTTAAAGTCGCAGCTCTAGAAGCTGAAATCTATCGTCTACGTTTGGCAGACACCCTCCCCAATACTCAACAATGGAATCTCGAGCGGACTTCTCTAGAAAATCATCTGCTGGAGGGGAGGAAATTACTGGAACAAATTACAGCTCAAGTTGATCGGGGTTTACTGGATGGGGAAGTAGATATAACGCCGTTGCAGAGCGTGTTTCAAAACTACGCGGCTTTAATCGAGGCCGATCTACAGAAGCAACAGATCCCGCTTGAGACGCTTGATACGGTTCAAAAAGCATTATCACCTGAGACACCTGTTCAGAGCAGACAAGGGGTTAATGCAACTTTTCTGCAATCTTTACAACAACTCAACCAAGAAATTATTACCCAACAGCAGCAAGTTCAACAGCAACAACAACAAGGACAACTCAGTTTAGAACAAGCACAAAAACTAGGACAATGGATCGTTGGACTGAGTTTTTTACTGTCAGCGATTTTGATTGGAGTGGTCACATTTACCATGACTCATACTGTCTCCAAGCCCCTGAATCAACTCGCTCAAAAAATGCAACAAGTGGCTCAAAAATTACAGGTAGAATGGCGATCGCCGCTGAATAATCCAACGCCTGAAATTCGTTCTTTAGCCGCTTCTCTCTATCATCTATTCGATCAGGTGAGTCAACAAATCCAACAACTTCAACAATCAAAAGCGACGGCGGAACAGGCTAGCGTTGCTAAAAGTCAATTTTTGGCGAATATGAGCCATGAATTGCGAACCCCTTTAAACGCGATTCTAGGCTATAGCGAGATGTTGTGCGATGATGCTCAAGATTTAGGTAATACAGAGATGATGGAAGATCTCAGAATGATTAATACAGCCGGAAGACATTTACTGTCTTTGATTAATGATATTTTAGATCTGTCCAAAATTGAAGCAGGGAGAATGAATGTTTATTTAGAAACCTTTAACTTGAAGCAATTAATCGATCACATTGTCGCGACTGTCAAGCCTTTAATTGCTCAGAATGAAAATGAGCTTGAAGTTCATTATTATTTTCCTCAGGAAACCATACACTCTGATGCAACTAAAGTGAAACAAGTGTTATTGAATCTGCTGAGTAACGCTGCCAAATTTACCCAAAAAGGAAAGATTACGTTAACTGTATCTTTAGAGTATTGTCGTTCTTCAGCTTCATTAGAATATCAGTCCTGGATTTGTTTTAATATTCAAGATACAGGAATTGGGATGTCAAGCCAACAACAACAGCGGGTATTTGAAGCGTTTATTCAAGCTGATTCTTCTACCCCTCATCGTTATGGCGGAACGGGTTTAGGATTAGCCATCAGTCGTCATTTTTGTAAGCTGATGGGGGGGGAATTAATCTTAGTTGATAGTCAAATTGGTAAAGGATCATTGTTTAAAATGCGTTTACCAACCCTGACACAACCTTCAACTGAAGCATTGGTTCATCACTGTGAGTTAGCAGAAAGATAAGCTGCTGTGATTTCGTCAAGTTGAAGTTAAATCCTCTAAAGTAAAGAGTAATATCGAACTTTAGCAAATCTGAATGAGAACCTGTGCCAGAAGATTTTAGATTAATTGTAGATTTAGTTTTGGTGCTGGCAGCCGCGACTGTGGGAGGTTTGCTGGCTTCTTTGCTGCGACAACCGGCTTTGCTCGGCTACCTAATCGGAGGGATGATTGTTGGCCCGGCAGGATTAGGAGTGATTAAAGAACTGGTTCAAGTTGAAACTTTGGCTCAGTTTGGTGTGGCTTTTTTACTGTTTGCCTTAGGAGTAGAATTTTCTTTTGCCGAACTTAATAAAGTTAAAAGGATTAGTTTAGGAGGGGGCGGGTTACAAATTATTTTAACGATTGTGGGGACGGCTTTAATTGCTGTTTTATTGGGTTGGGTGACTTCCAGTATTCAAGGAATTTTTCTGGGTGCAATTTTATCCCTCTCCTCAACAGCGGTCGTTTTAAAATGCTTGATGGAACGCAACGAAACTGCTACACCTCACGGTCAAGTGATGTTAGGAATTTTAGTGGTTCAGGATTTAGCATTAGGCTTAATGTTAGCAGTTTTACCGGCTTTAGATCAACCCCCAGAAGTGATGGGATTGGCTGTCGTGCGCTCAGTTTTATTATTAGGATTATTTGCTGTTGGAGCCATTGGTGTCGGCATTTGGGTGATGCCCTCTTTATTAAGGTTTTTGGCTAAAACGGAAAGTCAAGAGTTATTTTTACTGGGAGTTGTTGCTATTTGTTTAGGAATTGCGCTGCTAACAGAACACCTGGGTTTTTCAATTGAAATGGGGGCGTTCGTTGCGGGGTTAATGATTTCAGAAGTAGAATATGCCGATCAGACGCTGACTTATGTTGAACCGTTGCGAGATATTTTTGCAGCCTTGTTTTTTGTGGCAGTGGGAATGTTGATCGATCCGGTATTTTTATGGCAACATTTAGAACTAATTTTAGGATTGGTTTTTCTGGTTGTTGTAGGAAAATCACTAATTGTGATTCCTTTAGTTAAATTGTTTGGTTATTCTTTAAAAACCTCAATTATTGCCGGATTGGGACTCGCTCAAATTGGTGAATTTTCTTTTGTTTTAGCCAGTGCCGGACAAATATTAGGGCTGGTTTCGCGATCCGTTTATCTCCTGATTTTAGGCACAACAGCAGTCACTTTAGTGATTACCCCATTTGTGCTACAATTGGTTCCAAAATTATTAAACTGGGCAGAAACTGTGCCTTGGTTAGTGAATTTACTAGAACAAAGTACTGCACCGTTAGCCATTGCGGAAGAACTCCCCGAACAAAATCATGTAATTGTTTGTGGCTATGGCCGAGTCGGACGCAATTTGGTGCAATTATTACAAAGTCATGATTATCCCGTCACGGTAATCGATCACTCTGAGGCAGCCATTCAAGAATTACGAACTGCTAAAATTCCCTATCTATATGGCAATGCTGCCAGTTTACGGGTCTTAGAAACCGCTGGAGTCGATCGCGCCCAAGCGATCGCCATTACATTACCCGACCCGATGTCCACTCGTTTATGTCTCAAACGCTCCTTAGAGTTTTCCCCAGACCTGGATATTACAGTCATGGCCTATCGTTATCAAGATATTGAACTATTTTATCAATTGGGGGCGCGGGAAGTGGTACAGCCCGAATTTGAAGCCAGTCTAGAGTTATCCACTCACTTACTCATCAGTATGGGCTTATCTTTACCCCAAATTCAACAAGAAACTCAGGAAATTCGTCAGAGTCATTATTTAGATTTTCGGCCGCAAGAGTCCTCTAAAAAGATAGCAAAAGAAATAAAAGCTGCTGCCCAGGAAATGAACAGTAAATGGTACACATTGCCTTCGGTTTCCCCGTTTATTGGCATGAGTATTGAACAAACCAATTTACGTCAATTTACTGGGGTGCGTGTGATTGCGATTCTTCGAGACAATGGTGAAGAAATTGATTATCCCAATACTCAAACTATTTTGCAACTGCGCGATCGCTTACTGTTGGTGGGAGAAGCTACAGATATGGCAATCGTGGATCAAATGGCAAAAGGAGAAGTTACGATCCCAGCCGAAAGCATTTCCTGTCAATGGTTAACAGTACCAGAAAATAGTCCTGTTATCGGTCAAACGTTAACTGAGATTGATTTACCCCATCGCTATGGTGTACAAGTTCAAGCATTACGTCGAGAAAGTAAATTCTTTCGCTGGCCAGGTCGTAACTTAGAGTTGCAAGGGGGCGATCGCCTCTTACTCTGTGGTGGCTTCCATGACTTAAACTGTGCCCGTAGCGAGTTAATTCCCAGTACATCGGTTCAGTCTAAACCCAAACAACAGAAAAAGTCACGGCAAACCCGAAAAAGCAATCAAACCTTAGGTCGCAAATAAGCGATCGCTTGTCGCCAGACGAGAATCAGGTGTTGCTGTGGATCTTGTAAACATAAGCAATTTTGATCTTGCCAGGAGATAGTCCCTTCCAACACATCGTTGGTGATCAATTTAATTTCTACGGGTTGCTTATCTTTGAGATAGGTTTGACAGAGACGAATACTAGGCAACCCGATATCAAATTCAGACATAGTTGAGCCATTCCCAATGTTAGACTAATGCATGTGAATCACCAAACCCAAATAGAGAGCAATCTAGAATTTATGGTTGTTGAGTTTACTAAATATCAGGGTCTAGGCAATGATTTTGTCCTGATTGACAATCGTCATCAAGCTGAACCCATTTTATCTCAGGCTCAAGCCGTGCAAATGTGCGATCGCCATTTTGGTGTTGGGGCTGATGGGGTGATTTTTGTTTTACCCGGAACAGCCACCACCGACTATACCATGCGGATCTACAATTCGGATGGGTCTGAACCGGAGATGTGTGGCAACGGAATTCGTTGTTTTGCTCATTTTGTGGCCCAGTTAGAAAATAGCACCACGGGTTCAATAGAGCAAAGTATACCGTTAACCTATCAGATTAGTACTTTAGCCGGAGTCATTGCCCCTCAGTTACTGCCGGATGGTCAGGTGAAGGTCGATATGGGGGAACCCCGTTTACAAGCCCAGGACATTCCTACTCTGTTAAGCGCGCCAACAGAAAAAGTAATTGATGCCAATTTAGAAGTGGCAGGGCAATCTTGGTCTGTGACTTGCGTGAGTATGGGAAATCCTCACTGTATAACGTTTGTAGAAGATGGGGCGGCTATTGCCTTAGAAACAATTGGCCCGGAGTTTGAACACCATTCTGCTTTTGCGGAACGAACCAATACCGAATTTATTCAAGTAGTGCGACCGGACTATATTAAAATGCGAGTATGGGAACGAGGTGCAGGTGTAACCTTGGCTTGTGGAACAGGAGCTTGTGCTGCTGTGGTCGCGGGTGTATTAACAGGTCATTGTGAACGGGTGGCAACAGTAGAATTGCCGGGAGGATGTTTACAGATTGAATGGTTAGGGAAAGATAACCGCCTATTGATGACTGGCCCTGCTAGGCAGGTGTTTACAGGTCAATGGCAACCTCAAGATTAAATCGTGAAACAGCTCATCATACAATACGAGAAAATATGGGTGGCGGAATCTATCTGATTCAAGATGACGATCGCTTAGTAGAACTGATGGAACAGCCTTATGATTCCGAAGATCAGTTACAGGAGTTGCTGGAGACTTATCCCAACTTATTGGCGGGTGATGAAATTGATCGCGGCACCACTCGCAGATGGTTATTAATTTCACGGGATGTTACCATTCCGGCAGAAGAAGATGCTGGCGGCCGCTGGTCGGTGGATCATTTGTTTTTAGATCAAGAGGCGATTCCCACGTTAGTGGAAGTTAAACGCAGTCAGAATGCAGAAACTCGTCAAAAAATGATGGGTCAGATGTTAGAATATGGGGCAAATGTGGGCATTTATTGGCCAATGGAATCAATTATTGCTCATTTTGAAAGCAATTGCCGAGAACAGGGACAAGATCCAGAACAGGTGTTTGAGGGGTTTCTTGGTTCTGCGGCCAATGAAGAACGATTTTGGCAAACGGTGAAAACCAATATTCAAGCCCGAAGGATTCGGTTAGTTTTCGTTGCCGACCAAATCCCGGCTTCGTTGCGGCGAATGGTAGAGTTTCTCAATGAACAAACTGACCCGGTAGAGGTTTGGGCTTTGGAAATGAAGCAATATGTGAGTGAAGAGGGGTTAAAAACCCTTGTCCCTCGTTTAATTGGGCAGACAACTGAAGCCCAGCAGCGAAAATTAAGTGCCACAGGTGAACGCCGACGTTGGGATGAAACGTCGTTTTTTGATGAGTTGGAAACCCGCTGGGGAAGCGATGAAGCCAAAATTGCTGGCATTATTCATCAATGGGTGATGCAACATCAGCCTGACGTGGATATTCAGTGGGGCACTGGAGATATTTATGGGGGGTTTGCAGCAGTTGTATATCCCAAAGGACGGAAACTTCATAAGTTATTTACGGTTGATATTTCCGGTCGTTTAGAAATTTCTTCTAATCATTATGGTCATCAACCGCCGTTTGACGCACCGGAACAATGGATAGAATTAAGAAATCAGTTTAGTTCAATTGGGTTATCGTTGCCTGTGGAACGAACAGAGTTTAGAACGCCGTCTTTGAGTTTATCTTCTTTGCAAGATGAGTCTACCTTACAACAGGTATTAGATACGTTTGATTGGGTGGTTTCTAAAATTGATTAGGAAGCACAAACGTTGTTTCTGAGGGTTTTTATTGTTCGATAGCAACAGCAGTTAATAGTTTCAGGGGAGATAACTTTTTCAGATGTTCGAGTTGTTCTCGGTTGCGAACTAGCATAGCACCTGCTATTCCTAAAGAATTAACCTCGATGTTTTCATAGCCTTGTTGCGATCGCGGTACAATTAACATCCATTCCCGTGTCATCAGTAAGTTATAAGCCTGGGTTTGTTGTCCCCTTAGACCATTATTTCCTTGAATATTCATAGCGTTTAAGAGTTGATGATAAGCATCTAAACTTTGTTGAGCCATGATTTCAGCCTCTATTTGCTCTTGCCAATTTAATCGAATTAAACCATGTTTAAACGGGAATTTAGCAACAGTACCGATGTTATTATCGAAATTAGCGGTTGCCAGAGAATCTGCTATTGGAAGTGATGTTCCATCAGGAATTAAGGGTAACGGTACTAACTGTAAATGTTTATGACGCTGACTGGCTCCGGCCGCTTCACCTCCATTATAAAATCCAAACCCATCAATTTCAACTAAGCAGCGCCAGAGGGCAATAAAATCTTCAAAGGTGAGTAAGTATTCTTGTTCTTCAAAAGCACGGGTAACAATTAAAAGATGATGATCGACAACATTAAATTTATTCAGTAAACACAAATGAGTCTCCGATAAATTAGCAACAAATAAATCTTCTTCATAAGGAAGAAATGGATCGTAGTCTTGACCGGACTGAGCCGCTTTTTGTTGTTTTTGTTTGGCTTTATCTTTGCGAACTAAATTATTGATAATACGGACAAAAAAACGAATTTCATTCTGTTCAATAAATTCATATTCTGTGGCAATAGATTGTAAGGCTCCACAGTTACGGGCATATTCTGTTTTTGCTTTAAGTTTTTCCCATAATGTCCCTGGTTTTAACATGATTATTTCTCTCTTCCAGAATTGCTATTAATTACTCAACTTTCACCTTTAGCGTCAAATTGTAGTCAAATCCTGGTTCTTTATCATGAACTAATCTCTGAAATCAACGGAGAGGGTGGGATTCGAACCCACGGTGCTTTTGGCACACTCGATTTCAAGTCGAGCGCATTCGACCACTCTGCCACCTCTCCAGACAGCATTCCAGCTTCAAATGTATCTTTAAAATTGTGCGATCATCTCACCCAAAAAAAGTTAACATTTTACAGCTAGCTAAGAATTATAGCATGAATCTGCTTCGCAGAATAGATAAATCTTCACCAAGAGCCTCAATACCACCCAAGATTTAAGAGTATGTGAGACATCAGATCAAAGTCTATATCAACCTTAGACCTTGATCTGAGATCAATTAATTCACCCGACTCCAAAAACTGCCGTTGCTCCAATTAATTTTATTCCAGTCGGATGAGAGAGTACCAGTCGCCTGATCTCCTGCGCCAAAACTTATTTTTACTTCGTTGTTCTTCGTCATAATCCCTGAAGCATAGTTCCAATAAGGATTTTCCTGTGTCCAATGGACTAATACTGTCACCCCATTTTGGATGATGAAAATGTCTCTGTTACCGTTAGAAGCGTTCCACTGTCCAGTCAGTGTCATAATTTTTCCTTTTTGAATAAAAAATAAACTGAGTCAGGATTATACCATGTCATATTATACAATCACGGAACAAACGGGATATTAATCCCCCAAACTAACTCAATCTCACCGACAAGAAAGCGGATGAACGGTTTTCTGTTCACAGCTACAAAATTTCTCAATTCTGTATTAACATTAAGAAACATTGCTCAAGTTGAGAACCGTTCATGGCTGCTAAGGTTGAAATCTATACATGGAGTACCTGTCCTTTCTGTATACAGGCGAAAGCCCTGTTAGACAAGAAGGGGGTCGAATATAGCGAATATTGTATTGACGGAGATGCAGAAGCCCGAGATCAAATGACCTTACGGGCTAAGGGTCGTCGTTCCTTGCCTCAAATTTTCATTGAGGATAAACATATCGGTGGATGTGATGACCTTTATGATTTAGAAGCTCGTAAAAAACTCGATCAACTCTTAGCTTAGTTCTACCAAAAAGGGAGTTGAAAAGCGACAGCTTGAGGTACTATTCATACCAGATCATCTCAACTGTTGACCAAGAGAAGCGGGTACAAGCCCCGTCCCCCGTCTCCACGGGGGCAGGCTTACACGGCGGTTAACTCATCGAACCCACAACTCTCATTTATTTTGCTATAATGCTACCATGCTTAAAAGTAGCAATCATGTTTGTATTAGAGTTCAAAGTCAATCCCTTACCACATCAAATATCAGCCATAGAAGAGGCGATTCGGACAACACAGTTTGTCAGAAACAAAGCACTCCGCTACTGGATGGATAATCGTGGTGTTGGAAAAAAAGAACTTTTTAGATACAACACGTTACTACGAAAGGAGTTTAAGTTTGTTGAAAATTTAAACTCTCACGCTTGTCAGGTTGGAATTGAAAGAATTCTCAGAGCCATTAATCGGTTCTATGAAAACTGTAAGTCCAACAAACCGGGAAAGAAGCGGTGCGACCCTGGGGCAATGCATGCCGCTAAGGAACGCGCACCAAGAGAAGGTTATCCAAGGTTTAAGAAAAATTCTCGCTCAGTTGAATATAAGATTTCAGGTTGGAAATTATCTAAAAACCGTAAGTATATTACCTTTACCGATAAAAAAGGGATTGGTAATTTAAAGCTGATTGGCAGTCGGGACTTAAACTACTTCCAGCCTGAACAAATTAAGCGAGTAAGAATTATTAGGCGGGCAGACGGTTATTATGTTCAGTTTTGCATCAACTTAGACCCAAGAGATACAGTTCCAAAAATGGAGCCATCTCACAAGGTTGTAGGGTTGGATTTGGGGATAAAGTATTTTCTTGCGACTAGTAATGGAGACACCGAACCTAATCCAAAGTTCTACAGAAAATCTGAGAGACAACTTAACCGTGCTAAGCGTAAAAAGTCTAAGAAATTTCGCAAAGGTCAACCACAAACTCAGAACTATATTAAGGCAAGACAGCGATACGCCCGGAAACATTTAAGAGTAAGTCGGCAGCGAGAAGAGTTTGCTAAGACAGTGGCACTCCGTCTAATCCAATCTAACGATTTGGTAGCTTATGAAGACTTAAATGTCAAAGGCTTGGTTAGAAATCGTCATCTGTCTAAAAGTATTAGTGATGCCGGATGGTCAATTTTTCGCCGTTGGTTAGAATATTTTGGTTATAAGTATGGCAAGGCAACGGTAGCAGTACCACCTCATAATACGAGTCAAAATTGTTCTAATTGTGGCGAGAAGGTGCAGAAATCTCTGTCAACGAGAACTCATGTTTGTCCTCATTGTAAATATGTTGAGGATAGAGATATTAATGCAGCCAAAAACATCCTGCAACTGGGTTTAACTACCGTAGGGCATACGGGAAGTCATACGCTTGGGGAGAGATTCCCTCTAGCTGGATTGGATGCGTCCTGCTCAGTTACGGAGCCTCGATGAACCAAGAATCCCCCTACCTTCAGGTGGGGGAGAATGTCAACCTTAACTCCCCAACGAATTTATGAAATTTGCGTTTATCATTGACCCCATCGAAAAACTCAATCCGGGTCATGATACCAGTGTGGCCTTGATGGAAGCGGCCCAAATTTTAGGTCATGAAGTCTGGATCACCGCAGCGGAACATCTTAGTGTAATTCAAGGACAAGCCTGGGGGCAATTAACCCCCGTTCAGTTAACTCCCATTCAACGGGAAAGCGATCGCTGGAGTATCCCTCAGCCTTGGTTTTCTGTTGAACAGTCGAGTTTACAGCCCCTGGAGGAAATGGATGCAGTGTTTATGCGAACCGATCCACCGGTGACGGTTCCCTATCTCTACACGACTTATATACTGGACTATATTAATCCAGCAAAAACCTTAGTTGTTAATTCTCCTCAAGGGTTGCGGGCAGCCAATGAAAAAATGTATGCACTGCAATTTAAATCAGTGATTCCCGAAACGATCGTCAGTCGAGATAAATCGGTCATTCGAGATTTTCTGGAAACTCAGGGGGCAGCAGTTTTGAAACCCTTGGGGGGGAAAGCGGGGGAAGGAATTTTATTTCTAGATCCAGAAGATCGTAATTTTAATTCTTTAATCGAAGTCAGTACCAGACAAGGTCAAGAACCGGTGATGGTTCAACAGTTTTTACCCGCAGCCAAAGACGGGGATAAACGAATTATTGTATTAGATGGTGAACCCATTGGGGCGGTTAACCGTATTCCCACCGGACGAGAATTTCGAGGCAATATGGCTGTGGGTGGACGAGTTGCTAAAACGGAAATTACAGACCGCGATCGCGAAATTTGTCAAGTGGTTGCCCCGAAATTACAGGAAGATGGACTGTATTTTGTCGGTTTAGATGTGATTGGCGGCTATTTAACAGAAGTCAATGTCACCAGTCCCACTGGTATTCGTGAAATAGATTTATTAGATCGGGTGAGTGTCGGCAAACAGGTGATGGAATGGCTGGTGAACCGTCGTTTAATCTCCTAATATTGGGGTACTCGAAAATTAGTGAGTCAGAATTGATGACGAATCAGATTGGAATTGGGATTATTGGTACCGGATTTGGTCAAAAAGTTCATATTCCCGGATTACAAAACTATTGCGATACAAATATTGTTGCGGTTTACAATCGGGATATTGAAAAAGCGACTGCGATCGCTTCGAGCCATAATATCCCCTATGCTTTTGATAGTGTGGATGAAATCGTTGCTGATCCGGATATTGTCGGTTTAACCGTCTCAACACCGCCGTTTCTGCATTTTGAGATGGCAAAAAAAGTGCTTCATGCTGGCAAACACCTATTTTTAGAAAAACCCACCACCTTAAATATAGACGAAGCCTGTCAACTCTATTATCTGTCTCAGTCCAAAGGTTGTGTGGTGGGGATGGATTTTGAATTCCGTTTTGTCCCGGCTTGGCAACGGTTGGCAGAATTATTAGCAGAAGGATATGTCGGTCAAAAACGCTTGATTAAAATTGACTGGTTAGTCTCTAGTCGCGCTGACCCCAGTCGCAGTTGGAATTGGTACGCCCAAAAACAAAAAGGGGGTGGGGCGTTGGGGGCAATTGGTTCCCATAGTTTTGATTATGTCCATTGGTTATTTGGCCCGGTTCGGCGGATGTCTGGGTTACTGAGTACCGCTATTTTAGAACGTCCTGACCCCACAGAGAGTAACCAGCTTAAACCCGTAACAGCCGATGACACTTGTTTATTGACATTGGAGTTGACAGACGGTACCCCTTGTCAAATTAGTTTAAGTTCTGTGTCTGCTCAAGGACGGGGACATTGGGTAGAAGTGTATGGTAGCGATGGCACATTAGTTTTAGGCAGTGATAACCAGAAAGATTATGTGCATGGGTTTAAATTGTGGGGCAGTCAAGGGGGAGAAGCGTTAGCAGAAATTCCGATTCCGCAACGGTTGGCTTTTCCCAAAACATTCCCCGATGGCCGTATTGCCCCGTTTATTCGAGTCGTAGATCGTTGGGTAGAAGGGATTCGTCAAGGAACGGCTTTAGTGCCTTCCCTCAAAGAAGGGGTTTATTCTCAACTGTTAATGGATTTGACCCATGAATCTAATGAAACCGGAACCTGGGTAGATGTACCTAATTTAGATAAGTTTTTAGCGGCACGCTCTTGGTAATTCAGTCGTTTGAACAGGCTTTTTTATCCTTAAGGGATAACGTTCTGAGGGTTACAACATATCTTGAGATGAATCAGGGATCAAACTCTGTAGGGGTATTACCCCTTATTTTTTCAGCAAAAATTCTGCCAATTTGGCAACATCAATTCTAATCATTTGATAAAGTATCAATGTCTTCAAGACAGTGGGTGAGCAATCAACATCAATATAATCAAAATTTCTATATTGATTTTGAGAGCAGTTTATGAAAAGGGGGACAGAAATGGGTATGTGAGAAGATTTTAGCTGCTCTGGCTACATTGCTTTTAGGAAGCTGTTGAACTGAGTCAGGACATCATAAAAAACGAAATTTGGTGAGTTTATTTTCTTTTGCCTGCTTAATTCTCTTGCGGAGTTAAGCAAATTTATAGTGTTTATATCCTGTTATAAAAATCTATTTAAACGCCTAATTGTTTTTAAATAAACCTGCCAAAATGGCAACTTTAGTTCATTTAATCTCGCTATATTAAATACATCGAAGCAAACGAGCTTTGAAAAAAACAAAAAAATCTTCGATTAACGGGAGAAAACCAATGATCATTTCTGACTTAAACTACTTAGAAGTTGTCAACGTAGCAGGCGTTGTTGGTGGAACAGGTGGTATCAGTGTTGATAAAGATGTTGACATCGATGTAGATGTTGATTTAGACACTGATGTTGATATCGATATCGACAAAGACCTCGATGCTGACCTCAACTTCAACAGCGACGTTGACATCAGCGGTAACCTCGCCACTGCTACCTTTGACGTCACTGCTATCGGTAACAACACTGCTGCTGAAGCTGATATCTCTGTCGTTGCAACCGGCGGTCTGTCTGAAGTTAGCGGTTCTCTGTTTGCTGCTGTTGACTAATTGATGCTAAAAAGTTGTTGAATTTAGAGCAACTTTTACAGAACGCTTCATAACTCATCATTTTGACTCAATTCTATCGATTAATAGGAGAAAACCAATGATCATTTCTGACTTAAACTACTTAGAAGTTGTCAACGTAGCAGGCGTTGTTGGTGGAACAGGTGGTATTACTGTTGATAAAGATGTTGACATCGATGTAGATGTTGATTTAGACACTGATGTTGATATCGATATCGACAAAGACCTCGACGCTGACCTCGACTTCGATAGCGACGTTGACATCACTGGTAACCTCGCTACTGTTACCTTTGACGTAACTGCTATCGGCAACAACACTGCTGCTGAAGCTGACATCTCCGTCGTTGCAACCGGCGGTCTGTCTGAAGTTAGCGGTTCTCTGTTTGCTGCTGTTGACTAATTTCCAATAAAAAGGTGGTTCTAAAT
>CAYNXM010000220.1:0-3306 GCA_964401105.1 uncultured Lyngbya sp. | reverse complement strand
ATGTTACCGAAGATCAGCAGTGGTTGCCTTTGTGTTGTGCCGAGTCAGTTTATATTCCGGTTTCAAATGGGGATGAGGTAGATATCACTTCCCCTACAATCGATAGCGCCCAAACCAGTACCCCTGAAATAGAGACTTCAGTTTCTCAAGAACCGACTTTAACTGATACTGAGTTGGGTATCACTTCCCCAGATGTGGCTGAAACAGATCTCCGCGAAGTTGATAACACTCCTACCAGCGGAATTAGTTTTTCGGGTGGGGTGACTTTAGCAGGTACAGCAATTCACTTTTTGGGTTCCTCTCAAACTCAACTGCATTTAACTCCAGGTGAGGATCAAACCGTTATTGCCAACTGGGATTTGTATCAAACTGATGTCGATGCGGCTCGTCAACAGGGCGGACAAAAATTACAACTACGGGTTTATGATGTTACCGATATTGATGTAGACACTGACCCGCCCCACACTGTACAACAATTTGATTGTGACGAATCAACCGATCAAATCCAAGTTCCAGTCTCTCAAGAAGGTTGTGACTATATTGCAGAAATTGGCTATGTAACAGACATCAATCAGTGGCTACCCTTATGTCGTTCTAACTTAGTTTTTGTTCCAGCATCATTCACAGATGAATCAGATGAAGCATTAGAGGAAAGTTCATCATCAACTGATGTTTCTCAATTAGGGGAAAATCCTCCTTCAGCCTCGGAAATCACTACAAACGTTGCAGATTTAACTCATGCAGAGACAACGACAGTTTCTGTTGTTACCCCTCCTCCGAGTCTGTTAACTTTAGTTGTTATCGCCGAGCAAATGGTAGAAGCAAGGTGGGATCTGCCCCAAGCCGATATTGATGCAGTCAAACAACAAGGAGGAGTTCAGTTACAACTGCGAGTTTATGATGTAACGGATGTTGATTTGCATACACAAAGTCTAGATAATATCCAACAGTATGATTGTGATGAATCGACCCCCGAATTACGAGTTTCAATCCCTCAAGGCGATCGCAATTATGCCTCCGCCATCGGTTACGTGACTGATGATGAGCAATGGTTACCCTTATGCTGTTCTGATGCAGTTTATGTTCCGGCGTTGCAACCGTTGGAAGTGGAATCGGCTGAACTTGATGCAGCAGTTGAGGAAACTTCTACAACGATGAATTTAACAGGTGTCCCATTCAGTGATGCAGCAGTTGATGAAACCTCTACAGGAGTTACCCCAAGTGAGCAAATCCTGCAACCAAGTTGTGAAATTCAGCATCTAACGGTTCATAGTCGTCAACATTGTTTATTGTTGAATCTTGAACAGATGGCAGGGTTACAAGAAACAGCAGTTTCCCACAGTCTTGAACCTGGTCTTCATATTATTCGGATTAAAAGCGGAACGTTTGGCTATGGTATGGCTGATTATAGCCGGGAACCATTAGTATTACTGTGGATTTATGGCGGTAAATTCATTAACAAAAAAACCAATATTCCTGTCGAATCAACTTGGTCAAGTTTGAATGGGTATGACGAAACCTTAACGTTGGAAGTGTTGGAGACAAGCACGCTTTGTGCCTTTTTCTTTGATACAAATCCTGATGATAATTATGGAGAAGTCACCCTTTCTGTCGTCAAATTGTAGTGTGAGGTTCAAATAATATTAAAGTAATTCCTCACTGTTATTAACCCGGCTTGATCAACAAAGCTGGGTTTCTTGAGTCAAGTTAAATAATGCCTCAATAGATTATTTTTCTTCTAACACTTTTACAAACAATTCACCCATTTGTTTACACCCAACTTGGGTCATTCCTTCTGACATAATATCCCCTGTACGATATCCTTGATCCAGCAATGTTAACACGGCTTGTTCGATCTGTTCCGCAGCTAATGGTTGATTAAGTCCATACCGTAACATCATCGCGACACTTAATACCTGGGCTAGGGGGTTAGCTTGATCTTGTCCTGCAATATCGGGGGCCGATCCATGAACGGGTTCAAATACGCCAGGGCCAGAGGATCCTAAACTGGCAGAAGGTAACATCCCAATACTACCCGTTAACATGGCTGCGGCATCCGAGAGGATATCTCCAAATAAATTCCCGGTAACAATGGTATCAAACTGTTTAGGCCACCGTAGCAGTTGCATGGCGGCATTATCAACATAAAGATGAGATAATTCTACATCAGAGTATTCAGTTGCTAGGGCAGTAACGCGATCGCGCCATAACTGAGACACATCCAACACATTAGCTTTATCCACCGAACAAAGTTTACCACCCCGTTTCTGAGCCGTTTCAAACCCCACACGGGCAATGCGATCGATTTCTGAGGCGGTATAAGCCATCGTATTCACACCGCGTTTTTCCCCGGTTTCTGTTTCAAAAATGCCTTTGGGTTGACCGAAATAAACCCCCCCTGTTAGTTCACGAACAACCATAATATCTACCCCTTCTACTATCTCTCGTTTGAGGCTAGAGGCATCAATCAAGTGAGGTAAAATGGTTGCCGGACGTAAATTTGCAAATAATTCTAACCCAGCCCGCAGTCCCAATAAACCCGTTTCTGGACGTTGATGACGGGGTAAATTATCCCATTTATAACCCCCGATGGCGGCTAACAACACCGCATCACTGTTACGACATTTTTCTAAAGACTCCGTGGGTAAAGGATCTCCTGTCGCATCAATTGCCGCCCCACCAATCAGGGCTTCCTGTACGTCAAAGGTAATATCTAGCTTGTTACCTACTACGTTCAACACATTAACCGCTACAGCCATAATTTCGGGGCCAATGCCATCGCCAGGAAGAAGAGTAATGCGGTAGGTTTGGGTCATGATTGAATTGAGTCTACAGTCTTCAAACGTGATTAATGTTGTTACAGCTCATCATCTTATCAGAGTATGGGTTCAAATCAGGCTTAAGCAACCGCTTTAATTATCGTTGACTCCCTTTAGCGTAGTTAAGGGGTTTTGCTGAGGAAGGCATTATCACCGCCATAGCTAATACCATTTCTTTGCAACAATGCCCTTAATATATTGTCATCCAGACTGAATTGCACTGAGGATTATGAGATTTTATTAAGTGCAGCTTCATAGAGAAATGATATAAGGCTGATCGGCTTAAAGAGGACTTACGCAAGTTCGGCAAAGTCTCTGAATTTTGGCAGTGGTACGATCGCTAAATTCTTGAGGTTAATGTTCTAAAGGATGATGTCAAAACCTATCACCCATCCAAAGGGAAGAGACTTTATCCATAACATCTCTCCCTATTTTTATCAATATTATTTAAATCTGTTCTTTACCGACCCAACTCACTCGTTTTTCT
>CAYNXM010000219.1:0-49966 GCA_964401105.1 uncultured Lyngbya sp. | reverse complement strand
AACGTAGTAGGGGCGTGACGGAAAATGTTGGGACGAAGTCCAACCCGTCAGGGGTTTGTAACCCGCCCGAACTTAGTCTGGTCAACTAGGGCTTGAAATCAAGCCCCCGCTAAAGCGGTGGGTTGTTGACAGTTCTTCAGTATGCGATGCGAGGGTTATTATCCACGATTGAATAAATTGCCCATTGTGATCCCATTGTATCGGGCATACTGGTAACTGGGATCTGAAACATTCAAACAAACTAAGTGAAACAATGGAACGAGGGTTAATCTGGTTACCGCTATTAATTATTTTCTTTTGGCTTGCCTGGGCGGGTTGGAATGAATATCAAAAAGTCGAAGCTTACCAAACTTGGGCACTAGGATTTGAGAAAGCTAAGTATGATATTTTAGCCGTTTTGGGATACAAACAGGATGAATTAACCTGGGGACAACCCAGTCGTAAAGGGCCTGTAAATATTGAAACCTTTTCGTTACAAGATGTTCAGTCTATTTGGTTATTGGTGGATAAAAAATCAGTGGATATAGATAATCCGCCGGACAAAGGGGGAGAAATTGAATTAGAATTTCAACTTGAAGATGCAACCACTCCCATTAAAGTTCCTTTCACTGAAATTATATTAGCAGCAAAATGGGGCAAGTATTTACGGTATGAATTAGAAAAAATACAGGGACTGATTGAAGGTTAGATGCCTTTTACTTACTACTCCCGTAGAGACGTTGCATGCAACGTCTCTACTTACTCATGACTCATGACTTAGGGCAAATCTAACCCCGTTCTTGACTATCTCGCCTTCCTAACTCATAAATGCCTAAACTAATACAGGCAATCATTCCCATACTCACAGCCCAACTACGACCCAGTCCAATTTCAACGCCCCAATTGCACAGCCCCCCAACCAACAAAAAAGGCACAATACTAAACAAAGAGGCATAAAATGAATTCTGAGCTTCCCTGGCTTTACGAGTGCGTTCGTATTCCTCATCAGAAGTGTAGAGCGATCGCTCTGCAAAGTCAAACCAACGGGTGAGTTGTTCCATCAACCAATCACTCACAGGCGAAAATCCCCAATACAATGCTAATGACCACAAGGCTGCACCTGCTATTGTTGTTGCATCCAAGGAAAATCTGAATGGAAAAATATCAAAGAACATTTGTACTGAGGTTAGGGTAAGGGCATCAAAGATCGACTCATGGCACTAAAATCCATTAGTTGGGATTCATGGTATCCATGCACTGCATAGAAGTTCAATTATGAGAAAGTATCCACGACTCTCAAATGTTAGCGCTATTGCTCTAGGTTACACTAACGTGCACGCCTCAGAGAGAATATCAGCCTGATTCAGGTGAGGTTTCCCAACTCACGTCGATTCTGCCCTCTAGAATTATAGATGATGATCGATTCGGTTTTTCCCTAACTATAACCCTCAGTATTTCACAGCTTATCAGTTTGGGAGACCAGAAGAACGCAACAGTCTACTCAACAGATAGACTTGATGTAAGGTCAGACTATCTCCATTATGAATTGAGTCAGAGATATTGCTACTGTCGGCCGCTTCTGTAGATAGATTGAGGGCACGATCGGCCTGGGGCTGAGTCATTGGCAGTTTTGCTGTTTGCTGGGATAAGTTGATTGTACTTAAATCACCTTGATGTTGATCAAAAGCAGTCGTAACTTTGATTGTCTCCATTGATTTTTCTTTACTGGTTAACAAAATACATCACAAAGTAGGAACAAGAAGATTGCTTAATCTTTGTCCAGTTCAAAATGCAGCCTAATTTAGTCAAAATCATTTTTAGTCTTGTCCTGTCAAGCTTAGACAGAATAGACAGCATCAGTTTTTAGTTCGTGTAACCCTGATAGGTAATTAGCATCTGATGTATGCTATGTTCTGTTATATCAGACTAGAGTTGTAAAAGAAATCAAGATTCTGTAAAGATTTGACTGATATTCTTCATACTCTTGTCCTCAAGCGTACACTAAGTTCACAAAAAAGTACTGGGGGAAGTGGAGGCTAACCTCAGGGGTTTGATACCCTAAAGAGAGAAAATCAGAAAGTACTTTGCATCGTTTTCAGACGCTAAAGAGAGTTACCCTCAGGCTTGACTAGAGAAATCTGACTTCGTTGTCGTCATTCATTACCCAATAAAGTTCAAAATTTCTCAGTATCAGTTTGCTTCAGGACTCGAAACCACTACAATTAGGAAAAAATATTTTTGGTTTAACCATGGGATGGTTTCGTAAGACATTGCAGAATTTGAAAACAGGGTTTGAGGACGATGAATTCATCCTATTTTTGGAGCATATTCAAGTCATTATTTCTAAACTCCTCTCTTTAGCAATGGTAGCATTGATTATCTTTAGCTGTTTTCATCTAATTTTTTATTTAGGTAAAGAACTTATATTTAATCAACAGTTACTCTTCAACAATACTTTGTTTGATCTGTTTGGTATTTTTTTAAATATTCTCATTGCCCTAGAATTATTAGAAAATATTTCTGCCTATTTAAGAAAACATATTATTCAAGTAGAATTAGTGATCGTTACTTCTTTGATTGCAGTGGCTCGTAAGATTATTTTATTCAATTTAGATAAAAAATCAGCTCTAGATTTGATGGCATTAGCGATCGCATTAATTGCATTATCCAGTAGTTACTGGATTATCCGAAAAACCACTAAACTTTAAGGAATTATGAACGATTTATTTTTTGACTTTGAAGCCGACTTTGTTTCATCACTCCATTGTATTCCTATGATTGTCCGCTACAAGCTCGACACCTGTGGAGTGAAGCTGAAACTGGCTCATTGGAATCAATTTGATGCAGTGGCACGACAAACTTTAGTTCAGCAACCCATTCAAACTCCAGCAGAAGTTGAAGCTTACCGTCAACTGCTTTATAATCTTGTAAAAGAATATTCAGATCTGCCTTTGAAAGACTTACCCATTGATCCAAACCCCCCCTGGAGCCATGATGTTATCCCAGATACCGTTGAGAATAAAGCCAGTGAAATAGGGATTGAAATTGATCAATCTCAATGGAAAAAATTGACCCCTTTGCAGCGGTTTGCCCTGATTAAACTCAGCCGACCCAGTCACGAGAATAAAAACTTTTTACCGGCTTTGAAAGAATTTAATTTGTTAAATTGGGATCAATCTTAAGCATTAACTATAACACACCTGCAAGCTGGGATCAATCCATCCCAGGTAAGGACTCAGCTTTGCTCGAGCAGATAGGATATTCCCCATTTTTAAATCATCAGCATATTGAATGATTTAATGCGGGAATCGAGCAAATTCTGATACACTAATTTCAGAGATATTAAACGTTCATTAATAAAATTCGAGATTCATGTTGTTTTCTATCAGTGAGACCAAATTTACAAAAGAGGTTTTAGAGTCAAAAATCCCTGTACTGGTTCACTTCTGGGCACCTTGGTGTGGCTTATGTCGGTTTATTGTCCCCCAGTTACATCAATTTCAGACAGATTGGCCTGAGCAAGTTAAAGTGGTTGGGATTAATGCCGATCAAAGTTTAAAGCTTGCCAGTACTTATCGACTCCAAACCTTACCGACTTTAATTATGTTTGACAGCGGACTTGTGCTTCATCGCCTTGACCATTTTCAGGGACGTGAAGACCTTAAACGCAACCTGAATGAGTTCATGATCACTTATCAAGCTCAGCAGCATCAGCCTGTGGCTATACCCACTCCTGAGTATCTAACCCTAGAAGCTTAGTTCAGCACGCTCAAGAGGTTAGGGAACGTTCGTCTGACGGGACTTGCGCCCCTAACCCATTTTTCAAGCCCCTAACATTTGTAACTGATACAAACTGGCATAAACACCTTTTTGTTCTAACAATTCCTCATGGCTACCCGACTCAACAATCTCCCCGCGTTTTAAAACTAATATTCGATCTACATTTCTAATCGTAGACAGACGATGAGCAATAATAATTGCTGTGCGGTCTTCTAGGAGTCGTTCTAAAGCCTCTTGAATCAGTGCTTCTGTCCGTACATCCAAGCTAGCCGTTGCTTCATCCAATACTAAAATTTTAGGGTCTCGAACCGCAACCCGCGCGAAAGCCAGGAGTTGTTTTTGACCCACAGAAAGATTGGTTCCCCGTTCTCGTAATTCTGTATCATAACCCTGGGGTAATTGTTCAATAAACTGAGCGACATTCGTTTGCTGGGCAGCTAATCGAATTTTTTCCTCAGGGTAAGTTTCCCCTAAAGTAATATTACTTCTAACATCTCCAGCAAACAAAAACCCATCTTGTAAAATCACCCCAATATGTCGCCTCAGTTCAGCTTGTGGTAAATCTTTAATATTAATACCATCCACTAAAATATCTCCTCTGCTGGCTTCATAAAGACGACATAATAAACGAATAATTGAGGTTTTTCCTGCCCCTGTTGGCCCCACTAACGCCACTTTCTCACCGGGACGAATAGTGAAATCGAGATCTTTTAAAACATACTCATTTTTCTTATAAGAAAATGAGACCTTTTCAAATTTAATCTCTCCCGTCTTCTGTAAACCTTGAGACTTAAATTGTTGCTGTTTTGATTTTTCCGGATCTCGAATATCAACGGATTCATTTAATATATTACTAATCCGTTCAACTGCTGTAAATCCTGCTTGTATCGCTGTAAATTTATCCGCAAATTGCCTAAGCGGATCAAATAAACGCTGAGCAAATAAAATAAACGTGGACAAAGTTCCAAAGCTAATCGTGTTAGCCATCACTTGACGACCTCCCAACCATAAAACCGCCGCGATCGCCACTAATGCAATCCATTCTAATGTGGCAGAAACCGCAGAATCATAAAAAATAGTTTTGTCAACTTGATCAATATAGCTTTGGTTCTTTGCCCGAAACAGCTCAGAATTAAATTGTTCTCGGCTAAACAGTTGAACAATACTAATCCCCACTAAATTTTCTTGCAGTTGGGAATTTAAGTTAGAAAGTTCTTCTCTCGCCCGATAATTTGCCACCCGATACTGTTGCTGAAAATAAATAATTAATCCGGTAACAGGAATCATCACCAAGACTAACATCGTTGCCATTTTCCACTCAATCGTAAACATGGTAATGGCAATCACAATAATTGAAAATAAATCCCCAATAATACCAATTGCTCCGGTAGAAAAAACATCTCCTAACGCACTCACATCACTGGTCAGACGAGTAATTAATCGACCCACTGGAGTCCGATCAAAAAATCGCATTGCTAGAGAAGTAACATGATCGAATAAATCATCCCGAATATCGGCTGTGATTTTTTGACCCACTTTTTGGACTAAATAACCTTGTACCGATTGCAAGGTTAATCGCAGCATAATGGTTAACAGCAGCAGTATTGCCAGAAGATTTAACCCCCTTGACAAACTCATGTTTTGCAAAAAGCCATAGGTGGGTTCTTGGCGCACCAGAGAAATCGTTTGACCGATTAAAATCGGTTGCACTGCACCGGATAACGCTAAGGGAATTAAGAGAATAAACGAGATTAATAAAACACCTTGACTGCGCTTTGCGTATCTTCCTAAACGCAAAAAGAGCCGCCAGTCAGTATCTTGAGGACGTCGTTCTCGGGAATAAGTTGAACTTGATGAGCCTGCCATTCAATGGGTGGAGAATTGGGTTTTTCTAGACTAAAAACGTAACGTTTTTTAATGTAACATTTCAAGATTCAAACTGCGCTACAAAAATCAAAATTTGATTAATTTAACCCTGATTTAACTCGGTGAGTGATTCCTGACCCATTTTAACCATTGGCGGGTAGAGCGGTAAATTCCCAGGGGCCGAAGACCGGGCGCTTGAACTCGAATTAAACTTCGCACTGACTGTAACGCCGCGTATTGCAAGCCCAAAAAGCTATCCACAGGGGCATAGCAGCCACCAAGAGTGATGGCACCGGCTCCATACATCCGGCCTCGAATTTCAGGAGGATCGCCCTCAGAATTGGATTTACCCCCACTAGAGAGGCTTGTTGTCGAGGATCGCATTTCGGCTAATTCAAAATCCGACTGGATACTCAAGCGCCCGAGGGAATTGAGGGGAAGATTATAATGAGTGACTAAATCTTTTAACAACGGACTGGCTTCAACATCGGCATCTAACCCTGTGGCATCAATAATAAAGTCGGCACTCAGGCGCAGTTGAGCATCAATGCCATGTTCCCGAATCAATGTTAAAGTATGACGATGAGGATGAGGTTCAACCGCTTCAACAGTCCCAAAGATAATCCGATACCATCCCTGTTGCAAACCAAGATTTACGATATCACGCCAATCTTGCCGATCGGCAGTGGTGGTACCTCCCCAGCTTTCTAGCAGTTGTAATCGTTGTTTGAGGCTGGCTTGTTGTAATCGCTGTTTGAGTTCCCCGCCCCAACAGGCTTTTGGCCAATTAAACGGCTGAAATTCAAAGTGATTTTCAACCCGTCGCTGAGTTGAACCGGAGTGATGGCCTTCGGCTTTGGGCGATACGCCTGACGGCACGCTGCGCGATCGCATTAAATGAACAATTTCAATTGCAGAATTGTATTTTCTGGCTTGATAAAGCCGTTGCAGAATCCGGGATGCAACAATTCCTCGTCCCCGTAATACAACGATACCGCCTTTTTTTTCTAGATGCTCGTAAACGTGTTGGTGATTTTCGTAGGCATTGACAACGGATTTAAAATCTTTAGTTTTATCTCGATAGGCTTGTAAGTCGGGTAAAAATTGAATGGCGGGATATCCCGTTGCGATATGAATATATTGGGCAATTAAAAAGCCATGTTCTCGTTGTTGGGCACTTGATCGCGAATAGGCGATCGCATAGCGGCCATCATTGGTTTTACGAATTCCCCGAACTCTACCATATTGATAAATTTTATCCCAGCTAATACGTTGGGCTTCTCGATCGATAGCAGTAAACACATCCTGAGATCGAGGGGTATAAGTTGGGGCAAATGTCGGTTCTGCAAAAACTTGCCACAGTAGCTTTAATGCCATTTTCCACTGTTTTTTTTGTAAAACAGTCCAAGCTTCTCGCCAAGCATAACTCGGCCATCCCCAAAGATTATCGGGACAAGAATCTGAATTGGATCTCAGACGTTCATGGGGGGGAATTTGGGAGTTTTCACACAATCGTTGATATCGTCCATAGGGTTGGCTTTCTAAGCCTAAAGCAATAATTTGATTAGGTTTCACCCCACAAATACGAAGTACATCCACCCACATAAAACTGCCCAATCCTGCCCCAATGGTGACATAATCTATTTCACTGACAGGTAACCCTATATCATTTAACGTTTGTTGAGATAACTGAAAAGCATGACGAAATTCAGGGGGAGGGAAACTGTCACGCATCTTAGAGACGAGATCGGGTTTAGGAACTTTAGGATCGGGTAAATCGGTATTCGGATTGAAAAAAATACTGGAATTTGAGGAAGACGTTGTAAAGTTCGTGGCATAAGTAATGAAAGAAACTGTTACGGTGTAACGATCAATTTGTAACGTATCTCCATCGGCTAATATCGTCCGCGTTTGACGAATGCCGTTAATTAATGTACCGTTACGACTACCGAGATCGGTGATCACCAGATTTTGTTTTTCCTGGGTAATCATGGCATGAAAGCGCGAAACACGACTTCCTTGCAGGACAATACGAGAGGTGCGATCGCCATCAATTGCCCCAGGCATACGGTCAAAGGATCGACCAAAAGTAATCGGCGGCGTTAAAACAGGAGTACGCCAGTCACCGGTTGCAGGATCTTGCCAACTGAGACGGATTTGCATGATTGAGGTGCAGCTAGACGGGGTTGTCTGGACTGATAACGACACTCTCGGCTGCTGCTAGAGTTGTTCCACACCATTGACAGCTTAACTTTAATTGATCAAAGGAACAAATACGATTGCACTCAGGACAGCGTAATCCATATTGGGTCGTGGTTGAATTCGGTTTTGACCCTAAAGTGGGAAGGGTTTGGGTGGGTGAGATTAGCAGTGTTGGTGGCACAGTGAAAGAGGGGTTAATGATAGACGTTATTTGCAGTAGTTGTTGTCCTAAAATCAGTTGGCTTCCTGGCTTCAGTATCATTTCTCCAGATATTAGGGATTGTCCGTCAATTTGGGGTGGGTTAGTGGTTCTTAAGTTACGAACCAGAAATTGATCGTGGGATTGATTGAAAAGAATTTCGATATGCAATCCTGAAACAGTGGGGTCAGATAATACTAAATCACAACGATTCGGATCGCGTCCAATCCGGATTTTAACAGGTTCTTGATGGCAGGGATCTTGAGAGATTTTAAATGAATGGGATTGACCTAATTCTATCCAGGCTAATGTTAGTTGTTTCATGGGAAAATATGTGAATAGAGATTTTCTTACTTACCCTTAGCGAATTGAGAAAGAGTAATTCAGAATAAACAGGAGAACTAATTTCAGTTTACCCATCGGCAGTGAAAGCAGTTAACAAGCTTTGGCGCTATTGGGGATTTATTAATTCGTTTGGGATTGCTATCATGGAAGCGAGAGAGAAGTGATTTTTGTTAGACTCACTGACGGTCAATAATAAGCTAGATTAATCTAAAATTTTTTTGGGCAATCCTCAGCAAAAATATTCAGCCTATAATTTTGCGGTCGTTCTGAAAGTAGATGGGTCAAGCCAGCAGATAAACTCGTTTAAAATAATGAAAAATCTCTGCGATCGCTATAATTCACTTTCGGAAAATTCCCCTGTTCTAAATTGAATATTTCAAGTACGTTATGAGTAACAATGCACTGAATTATCATGATACTTCACCATAAAGTTGTAACGCTCTACGTCTTTATATTAGTTTAATATCTTAGTTAGGCTTAAAAGCAGTTATGCCAACTCAATCGGATATCAGCATCTTTATAGCGCTACGTTCTATGGTTAGGACATTTTCCTATTGCCTATTTCCTATTGCCTTTAAAGACAATTTTGATGTCAAGCACCAAACTTTTTACTGCTATAAAATAATATGTGCTATAGCACTATGCGGATTTATATTAAAAAGCACATTAGTTCGATAGAACGGATAATTAACGTTAACCAATATGTAAAATTGAGCGATTTAGGCACTTTCATGACTTGCTAAAATTCGTTGCTGAAGAGAACTAATTTTAGTTTACCCATCGGGGGTGAAAGCCGTTAACAATCTTTAGCGCTATTGGGGGTTTATTAATTTGTTTGGGATTACTATCATATACGAGTTTAATATCTTAGTTGAATTTGAGAGGAGTTATGCCAACTCAATTGGATATCAGCATCTTTCAAATAATATGTGCGATCGCACTCTACCGATTTATATTAAAAAGTACATCAGTTCGATAGAAAGGAGAATTAATGTCAAAAAGTAACTCAAAATAAGTTACTTTTACCTGTATATATAAAAAGGGTTTATCGATATTATTTTTTATAAAATTGACAATAATTTAGATATTTTCAACAATATAATTTTGACAATATAGCAATTTCATCTGAGTTGTAATAAAATCAGATTTATCAGGGAATACCGGAACGCTTAACTGGGAATAGAATTACGCATTCTATAATTTAGGAAAATGCGCCCGCGACACTTACCCGTCAAGACAGCCAACTTTCCGATTACAGATCTTGAGGTTCGGCGCAAATAAAAACAGCAATTGCTATATTAGATTATCTATTTTTTAGACTTATTACTTTTGACAGGACTATAATCTCTTTAGCCATTTTGATAATGTTAAATTCAGGAGTGTATTTAGAGATTTATAGTTAGGCATAAGCTGAGGATAATATCCTGTTTTTTTCATAATTAACTCTCTATAAAAATAGATCAATTCTGTATCCTCATAGGTGATAGGTGTATCTTCTTCAACTAATTTATAAACTTTTTTGACTTCCTGAATATACTGTTTAGCCCTAATGTTCGTAGTATCCAAGCCATAATGATATCGCTGTTCGCCATTATAATGATAAAAACTATGACTATTCCAAAAAATTTTTCGTTGCAATTCATGAGAAAGTGATTGAATTAAACTGGTAATTTTCCGTTTATGACGATTAATCTCACTACCAATTCCAGTAGAAACATATCCCTCAATAAACGCTTGATCTTGCCAATCCGTCCAAATTCTAGCCCGTCCTATTCTTTTGCTTTTACCCCCTTTGTAAGGCAGCCAGAGAAATAAGGTTAACCCGTACTTTTTATCTAATAAAAATTCAGCACAATATTTACTATTTTTAGCGCTGCCATTACCATATTTAACGCTACCTGAACTATAGACCTCTTGCATTCGACAGTCAAACTGAATAATTTTACGACGAAACTTTAAGATATTTTCCTTCTGCTGCCCTTCAAAATTAGCTAAATATTTCAGAAGTGCGGTAGGAGGAGAAGGCAAATTATCATCTTCTGGTTCTTGATAAGGAATTTCAACTCGTGAAACATCCTCACTATCGACATCTTGCAAACTTAAATAAAATTTTTCCTGTTCTGAAATCACAGAAAATTGCAAAAACTGAAACTCTAAGGTATGATACTTTGTATCGATAAAATTATCTCGGTCAGCACCCCGCTCTAAAGAGACGGGGCATCATGCCTTTCTCTTTAGGTAGTTGACCAGCCTAAGTTCTGCGAGGACTACGTTATCAGCAAGTGTTCAAGTTCCTACCTGTAAATACGTAGCCAGTTTGCAGCTCTAGAACTCAGTGGTTAAACAGTTTTACGAGGGGTAAGACAGTGCCATTGAGAAAGTACCGACTGATAACCTTGGCGAGGCTAACTTTACCCTAGAAATGGGCGTTACAGGTTTGTGGATTCCTGGGCTTACTACCAATAAAAATCCACTCCCTATAAAGGGACGGCGAATAAATTCGCCCGTGTCGTTTTTCCTCCACCGACTAGAAGTCGGCAGTTTCCAAACTCCCGGAGTTTTTATCATGAAAACTGGGTGCGATCGCCACTACATGAACAGGCTTATCATAATTGACCTGTTGCTCAAACGGCTGGTGTTCTATTAAAGCATCATAATAACGAGTCAGTTGCTGAATAATGCCTCTATCTTCAATATTCTTTAACTCAATAATCACTAACCGCTGATTTTGATCGACTGCCAAAACATCACAACGTTGACCATTCACTGTATATTGTCGATCAAGAAGTTTCCACTGGAATAATAAACTCAAATATTGAGATAAAAAATCTTCTAATATTTCCTCCGTTTCAAACTCCCAACCTAACCCCACTTTTCTCAACATTATAAATTTTGTTATATTCTGTGCTGTTGATTAATTCTGATGTAGAGACGTTACATGTAACGCCTCTAGAGAGGTTACCCGGTTTTGATCCCGATTCATTCAACAGACATGATATTATTTGTTAGAGGTAAGTTGTCATTAATGATTGATTCTTATACCAATTTCTTTAGATATTGCCACTAATCACAACCTCCTGCTGTCGCCGTCCTCCTTAGTAAGGGAGAATACAGAGGGTAATCGATGAGAGTACAATATTATAGAGAAATGATATTAGAGAAAATAGGAAGTCGTATTCTATCAAATATGATATCACTCCTTCTTTGTGTCTTTCATGCCTTTATGGTTAATGATTTCTTCTAAAACTGAATTTCATATTCAAACCGAATGGCGCTACTATCTTGAAAATCTGTTTCTCCCCGTAATAATAAATTATCATTCACCCGATAATTTACCCCCAGGCGAGTGGGCTGATCGTTAGCTAATACCCGAGTCAGAGTTGCAGAAACATTATTTGTCACATTCAAACCCACTTCTAAGCCGAGTCCTAAAGCAGAAGCCCCACTTGAACCATTATCTTCTAGTCTAGCAGGATATAGACGAAATTGATTAAGTCCGGTTGCCTCAGTGACCGCCCGTTGAATTCCATTAAAAATTTCAGCACTGGCGAAATTTGCCAATAGTAAAGTACTATCTCCTGTTACTCCATCAATCACACTACCGCCGAGTAATGCAATTAATTGGGTATCGGTACGGGGAGGAGAACTTTTTAATTCGATAATATCATTCAGTTGAGAAGCAGGGCCTTTGGCCGTGGCAGTCACCCGAATAGTTCTAGCGGTGCCAAAACGTGCGGGACTGGGGATATTTTGTTCTTCTGGAAAAATAGCAGAAGGGGGATTTACAGCGCGGTTTGTTTCGGTTACTTGAGTGACTAAACGAACATCTATATTGGGATTAAGTCCTTGGTCGGGTATAAAAGTAGCAGTTTGTTTATAACCTCTATCGAGGGTAAACCGATTAGTATAGAGGTCAATTGCACCGCCTGTTAATATAATTTCTCCTTCTGGACGAATTGCATCTAAAGAATCTAAATCCCCATTGACAGTAATTTCTCCTGTTGCACCAATATCTAACAGCGGTGCTTCAAATAATTGACCGACAGGTGCAGATTGAATTCGTACATTTTCTCCTAAGCTAATATTAAAACTATTTAAACCAATATCAATTGGAATTGCAGATAAACCACCGCCACCTCCATTGCCACCGCCACCACCCCCACCAGGTAGGGTAACCACTGCTTTATAAATATCTATATTCCCGCCGATATTCGGTTCTAAGGCGGCTCCTGTGACAATAATAACTCCCTCTGCCTCACCATCATAAAGTCCGTCTACATCGAGATCGAGGCTATTTAGCGCTAATTGTAAGGAGTTAGTTAAATCCGGCTGAATCGGGTTAACTCTATCTTCAGGAAATAAAGGTAATATTCCAGCCAATACAAATGTACCTGTTCCATTTTCACCTTGGAGTTGACCTTGAATATTTTCAACTATCTGAATTTGATCGGTATTAAATTCTGCTCTTCCTGCCAAATTGACAATAGATTGTTCAAGACTTTTTGCTTCTAACACAGCATTGTTTAGTTCTAATAAACCTTGCGGAAGAATCTTACTCTTTTCAAAGTCAATTTCACCACTATTTTTTTGCAGAAGTCGTCCTGTTACTTGTAGCTGTAGTTTTCCTTCTCCTTCAACCCAATCTATTTCAGGATTAAGAACGTTGATAATTTTAAACCCTTCATCTTCAATATCAACTTTAGCCAATAATTCATTATTGCTCGGGTTGACTTCCGCAAAGGGCAGTCGATAAGGAATTTTTGCTTGATATGTAATTGGGTTATTCGCTGTTTCGGCGACAAAGAAATCACCACCTAAGTTGAAAATGGCTTGATTATAACTAAAGCTTCCTCTGGCTTCTTCAATATCTTCGTTATTGATTACACCATCTAATAGATTAAATTCTCCTGTTGCTTGGGGATTTTGTAAGCTACCGCCAATAAAAGCGACGATATTAAAATTACCTTCTAAATCAACTGCTGGAATATCATAATAGCGTTCAATAGCAGCTAGGCTAATATTTTTAGCTCGAAATTGTGCAGTGGGTTGTTGAGTGGTTAAATCGAGTTGTCCACGAAGATCGTATAAAGTTTTATCTGCTTTTAATTGTAGGGGTTCAATACGTAATACATTATCTTGGAATAGGGCTTCTAATTGAAATTGATTAGCGGTTAAGTCTCCCCATTGCCAATTACCTTGATTATCAATATTGGCTGCTGCTGTAATTCCAGAGGTTAACGAGCCTTCAGCCACTAATGATGCAGTAAATTTACCCGCAACTTCTTCTAAAGGCGGTAGAGGAAGTCCTTCTTCTTCGATATCTTCTGTCTGTTGAATTAAGGCTTGAATTTCAGCTAGACGGCGTAATTGTTGTAATAAAGTAACGGACTGATCGCCTTCAAATCCTACATCAACTGGTTTAACTGCTGAAGCGGGTGCATAGTTGGGGGCTTTAATACCACGACTCAAGTCTGATAATTGATAAAGTTCTAATGTTGTTAATACTTCTTGGAGTCTGCCATTGGGAATATCTATATTAACAGTAAATTGAGGCGGTGCATCAGGATTGGGTTCAGTATCGCTATCAAAAAATAAAGGAACACCAGTTTGTAGTTGTGTCAGTATATTCTCAACATTAGCAGTTGCTGAAATTAAGATTTCTGTCTCACCGGGTAATATTTTCCCGTCTTCTAATCTCGCCAGTTGTAAAACGCCGTTATTGATTTCAGCTAAACCATTGACATAACTGATTTCTGTCTTTAATAAATTGGCATTAATATATCCTAAGGCGGGATTTTCAATATCAATATTTCCAATAATATCAATTTGATTCGGATCGAAGGTTGATAAATCAGAAATTACTAAATTAGCAGAAGTTTCTCCTTTGATTGCACCAATACCTTGAGAGGCTAAAGGTGCTAATCCTAAAGCGCCTAAGGGAAATTGTGCTATATCAACCATTAAGTCATTTCCTTGAGATGTTCCTTTTGCGATCGCCTCCCCTCTTTGGATTAAAAATGAAACGGGTAAATATTGCTCATTTAACACCAGTTCAATTCGATCTTGTTGTCCGGCTAAATCTAGATTGATTCCACTACCGAGTTGAGCATTAATATCTCCTGTTAACACATCCTCAAATGCTAATTCTCGCAGGGCAAAATTCTCTAAGCGAATATCACCATTTAAATTTAAATTGGGCAAATAACCTGTTACTTTACCATCAAAACTGACAACTCCGGTAATCGGTGGCGTGTCATTTGCCATCACTTCTTGGGGTAAAGTTGCCAGTAAGGTTTGGGCTAAAGGAGACTGAAAATCAAACTCAGAAACTCGCACATCTAAGTTGAGATTTCCCAGTTGTGGAACTCCATTTCCTTGTAGTTCTAACGCAATCGTTCCTGATGTACCAAATTGTGGGGTTTCTGCTTTTTGAATATTGATTTGTTCACCATTCCACCGGGCAATTGATTCAAACGGTTGTCGTAATATGGGTAATTCTGTTAAGCGTAAGTTGGCGGCGGCCTCAATTGCAGCGGGATTGAAATTAGATAGTGAACCACTGGCCTGTAATTCTGTATTCAATAATCCCCGTAATAAAGGCAAATTTTCGGCTTGTGTCAATAGAGACGGGACAGCATCGCGGGTTTGAGATTCCACCAATTGAGAAAACCGACTTAAGGCTATTCGATCTGCTTCTACTCTGGCTTGCCAAATTCCTGCTTCAGTGCTTCCCGTTGCCGTAACAATACCCCCTTGATTGCCTAAATTCACTGTACTGTCAAGAGTAGCGGTAATTCCACTGGGGGTTAAATTGGCTAAATTTCCCCTAGCGGTGGCTTCGGCTTGCAGGGTACTGCTTCTCAAATCTAATGAGCGAATTTCCCGTTCTAAGTCAGGGGATAAGTTGGCTATCGGTAACCCGGCATTCATTAACGGTTGAAGTGCAACAGAATTAGTAGCAATATTGGCTTGAAAATTACCTTGATTTATATCACCTTCAGCATTAACTACTCCGCCTAAATTACCCAGATTAATTTGTGCTTTAACCTCCCCAGAAGCGTCAGTTATATTACTAAGATCGCCAATAATATTTCCTCTGGCTTGAATACTGCCACCCTGCAAGTTTAGAGTTTGTACCTGTGTCGCCGCTTCAGCAGATAAATTAGCAAAGGGTAAACCCTCATCGATTAAAGGGTTGAGTGGAATAGAATTAGTATTTACACTGGCTTTAAATTGTCCTTGTTGTAGTTGAGTTTCTGCATTAATTATTCCCCCTAAATTGCCTAAGTTGACGAATACCGCTGCCTCTGCTAATATATTATCTATATTGCTAAAATTGCCAATTATCGTGCCCTGCGAGGTCAATGTCCCATTTCTTAAATCCAAACCTTGTATTTTAGCGGTAGTTTGGGGGTCAAGATTAGCAAAAGGTAGCCCAGCATCCAGTAATCGATTCAGTGGCAAGGCATCAGTATTATAATTACCGTTAATTGCACCTTGGTTAAGTTGAACATTGGCAGTAATATCGCGATCGCGTAGCGTGCTGTTAGGCGTATCGCCCAAACTAACTTCTACAGTTCCATCCCCATTGATATTACTCAGATTGAGATTATCCAAAGAACCAGAAACATCAGCTTGTACGTTCAAGCGACCATCATTTAAATTAGTATTGGCAATTTGAGCTTTAACAGAATCGGATAAACCAGAAAACGGTAATCCTAAAGTAATCAGCGGCGTTAACGCTAGATCATTGGCATCAACACTGGCTGTAAAATTCTGTTGTTGCTTTGCTGCGGTAATCTCAACGGTTCCTTCAGCAATGTCTATCGTAGAGTTCAATTGATTATTGGCTAAATTGGCTTCTCCCGAAATCGGATAAGATGCCGACGGCAAACTAAAATTAGCATCCGCTTCCAACTCCGCCAAACTACCAGATACATCTATATCTGCCGATAAATTGCCGATGCGAAATTGAGGCTGAACTCCATAAGCCCGAAGCAATTGATCTCCTGAGACTTGATTGACATTAAGATTAAATTGAATATCAGGATTAAGCGGATTATCTCGATCTTCGTCTTCTTTCTCAGTTGTCCGTTGCTGAGCCAATAACTCTTCTAACCCAGTTAACTCAATCTCTCCCGCCCCTAAAATACTACCCCCAAAACTGGGATTAATTTCAACACTATCAATCGTAATAACTGGATCTGACTTTAACTGAAACTCCTGATTGAGTTCTGTTGTGGCCGTAAACTCCGTTGCAATCTGATCAAATAGAACTCGATCAATTCTTGTCGGCTGTGTTGTAGCAATCTGTGCAGCAACCTGAGGATTTGCGATAGTTCCAGTCACATCAAAATCTGCTTTAACTTCCCCCGAAATTGGCACCGGAAGCGTAATGGGTTCTGCTTGAAAAGATTCCGCCGTTTCAATTAAACTAGCAACTTCAACAGGTAGAATATCAACATCTAAATTTAACTGAGTTTTAAGTAAATCAAACTCCGGCTCTGTCGCTACAGTAACTGTGCCATTTACTTCAGCCGCAACATCTCCTAACCCCCCCGTTAACTGCTGAATTGTTGCCCGTCTGCCGGAAAACTGAAGCTGTCCATCAACAGAACGTAGAGGCTTTTCTAAATCTTCAATATCGGCTTTTATTTCATCCAGATTCAGATTACCGCGAAGACTAGAAAATTGATAACCGTCCTTAAATCGACTCTCTAAATTAGCCGTAACTTCACCCGCTTCAAAAATCACCCCTTCATCTTTCAGTAAACCGGATACCTGTTCTAAATTAACTTGATCCGCCTTAACCTGTATTTGTAGATCTTCTTGTTCTAAATCCACCTGAACTTCAGCATCAACCTGCCCCCCTTCTCCTAGAAAAGTATCAAGATTGGCGGCAATATTTTGATTATTATCCTTTAAATTAATCCCAAGCTGATTAACATCTAAAGAAATCAATTCACCGGAATTATCCAGAGTAAAGGGCTGTAAATCAATATTGGCATCAGCCGCCTTCACATTAATATTGCCGTATTCAAGCTGAATCGGCGGATCTCCTCCTGTTTTTAATTCAGTCCGAATCCAGCCCCCATCTGAACCTTCTTCTAAATAAGCCTCTAAACCCACTAAATCAACATCCACATTGACTATTTGTTGAAATAGTAACGGAAATACAGCTAAACGAATATCAATCGCTTCAACAGAGGCATTATTTGGATTAGTTTCCGTGGGGGGAATAGCGGATGGTCCTACACGAATTTTTGTGGGTTCAGTAAACGTAAAAGGTTGAATTTGTCCGACTTCTACAGGACGTTGTAGTAAATTTTCCAGTTGAGTTGCAACAATCGGGGCGAGTCGGTTGCGAATAAACCAAGCTGCCGCAAACCAAGTTCCTAAAGCACCCACACCCACACCAATACCACCCCAAATTAACAAACGTCGTAGGCGACGAGGGCGGCGAGGATCGGGTTCGTTATTCATGGGAGAAACATTTGTCATCGACGTTCTTGATTTAGCACAAGAGACAAAGATTGAGGCAATTTTATATCTAAACTGAGTGAAATCATAACGTATTTATGGATACTTTGGGGTGAATTGAGGTCAATCCGTCTTCTAGATTAATGACTGATGTTGAAGGGAATTTGTTCAATATCTATTCTGTTTTCTAGCTGCCTGAGGTGTTGATTGTCTGATTCCACTCCTCGGAGAGTGACCTGGATAGGGGTATCGGTTTAACCTTAGCGGGAAATGGTGGAGTCAGATTAAGTCGTTACTTCGGTTTCAAAACAAGCCATAATACTCTATTAAACTTAGTGCGTCCGATGCCTTTAAGCCCAATTCAAATCCCTCAGATTCAGGGAGTTGATGACTTCGCTTTACGCAAGTGTTATACTGATGTGTAAGATATTAGTTTCCCAAGAAAAAAGTCAACCAATCGCTCTATTAAAAGACTATGAAGCTGAAACTTTAGCAGAGTAGCTAAAAGAACATCCAAGTTGATAAACTGCTTGATGCAGCAATTTTTATTATGAATAATAATTTTTTATCTATTTGGAAAATATTAAATACAGATCTGGATCAACTGATATATAGATCATTTGATCGATCAAAAAATCATATTCATTTAGCTATTATTTTTTTTATTGCCAACGAAGTGCTTGAACTTTTATTTTTACTTCGTATTCATTCCATTATTTTTTTAGCTGATATATTGGGGATAATCGGTCTTATTTTACTATTTTATAGTGTAATTTTTAAAATTATAGAATATTTTTTTGAAGCACGTTTATCTAAATTATTACCTGTCATATTCTCCAATTATCTCTATAGCTGTCACTCTAGGCAGAAAAACAATAAAAATTATCCCAATAGTAGACGAGGCAACGTAAAAAATAAAAGTTATTTATTTCATGAATAAGCTTTAGAAAACTACAGTAACTCTGAGGAATTGAAAAAAATTAAGCCCTGGACTAATTAGATTAAAGCTAATATAAGGCTAAAGAATTAACCGAATATTATTCAGAATAATATTCCAACAGCTCTCTTTTAAATATTTGATAATTTTTGCTCCAATTTCAGGTTTAATGGCTGTATCTGTTTCCTTCTTTTAATCTCCATTTTGGCTTAAATACTTTTTATTCCCATCTGAAGATATTTGAAGTATTTATCAGCTATTATAAATAATTAAGCGGGTATAAATAGATTTGTCAACGGGGTAAAAAAGATAATTGCACTATGAAAAATTATTATATGATTTTCAAGTATTAAAAATAGATGGAATTAGCCTTGCCTATAGTATAATATCCGCTGCTTTTTTTGTTGTAAAAGTTACCTTTATTTTTCCAGATACGTTCAAAAATTTACAGAATTATTCAGATAGATTAAGCGTATGCCAATAATTTACAGCGATCAAAAAAGTGGCAAGATAAGAATTATTGAATGTATAAAATATTGATATAAATCTGTTTATCACTGGCTTGAATAACATTAATATCAATTAAATTATTTATTCATATTACAGGATGCATTCGGAGGAATAAGTGATATAGCGCTGCTCGTTAATATATTTACAAATGATTCAGATTGTAGGGTGCGTCTGCCGGAGGCACCCAGCACCTAATATGTAAACGCCAAGGGCGCTCACTGCTATAACTGGAGTTTAGACTAAAACTTGAATAGTGCCTCTACCAAAAGCTGAAGGATGAGACGCTGAGTAATATTAATTGACTTTGAAAATGAGTTTGATATAATTTGATGCAGATGAAGCTACCCTCATTTTAGGAAGGTAGAGTATCATGGCGGCAGATAATTGCCGTTCAATCCAGGGGTGCTTTTACTGGTAGATATATTCACAGTAAAAATCTCGTCAAGATGGGTAAAAATCACCACAATTTGGCAATCTTGGTCGGCATTAATGCTTATGAAAATGGGATTCCCTCTTTGAAAACACCCGTTAATGATGTTGCTGGACTGGCGGAAGTTCTAAAAAGTTCATATCAATACGATGTTAAACAGTTATTAGATTCTGAAGCAACCCTCGAAGGACTCAACCGCCTACTTGAAAATCTCAAAGAAGGAATCTTGACTCTCTCAGATAATCGAATTGTTAAGATTGAGTCCTATAACCGATTTTTGTTCTATTTTGCTGGACACGGCATTGTTGATGATGCTTTTGAGAATCAGGATAGCCCGGCTGGTTACTTGATACCCCAAGATGCTCAAAAAAGCGATAAAAGCACCTTCTTAGCCATGCAGCAGTTGCATGATGTACTGGTTGAACTGAAGTGTCGTCATCTGTTAGTGATTTTAGACTGTTGCTTCGCGGGTGCTTTCCGGTTCCTGAGAAATTTAGTTCCCCCTCAGAAACTCTATCGGGAACGGTATGACCGCTTTATGAAGGGGAAAGCCCAGCAGATGATTGCATCAGCCGCTTATGATGAGAAGGCGTTAGATGTGCTAACTCGTTCTCGTTTGGGTCAACGGGAGGATAAAAATACCGGAAAACATTCTCCTTTTGCTGAGGTACTGCTTAAGGCTCTACAGATAGAAACTGATGAAGCTAAAGCCCCTGCTGATATTATACCCGATGGTGTAATTACCGCTTCAGAACTCTATATTTATCTGGAAAAAGAATTAGCTGAGGTCACCGATAGACAAACCCCTGGTCTTTATCTACTGAAACATCACGAAAAAGGTGAGTATATCTTTCAGGTTCCGGGTTTTGTTCCTAATAATTTAGAGAAGGCTCCGCCCCTAGATGAAAGTACTAATCCCTACCGAGGTTTAAAACCCTACGAAGCAGAAAATAGTGAACTATTTTTTGGTCGAGAACAAGTTATTAGAGATTTAGTTAATCATGTTTCTGATGCGACTAAGCCACCCCTAACAGTTGTACTGGGTGTATCTGGAAGTGGTAAATCAAGTTTAGTGAAAGCGGGATTAATTCCTCGTTTATTAAAAGAAGAAAAGGAATACTGGCAAATTTTAGAGCCTATACGTCCTCCAGCTTTGGTAAAAGCTTTAGCAACAGATAATCAGCCGCAGATTAGTAACAACTGGCAACTAACCCCACAGATTTTACTTGAAAAGTTAAAAGCAAAGCAAAATCATTCTGGAAAAAAGCTGCTGCTAGTAATTGATCAGTTTGAAGAACTGGTGACTCAATCTTCCCAAGAGGACAAGAGAAAGTTATTAGATGCACTGAAGCAACTTTTAACTCATCATTCCAATGAAATACAAGTTGTCATTACCCTACGCTCTGAATTTGAGTCACAGTTTGCGAGTGAATTTGTGAATAGTGGGAAAGAAGTTGTGCTTTTTGCTATTATTTTTCTGGCGATTGAAAAGCTCTACAAATTTATACCCATACTTTCAAAAAGCTATCAGAATTTGGCACAAAAGCGATGGATGGCAGCTCGATTTGTGGTTCCGACTATGACTCAAGATGAATTTCGGGAAGTAATTGAGAAACCCGCAGTCGAGAAGGTGTTGTATTTTGAGCCTCCTAAATTAGTAGATAAATTGATTAATGAAGTGTTAGGAATGCCAGGAGCTTTGCCACTCTTATCTTTTACTCTAAGTGAACTTTATCTAAAGTATTTAGAGCGGCGTAGCGATAATCGTGCCATGACACAAGAGGATTATGAAGCATTAGGTGGGGTGATGGGTTCTCTGAAAACAAGTGCCACACGAGTTTATAATCAGTTAGTTCAAAAAGATAGTTCTTACAAGCAAACTATCCGCCATGTCATGTTACGAATGGTCGCAGTAGGTGGCGGTGAATTAGCCCGTAGAGCTGTGCCAAAATCTGAATTAAAATATCCATATTCAGAAGAAAATGAGCGGGTAAATACTGTAATTGATTGCTTTCTAAAAGCACGTCTGTTAGTGAGTGGAACAGATGCTCAAGGGAAAGTTTATTATGAACCGGCTCATGATGCTTTGATATTGGGATGGGATACGTTACTGGAATGGAGACAAAATAAAAAGGAACAGGAAAATCTATTACTACAAAGACAGTTAACACCTGCGGTTGAGGATTGGAAAGAAATAGAGCAGTCTCGTAATAAGGTTGAACCCATTATCAATATAGTGGATCAGGGACTTGACTTAATTGATAATTCATGGAAGTTTATTAAAACTCAGTTTACTCGACTATGGCGAAGTAATTCACATGATAAAAATCCTAAAAAATCAAAATTTCTTTGGGATAGTAATCCTCGTCTTAACTTATTACAAGAAGTACTGAATTCTAGTGATAATTGGTTGAGTGAGACGGAGGCTGAGTTTGTTCAAAGTAGTATTAAGCAAAGTCGTAGGAATATAGCTTTGCTTGTCAGCGGTATTATTACTTTCATTGTGGGATTGATTATATTCTCTGTTATTGCTTTAATTGGTCAAAGAGATGCTTTAATCGGTCAGGTTCGTTCGTCTCAAAGATCTGCTGAAACACTGTTTAGCGCTGGCGATAAACAGTTAGAGCCATTAATCGAAGCATTGAAAGCAGGGAAAATATTACACAGAGAAATACTTTTGCAGGGTGGGTTGAAACCAAGTACGGAATTACAAACTCAAGTTAGAGGAACACTGTGGAAAGTACTTTATCAGACTCTAGAACAAACTCGTTTATTGCATCAGGATAAGTTTTACAGGTATCAAGTTAGTCCCAATGGCAAATTTATTCTCACAGCCTCGACTGATAACACGGTAAAGGTATGGAACCTTAAAGGTGAAGAAATCTCTACACTACCTCATCAGGGTGAGTTCCACTTTAGTGCCAAATTTAGCCCTGATAGTAACTTGATTCTCACAACCTCGAATGATAACACGGTAAAAGTATGGAACCTCAAAGGCGAAGAAATCTCTACGCTACCTCATCAGGGTGAGTTCTACAGTGCCAAATTTAGCCCCAATAGCAACTTCATTCTTACTGCCTCGACTGATAATACATTAAAGGTATGGAACCTCAATGGTGACGAATTCGCGACGTTATCACATCATGAGAAGATTGGAATTCGTCAATTTAGCCCCGATAGCAACTTGATTGTTACTACTTCAGATGATAAAACAGCAACGGTGTGGAGCTTAAGAGGAGAGAAACTCACCACATTACCTCATCAAGATAATGTCTACGTTGTCCAATTTAGCCCTAATGGCAAATTCATTCTTACCCAATCTCGTGATACTCATAACGCTGTTACACCTAACACGGTAAAACTATGGAATCTTGAGGGTCAAGAACTTGCCGAAATACCACGTTTCTCTTTCTTCACAACAACCCAATTTAGTCCGGATAGCAACTCCATTCTTATCGAAACTAGCAATCACCTAACAGGACACGCAACATTGTGGAACCTTGAAGATAAAGATATTTCCGCCTCACTACCAGCATACAATCGTCCTTATTGGGCTGAATTGAGCCCTGATGGCAACTTTATTCTCATCACCTCAGTCGATAACGGGTCAGAGTTATTCAACCTAGAAGGTAAAAAACTTGCCACACTACCTCATAAGGATGCCAATAGCTATGCCAAATTTAGCCCTGATAGCAAGTTCATTCTTACCACCTCGGCTGATAAAACGGCAAAAGTTTGGAACCTAGAAGGTAAAAAACTCGCCACACTACCTCATGACAATGACGTTAGCCATGCTGAATTTAGCCCTGATAGCAATTTCATTCTCACCGCCCCAGTAGACAACACAATAAAAGTGTGGAACCTCAAAGGTGAAGAACTCGCCATACTACCTCATCAGGATGCGGTAGTATTTGCTACATTCAACCCCAATGATAACTCTATTATTACTGCTTCAACTGATAACACGGTAAAAGTGTGGAATAATACGGCAAAACCGTGGAATATTAAAGGTGAAGAATTCGTAACAATATCTCATCAAGATAAGGTAGTTTGGGCGCAATTTAGCCCTGATGGCAACTCTATTCTCACTACATCTCGTGATGATGGAATAGTAAAATTGTCCAACCTCAAAGGTGAAGAACTCGCCATACTACCTCATCAGGATGGTGTCTACAAGCCAGAATTTAGCCCCAACGGCAAGTTTATTCTTACTCCTAGTGATGGAAAAGCAATATTGTGGAACCTTAAAGGGAAAAAACTTATCACATTGCCACATTACCACTTACCTTACAGAGCTCAATTTAGCCCCAACGGCAAGTTTATTCTAACTGATTCTGGTTATGATACGGCAAAGTTGTGGAGTCTCAAAGGTGAAGAAATGGCAATATTAGATGTAGGTAATCTTCGCACCGCACAATTTAGCCCTAATGGAAACTTTATTGTCACCACTTCTGGCGATCGCACTGCAAAGGTATGGAATCTTCAAGGTGAAGAACTTGTCACATTGCACCATAAGAATTACGTTGGCGATGCAGAATTTAGCCCTGATAGCAAGCTCATTCTTACCAATTCTAGCGATCGCACTGCAAAGGTATGGAATCTTCAAGGTGAAGAACTTGTCACATTGCACCATAAGGATTACGTTGGCGATGCAGAATTTAGCCCCGATGGCAAGCTCATTCTTACCACTTCTAGCGATCGCACTGCAAAGTTGTGGAATCTCAAAGGTGAGGAAATTGCTATGCTATCACATCAAAATTCAACATCACCCTATCATAATTTGGTCAACCGAGCTGGATTTAGCTCCGATGGCAATTTAATTATCACCACCTCTAACGATGGAACGCAAAAGGCGTGGAACCTTAAAGGTGAGGCACTTGGTACATTACGGCGCCAGGAGATAGATCTAGCCAACTGTCTGAACTGCTTACATGAGTTGGCAAAACTTAGTCCTGATGGCAATTTCCTTCTCACCACTCCAGGTAACACTGCAAAAGTTTGGAACCTCAAAGGTGAAGAACTTGCCACCTTAACTCATCAGGGTGAAGTTCACGGAGCTGAATTTAGCCCCGACGGGAGCTTGATTCTCACTGCTTCTAGCGATCGCACGGCAAAGGCGTGGTCATTTCCTCATTTGTCTAAATTGCTTACACAAGCCTGTACTAGAGTTGATTATTACCTAAAGTATTATCCTGACATTGAAGATAGCGATCGCCAACTGTGTGATCACATTGAAGATTCTAGGAAACCTTGGCATTGGAAATTCTCGAAATACTTTAGCGGTAATTGATAAACAGCGTGAGACTCAAATATCAAATTGAATAAAGTAAGAAAAAAATGACTAATCAAACGAACTCAATATCCAACCTATACGCCCTACTAATAGGAATAGACCACTACCTCCCCAACCAACTCCCCGATGGCGGTTCCTACAGAAATCTCCGTGGATGTGTCCGCGATATCAACCACGTCGCTGACTTCCTCAAACTCAAACTCAAATTACCAAACGAGCAAATTTTCACCCTCACAGCCTCCAACATCGGTCAACCCCAACCACCAGAACCCCCAGACAAGTTGCCAACCTACGAAAATATGGTGGCGATGTTCACTCACTTGACAGAAATTGCCCAACCCGGTGACCAACTCTATATTCACTATTCTGGTCATGGCGGTCGTGCCAAAACCAACTATCCCCAACTTAAGGGAGAAAATGGGATTGATGAAACCCTTGTTCCTACTGATATTGGTAATTCTAGCGCACGCTATCTCCGCGACATTGAAATAGCCAAACTTTTAGAAAGAATGGTGGATAAAGGGTTAATTGTTACCCTCGTTCTCGATAGTTGTCATTCTGGGGGAGCGACACGAGGGGATGACTGCGATATTCGGGGATTAGATACAATTGATACAACAATCAGACTAACAGAAAGCTTAGTGGCAACTGAGGCAGAATTAACCCAAACTTGGGAAGCTTTAACGACACCAGAAACGCGCAACCTCACTCTCGGAAGTGGTTGGCTTCCTCAACCCAAAGACTATGTTCTCTTAGCTGCCTGTCGCCCAAATGAGTCGGCTTTTGAATATGCTTTCAATGGCAAAGAACGCAACGGCGCTCTTACCTATTGGTTACTAGACTCCCTGTATTCCCTTGAACCTGGACTAACCTACAAAATCCTCCACAATCGCATTTTTGCCAAGATTAATAGCCAGTTTCAAAGACAAACTCCTCAACTACAGGGAGAAGGTGATCGTGTTGTCTTGGGTTGCGATCGCGCTTCACTTCAAGATACTGTAAATGTGATCAAAGTAGAAGCAAACAAACGGCTCTTATTGAATACAGGTCAAGCACAAGGTCTTCGCAAAGGGGCACAGTTCGCTATTTATCCTTATGGTACAACAGATTTTACATCCGTTAAACAGCGATTGGCTTTAGCTGAAATTACTGAACTTGGAGCGACAGAATCTTGGTCTGAACTGATAGAAGTTTTTCGTGAAGAACCGATTGAACAAGGTTCTCAGGCACTGCTGATCAAGCCTAAATTGATCAAACTGGTTCAGAAAATACGTCTGTTTCCCAAGACAGAAAACGAATTACCACCAGAAGTTTATCAAATTCAGCCTCAAGCTTTACAAACTCTTTCAGAGGCAATCGTGACTGCTTCAGGTTGGCTGGAATTAGCCGAGGAAGATGAAACTACTCATTATCAAATTAGTTTAAATATCAAGGGTGAGTACGAGATTTGTGACCCCAGTGGTACACCGATTAAAAATTTACGACCCGCCGTAAAGTTTAATGATGTAGACGCTCCTGTTTGCGTCGTGAAACACTTAGTACATTTAGCCAAATATCGTGCAGTCCAACAGCTTGATAATTATTATCATAAATCTAACTTACCTGGGCAGAAACTCGCTTTGACAGTAGAATTGGCAGGAAAACAAATCGATTATGATGAGAGTGAAGAACCTGAACCCCAGCCATTTAATCACCCGGGTCATACACCGACGCTAAATATGGGTGAGTGGGCATTGGTGCGTATTCGCAATGATTCATCACAAGCTCTGAATGTTACTGTATTAGTCATACAACCTGATTGGAGTATTGAACAAGTCTATCCCTACGGCGGAGGAAACTTTATTACCTTTGATCCAGGACAAGAAGAATTACTGCCACTACAAACAAATCTACCCAATGGATACCAAGAAGCACAAGACATTATTAAGGTATTTGCAACAGTGGGTGCGACAGATTTTCACTGGCTAGAATTACCTCCCCTAGACCAACCTTTTGTCTTTATTGGTGATAGAAACCCAGAGAACCCCCTTGAAGAACTTTTAGCTGCGATCGCGGCTGAGGAACCCCCGATGAAAAACTTACGACTGACTCGGTCTCCTGCTGCTGAGTGGATTACAGAACAGATACTATTGAGGACAAAACTCAATCCAAAGGAACTTAAGAAATAGAATAACCCTATAGCTGTCAGACTCCGAAAAATGGGGATAAAACTCTGATTCTCTGATTATTTATTCAATTTTTAGTCTAAACTCCAGTGATAAAAAAATATCTAAATTAGGATTATTGCAGTTTTAGGCTATTATAAATACATAAAATATTCGATTTTACAAGTACATTTTGATACGAATTCAACTAATAATTAACCCACTGTAAAATATTCAATTTTCTGATAATACTCTGTTAAAACTTATGATGTAGCAATGGAAGTTGTTAACAAATCAATCTGAGAATATTGTGCGACTTGAACCGAGTAATTGTAAAATAGTATTAACATCACTTAACTCCCCAACTAATCGTCGTACGGGTTCGGGCCATATCCGAATCAGGGTAGGAGTGGCTGAAATTTGATCGACTTCAGCTTGTTCAGGGTGTTTCAGCACATCAATCACCTTGAGAGTATAAGGATAGGGAGAAGAGCGCTCTAGCAGTTGATGTAACTTTTCTAAGGTTCGTAGAGTTGCCAAACTGTGACCCGAAACATATAGGCGCAAAACATAGCCTTGTGATTGAGAGGGTTGGATAGAAGTTTCAACTGAGGCAGGAGTAGGGGTGCTCACATCTGATGAGTTTGATGGGGAATGTTCATCCTGATTTAACTGGACAATCAAATCGTGATTTTCCCAAAGTTGAGGAAATTGTTGATAATAGGTTGCTAGAACAACTGGGTTACAAACTGCTTCTGGTTGAGAAGTCGGTTGCCAAACTAAATCTTTTGTGTTAAAAATCGCATTGAGTAAGGATTGATATCGTAAAACAGGGGGATAGGCTTCTGCAGAGCGTTGAACTTGTTGAGTCATGGGATCAAGCCACTGATCCAAAGTAGCCGTGTAACAAGGCACTAAAAAATGAGGCGGCTCTGACAAACTCAATATTTCCTGGAGTGCAATACACAAGTGGAGATGCCATCGACGACGCTTACTGGGATCAACACAGTAAATTAGGTCTCCCCCTGGCGTGAACAGGGCAATCCCCTTAAATAAGTCAGAAAATATAGTTTGAGAAGGGTTCAAGAATTGAGCTGAGGGATAGAATAAAGTCGAATGGGAAAGAAAAAATTAAATTTAAGCTGTCCCTGATCGGGCTATGAAAAACCCGCACCGAGCACAATCGCCCTCGAGTGTCGGGTTGTTTACATATTAATACTTTATTTCAGATCGAAGCGATCGCCACTCAATTTTAAGTTTTTGTTAGACTCGACCTCGTAACATCTGACTCATTTCGTTCGGGTAGGGAGACATCTCTAAACAAATTTCTTCAGTAATTTTCCCTTCTTGATAGAGGTTGTAGAGGGATTTATTCATGGTGGTCATGCCTTCAAAGGTATCTTTGAGCATGATTTGATTAATTTCCTCATACTGATCTTTGATAATATACTCTTTGATCACATCGGTATTAATCAAAATGTCATGAAATGCAGCCCGTTTACCGTCGGTTGTCTTACATAACAATTGAGCAATAATCGCCACTAGTGTCTCCGCAATGGAGACCTTAATTGCCGACTGTTCTTCAGCCGAGAACATATCCAAAATCCGGGTCAGGGTTTTAATTGCACTATTAGTGTGTAAAGTCCCTGCCACTAAGTGACCCGTTGATGCTGCTTTGAGGGCAATCTGCATCGTTTCCTTATCCCGGATTTCCCCCACTAACATCATATCTGGATCTTGACGCAGTGCCCCTTTGAGGGCATTAAAGAATTTTAAAGTATGTCGGCCAACTTCCCGGTGTTTAATCAGGGATTTCTTACTTTGGTGAACAAATTCTACCGGGTCTTCAATCGTAATAATGTGATACGCATAATTTTTGTTCATGTAGTCCACCATCGCCGCTAAGGTGGTAGACTTTCCTGAACCGGTCGGCCCGGTAATTAACATTAAACCCTTGTGATAATTACAAATTTTCTTGAACACCTCCGGTAACTTGAGTTGCTCTAGGGTTAAGATAGTTGAGCCAATTAAGCGCAAAACCATCGCCGGGCCATTAAGAGAATCAAAAATATTAATCCGGATGCGGACAAATCCTAAGTCCGCCGCACCATCAAAATCCAGGGTGTTTTGGAACTGTTGAATTTCCTCATCCGTCAATATTTCTCGTAGCCAACTCATGAAGGTATCGAGATCAATGATCGGCCATTCCGTCGGGGTCATATCACCCCGTTGACGGAAACGTGGCACTTCTCCTACCCCGAGGTGAACATCAGAAATCCCATTATCACTAGCGGTTTTGATAATTTCCCGTAAAGTAACGTGTCCCGGACTGGGGGATGGGGCTGCCATCGCCCTGGCGGCTGGGGTGCCATTAGAAATCCCCGTTGTTGGAGCAGGGGGAACCTTAGGCGCTGGTGGCCGGGGAACCGACGGAGCGGGTGGACGGGGAACAGACGGAGCAGGTGGACGGGGGGGTTGTGTCATAACGCACTACCTTAATGAATTAAAACGCTGGCGAGGGCAATCTTCGCTTTCAGTGTAGCTTTGGAGTTGTCGATTCAGCAAAAGAATGAGTTAATACTGAATTTAGCGGTCAAACTTTTATGAAAGTATAAGCAGAGAGCTTTGAAATTAGGGATGAGCGGTTGACTTTTTGGTGAACGGTACACCGGACTCGAAGTCTGGTGAGGTGCGTCCCTGAGCGACAACGCGGTTAAAGATCGCTATTGTTTGATCCGCTGCCCTAGACCCAGATTTCCCCAGATTTCAAATTTCCATAAACTTTTCACAGAAAAATCTCCAATAAAGAAGGACAATCAGGATAAACTTTACCCCGAAGTCTATGAATATAGTTGATTTAGCGTTTGCTCCAGCCTTGGAACAAGCCCAGTTAATTCGGCAAAAGCAGATTTCACCCGTTGAGTTAGTTCAACTTTATTTAGATCGTATTGAACAGTTAAATCCTCAACTGGGTTGCTATTTTACTGTGATGGCTGAAGAAGCGATCGCTGTTGCCACTCGTCAAACCGAACAACTCAGCCAATTGAGTCAATTTGATGATTTGCCTCCGTTTTTTGGTGTGCCAATCTCGATTAAAGATCTCAATCCTGTGGCGGGTATTCGCTGTACCTATGGTTCATCGGTTTTAATCAATCAAGAGGCAACCCATGATGATGGGGTTGTCAGTAAAATTCGATCTGCTGGATTTGTGATTATCGGTAAAACGGCGACTTCAGAAGTGGGTACTTTGCCTTATACCGAACCTGAGGGCTTTCCTCCAGCCCGTAATCCTTGGCATCTAGACTACACTCCCGGTGGTTCTAGTGGCGGTGCAGCGGCGGCTGTGGCGGCTGGGTTGTGTTCAATTGCTCAAGGTTCTGATGGGGGTGGCTCAATTCGGGGGCCAGCTTTCTGTTGTGGGGTAGTGGGTCTAAAACCGTCTCGCGGACGAGTGTCCCATGCTCCGGTTGGAGACTATCAAAATGGGATTTCCACTAATGGCCCCATTGCTCGAACTGTGGCCGATGCTGCTGCGTTGTTGGATGTGATGTCCGGTTATGTTGTGGGGGATCCTTATTGGTTACCCCCGCCGCAACCCTCTTTTCTCGCTGCCACTCAAACCCCCCCAGATTCCCTCAAAATCGCTTATGCGACCGAAATCCCTCATATCGCAGCAGCGACTCCCGCTTTAGAAGAAGCAGTGTTAAATACCGTTAAACAGCTTGAACAAATGGGGCATCAAGTTGAACCTGCTTGTCCGGAAGTGGCTGATTTAATTGAACCGTTTCAAGTGGTTTGGCAAGCTGGCGTGGCGGCTTCTGGGATTCCAGGAGATATGATGAATCCGATGAATGGTTGGTTATTGGAACAAACTGGATCGGTGGGAGATTATTTGCGGGCAGTGTCTCAAATGCAGGTAATCGCACGACGAATTGTCGGCTTCTTTGACAACTTTGATGTATTGGTATTGCCCACCTGTCTTCATCCAGCCATTCGAGTCGGGGAGTATGCTAACTTATCTCCAGAGGAAACCATCAAAAATATTATTAACTGGATCGCTCCCTGTCCGCCATTTAATGCCACAGGACAACCGGCGATCGCGTTGCCAACCGGATTTGATCGGGTTGGACTTCCCATCGGGGTGCAACTGGTGGGAAAGCCCGCAGCAGAAACGACTATTCTGGCAATAGCGGCTCAACTCGAGGCTACAATCACCTTAGGGGGGGTTCGTCCCCAGATGGCTAAGTAGAATGCATTTTGGAATGTTTTAACTTAGCGATTAACATCCTCTTGGTGGACGTGGGCGCAAAGCTGCTTGAGAAGCACTTCTAGCCTGCCCCCTCCCACGCAGTGGGGTCGCACCGCTGATCGACGGTTCATTAGAGGGATATAACGTTAAAAACCCCTCTATTCGGCATCTGAGGCACAGTAAAATTGTGAAACTTTTTGGTATTAACCGTTTGCAACCGGCTCATTCACAACCCCCTGAACCGGAGGATTCGGGTTCAGGATTTGGGACGTTTGGGGGAGTCTATACTCCTTCTATTCTAACAATTCTGGGGGTGATTATGTACCTCCGGTTTGGCTGGGTAGTGGGACAGGTGGGGTTAGCCGGAACCTTGCTGATTGTTACCCTTTCCACTTCAATCACCTTTCTGACCTCTCTATCAATTTGTGCGATCGCCACCGATCGGGTGATTCGGGCTGGGGGAGCTTATTATATGATTAGCCGCTCTCTGGGGATTGAATCTGGGGGGGCTGTTGGCATTCCGTTGTATTTTGCCCAGGCGATTTCTGTGGCTTTGTACACGATTGGTTTTGCTGATAGTTTGGTTAATACCTTTCCTCAGTTAAATATCCGGCCAGTGGCTTTAATCACCACGGTGCTGATTACGATTATTGCCATTCGCTCTGCTGAATTAGCCATTAAAGCCCAATATTTTATTATGGGTGCAATTGGGCTGTCGTTGGTTGCGTTTTTCCTGGGGGCTTTCATGCAGGATACTCCCATCACTCTGGCTGAGATTGGCACACAGGTAGAGGTGATAGGGGAGTCGAAACCGGCTAGTTTTTGGACTGTTTTTGCGGTGTTTTTCCCGGCTGTGACCGGAATTATGGCAGGGGTGAATATGTCTGGGGATCTACGCAACCCCAAAAAATCGATTCCTATCGGTACATTAGCGGCTGTCGTTACCGGGTATATCATTTATATGATTTTACCCCTCTGTTTAGCCCGGGGAGCGAGTGTAGATGCCCTATTAGCAGTCCCCCTAATTATGCGTAAAATTGCCATTCCGGGGTTGGGTTGGACCATTTTACTGGGAGTGTGGGGAGCCACGTTATCGAGTGCGTTAGGGAGTATTCTGGGGGCACCCCGGGTGTTACAAGCGTTAGCACGGGATGGGATTTTACCCAATTGGTTAAGGGTTTTGGGTCAAGGTAGCGGAGAAGAGGATGAACCTCGAAATGCAACGATTGTTACTTTGGGTTTTGTGTTAATTGCGGTGGCTGTGGGAGATTTAAATCTAATTGCCCCAGTTTTGAGTATGTTTTTCCTCACTACCTATTTAGTTCTTAACCTGGCAGCGGGAATTGAAAGTTTCCTCAGAAGTCCATCTTTTCGTCCATCTTTCAAAGTTCATTGGTTTTTCTCGTTGCTGGGAGTCATCGGTTGTCTGGCGGTTATGTTCTTAATTGATCCCCTGTCAACGGTGATGGCGGCAATTATTGTGTTTGCTGTGTATATTTGGCTAGAACGGCGAGAACTTGAAAGCGCATGGGGGGATGTCCGTCAAGGGGTGTGGATGGCGTTGGTGCGGATGGGAGTGATGCAGTTAAGTTACACCCCAGATAGTAAAAACTGGCGGCCCCATATTTTAACGTTTTCGGGTGCCCCCACTAAACGTTGGCATTTAATTGAACTGGCCTCTACCTTTACCCATAACCGCAGTTTCTTTACCGTTTGTACTGTATTGCCCAGCGGTTCACGAGCACCCGCCCAGTGCGATGAAATGGAAGCAACTTTGCGGGAGTATTTGGAAAAACGAGGAATTCAAGGGTTTGTTCGAGTGATTACGGCGAGGGATCCTTTTAGTGGGGCGGAACAGTTGGTTAATAGTTATGGTATCGGCCCGCTTGTACCTAATACTGTTTTACTGGGGGATAGTCAGTCAATAGAACGGCGAGACTCTTATTGTCAGATGATTGTACAACTGCATAAAGCTCAACGCAGCGTGATCATTTTTCGTGATGCAGATGAGTCGTCTTTTACACGCCGTAAACGGATTGATGTGTGGTGGGGAGGATTAAATGCCAATGGCGGACTGATGCTGATTTTGGCATATTTGCTGCGAACCAGTATTGAGTGGCGCGGGGCTGAGATTAATTTAAAATTGATGGTGCCGGATGAAACTGCCGCTGCTGCTGCCCGTTCTAACCTGAATAATTTAGTCCAACAACTCAGAATAGGAGCAACTCCTGATGTGATTATTTCAGAGGGAAAATCATTTCCAGAAACTTTACGTCAACAATCCAAACGGGCTGATTTAGTTTTCCTCGGTATGGCAATTCCTGATAAAGATCAAAACTACAGCGAATATTATGAAAAAATGCAAAAACTAGCTGAGGAATTACCCCCAACTATTTTTGTCTTAGCTGCACCTAATTTTGCTTTTTCTGAAGTATTGTAAGGTTCTACTCAATTAAGGAGATGAGATTGAGAGTGATTAATTGGCTGCTACTTCTTCTTTTTCCTCCTCTTTTTCTATTGATTTAACTATGATTTGTTCTTCTTTGGTAATAACTTCCTCTTGATTTTCATCTTTTACATCCAGTTCCTCACCCGGCGCTTCTGGATGTTTGTTCTCCTGCTCAACAGCCGCTTCAGTCGGCTTGTCTTCAGCCACTTCTTGCTCGACTGGCTTGACAGATTCTTTCTTGATTTTATACTGACGAAATAGCCAGCTTAGTCCGAATAAGCCAGCAATTGCCGCAGCACTTCTTGTGGTCATTTCTCGGGACTCTAAAAAACTGGTTTGAGTCATCGGATCGTTTGAGAAGGGTTCTGAAAAGCCAGATATACCAGATTGATATTTTTCATATAGACATCCTTGAGCTGCACCTGTGCCGGATTGAAGGCTGCCCACAACGACTGTAAGTGAAAGAAGTGCTATAAAAGCTTTAGTTTTTTTCATAGTGATTTGACAATATAGAACAGAACCATTTTAAGATAAATAATAAATTAATTTCAAATCGAAAGCCATAATATTACAAATCAATCTTCTCTACTCCTATCTTCTGAGTCTCTCCATCAACCGTCGGTAGGATGCTCTCCCACTGAACTCAAGATTTACGTGTTTGATTATTTAGGTAAAATCTTAAATCTTTCTTAAAAATATTCTTGTTTTTAACAAAGCCTAAACTGAAAATCAGTACATTTAATCTGAGAGTATGTTACTCTTGGATATGAGGGCATCAGTTTATGGCTAATTAGACGTGGGGATCAAGGATATCTACTAAAAGAATGATTGATTAAAGTTATTTTTTTGATAAGATCCAAGACAAGGAAATAAAAGATTGACCGATGGCGGGAATTGAGATTAAGTTGGTTTAATTCTCGCGATACCTACTTTTAAACTGCTCAATTTAAAATTCAAAGAAGTTCAAATGGTTAACAAACAAATTGTTCGATGTCCCAATTGTGGTTCACTATCAGAACGTTTTCATTCAGCCGAACAAACCCGCACCCAATGTCGGACTTGTGACTATCTAATGGTCACTTCTGTTCGGACTGGACAAGTAATTGAAGCTTATGCTCCTGGGCTTCGTGTTAGAGATTTACAATCTGTTGGCTAAATCACAATAGACTTCTCCATCATAGTATCAAGTTCCCCAAACAGAGAATAACTCAATAAAATATTGATATCATGTCTGGATGATTTGTTATCCTGTGCAGAGGCGTTACATGTAACGTCTCTATAAATTGAATGTCTCTACGTCCATTTCTAATTTTTAATTGGGATACATTCAATGAACATGATATGAAAGAAAAATTGAAAAAATGGAGAAAACATTCCGCTGATATAAGTCGGTTATTCTAACTGTTTGTGGATGAGTCAGATGAAGAGTTAGAACTCTAATTTTAGAAATAATAAAGTTGATAGAGTGAGGTGATGTAATTGATGTTGTAATCAGTCATAATTTTGTATATTTGAAACTGGAAAGCCTGATGAATTTGTTAATGAGGCTAAATTTTGGAGATGTCTATTGGCGATCCACGATATGAGGGCGCATAATCTACGCCCCCAAAATGAATGTTAAATCACGGAGGTGAAAGAGAAGTTCTCTTCACTGACTAGATCGGCCGAGACATCACTGAGAATGGCAAGGGTTTGACCCTCGAAGGTAATGAGAGTTGAGGTTTGATCTTGGGTAATCGTGAGATCGGCAAATGTCACTTCATTACCCACAACTAACAGATCCTCACCGATGGTAAAGTCTTCCACTAAATCAGTACCATTTCCAGGCAACAGGACAAAGCGATCGCTACCTTCACCCCCTGCTAAGGTATCGTCACCCTCGTCACCCCATAACCAGTCCTCTCCGGAAGATCCTCGAAGTAGATCGTTACCTTTACCGCCATACAAGGTATCGTCGCCTTCACCGCCAGACAAGGTATCTATTCCTTGATTGCCGCTGAGGACATCATCCCCCAAACCGCCAGCCAGTTTATCGGCACCTCCTGGGGCTTCTGGATCTTCGGTATCTCCAAATAGGGTATCATTGCCTTCATTTCCACAGAGGGTATCATCCCCCAAATCTCCGAATAACATATCGTTGCCGACATCGCCAAACAACAGATCATTATCTTTACCGCCTCGGACAGTATCGTTGCCGACTCCACCACTGAGGGTATCATTATTGCGGTTGCCATCAATAAAGTCATTACCATCACCACCCCAAATCAAATCTTGACCTTCTGAGGTGGTTTGATTGGGATCGTTAGTATCCCCAAATATTGTGTCAGCGCCTTGATCGCCATATAGGGTATCATCTCCTAGATCTCCCCACATCCAGTCTCTGTCTTTACCGCCAAAGGCAAAGTCATTTTCCTTACCACTGTAAACGGTATCGTCGCCTGGGCCACCTTGTATGAGATCCTGATCTCGATAGCCATATAACAGATCCTTCTCACCGCTTGCACCTAAAGGGTTAGAACGGCCATTACTACCAATGATGGTATCATTGCCTTGATCGCCATGTAAGGTATCGTCACCCGCATCACCAAATATCCGATCGTCGCCTTTGCCGCCGTAAGCAATATCATTACCAGTATTGCCTAAAATAACATCTTCACTTTCATTGGTCGAAAGAAAATCATCCCCTTCTCCGCCATCTACCCAATCTTGTCCATCGTTATCTCGTGGCCCTGAGAGATTGTCTAAACCCGCAAATATCATGTCATTACCGGCTTCACCTCGGAGGGTATCATTACCAATATTACCCCGGATCGTATCGTCGCCTAGGCTGCCGCTGACCCAGTCAGGTTGTTCTGTGGCTAGGGACAACTCATTTCTGTTGAGACCGTTAATTACACTTTCAGTCCCTTCTGGAGGATTAATACCCAATTGAGGTCGATCTGAAAGGGTGATTGCGGTAAATTCAGGAATTGGGGGACAACAACAGTCCTCATGTTCCCCCTCGCCATCACCTGGGACTTCAGGGTCATCATCCTCTCGGGGAACGGTAGGATCCTCATCTTCATCATCATTATCATTGTCATCCCCTTCTGGAAACGGATTATCTGGGGCAGGATCGACCAGTAAAGTGACTGTGGCGACATTGGATGTGGCTTCGCCATCGTCTGTGGCAGTAAAGGTAAATGTGACTTCTCCGCCGGGAAAGCCAAAGCTGGGAACAAACCGCAGTTGACTCGCTTGGCCTGGAGTGAGGGAATCTAGATCTGTAATGGGGTTACCATTCAACAGCAAAGTTCCTTGATCTGATGGCGGTAACTCAGTTAAGTTAAATTCTGCGATCGCCCCATCGGGGTCAGTTGCCCGCAATGCATTGGTTAAAGGGGTAATGCTGCCATTATTAGGAATAGCGGCTAAGCTGGTATCAATCGCTGTTGGGGGCTGGTTGGGGACGAAAATTGAAATTTCAGCGGTTTCTGAGGTTCCCCCTTCACTGTCTTCGACGGTAAAGGGGACGGTAACGGTACCGCTAAATCCATCTTCTGGAGTAAAGGTAATATTACCTTGATCATCAACGGTGAAACTGCCTTGACCGGGGACTGTAACACTATCCTGAATGCCGGGTTGACTGGGATCTAAGTCAATGGTGATTTGATCTCGAGGAGTATCGGGATCGATCACATCTTCTAAACCATCGAAGGTGATGGGGGTATTAAACTCGGTTTCGAGATCCTGATCGGAGGTCACCGGGGGTTGATTAACTGGGGGTGTGGGTTCAGGTGTGGGTTCGGGTTCGGGTTCGGGTTCAGGTGTGGGTTCGGGTTCGGGTTCGGGTTCGGGAGTGGGAGTGGGTTCGGGTTCGGGTTCGGGTGTAGGTTCGGGTTCGGGTTCAGGATCGTCCTGACGAACCAGGGAAATTATACCGGGTGTGGTTGAGATTGCCCCCTCATTATCGGTGACTGTAAAGCGAATATTGCTATTCGTAAAATCGTCTGTTGTTTGAATTTCTAGGCGATTGAGATCGTCAATAGAAATGGTTTGACCTGCTTGAATGGGTTCTCCATCTAACAGAATTACGCCGGAATTGGGGTTGGGAACCTGGGTAAAGGTAATCTCAACGACGTTACCATCTAAATCATCAAAGATGGGAGTGGGGAAAGAGATCGTATCCTCTGGGGCAACTGTAACGCTTGTGTTGTCTGTTATCGGTCGTTGGTTGACACTCTCAACGGTTATCGTTACAGGGGCCTCGTTAGAGGTTGCCCCATCCACATCAGAAATCTGATAGGTAAAGTCTTCTGTGCCGTTAAAGTTGGCATCAGGGGTATAGGTAATTTCTCCAGTATTTGGGTTAATATTAACAGATCCATTATCCGGGGGATTTGCGATCGCGACACTCCCAAGGTCCAGAGGATTATCGATATCTTGGTCATTGGTTGCAACATCGATGGTTACGGCTTGATTTTCTAGGGTTGTGGTACTGTCTGCATTGGCTATCGGGGGGTCGTTGACGGGTGTAACGTCGATATTGACAGTGGCTGTACTGCTATTGCTTCCATCTGAGAGGGTATATTCTACTGTTGCGATTCCGCTAAAGTCAGGATTCGGTGTAAAGACTAAATTCCCGTTACTATCGAGTTGGGCAGTTCCCCCAGTCACGTTCCCCAGATTAACTAGGCCATCAGTAGAATTGGGTAAATTCGCATCATTGGCTAAAATATCCAGCGTAATTGCTGTATCTTCTGGGGTAATACCACTATCATCAACAGCGGTAATTGGAGTCGGTTGAGGAATGGGTAAGAAGCTAGGAGTAATGAATAAGGTCTGAGTATCTGTGGCATTATTGGAATCTACGACGCTAACAATTACTTCGTAAGTATTGTCTTGATTGCTATCTGTCGGATTATTAGGACTGGGAAGGGTGATAAAACTGAATAATCCGGTGTCTGGATCGATAGTAAATTGATTACCATCTGACCCACCCGCAATACTGTAAATTAATCCATTTCCTTCTGTGTCTATGTCGTCACTACTATTAACATTGGTGACCACTACACTGGGTCGGGCAATTTCAATCTCAATTGGAATGTCTGCTGTATCTTCTCCCCCATTACTGATAATTACAGGAGGTTCATTTTCAAGCTGATTTGTGATGAAAATATCGAAGGTTTGGATATCTGTCAGTCCACCGGAGTCTGTGACCGTGACTTCCACTTGATAAATATTATCTTGGTTACTATCAACGGGATCTTCAAAGTCTGGCGGATTGATAAAGTCGAGTTCTCCGGTGTTTGAATCAATCTGAAACGCCGCCCCATCTAATCCACCACTAATACTATAAACTAAGCCATTATTTTCTGTATCTTGGTCATCTACAGTTTCAATATCCGTCACCCGACTTATATTTTCAGGCTGTTCAAGGCTTACTATGTCTAATCCTTCATTACTGATAATCACAGGGGCTTCGTTTTCATTACTTATCGTAATATTAATCAGCTGAGTATCAGTTAAATTGTCTGTATCTGTTACTGTAACTTCAACTTGATAAATATTATTGAAATCACTATCTATTGGGGTTTCAAAATCAGGGGCTGTTTGAAAATCTAACAGACCTGTCAGCCGATCAATGGTAAATAAATCACTATCTAACCCCCCAGTAATAGCATAGGTTAGACCATTTTCTTCTGCATCAATCTCATCAATACTTTCAACATCTGTGACTATAACTGTATTTTCTAGTCTCTCTATTTCTGCGGTATCTTCTCCGCCATTGCTGGTAATTGTGGGAGGGATTTCAATATTATTTTTAACAAAAATACTGGCATTAGAAATTAAATCTAAGCCTCCTCCAGTTTGTTCGGTTGTATTGAGGGGAAAGTCAGTAAATTCGATTAAATCGTTATTGTCATCAATGTCTGATGGAAAAATGGAAAAGCCATAAAAAATCTGATCGCCTTGAATTCCTAGGTCACTGTAACTAAAAAATACACCTGAAATAGGCTGACGGGGCCGATCTAATGTAATTGAATATTTTAACTCTTCAGTCGCTGTCGGACTCCGCAAAACATCAGCAATGATATTAAATTGAGAATTCCCCCAATCCCCACCATTCACAGTTTTTAGAGTGCTGTACTCACTCGGATTTCCATCCGCATCTAATGCTGTAATAGACGCAATTTTAAATGGATCATTTCCTCCCCGTTCTAATATTAAAAATCCGGCTTCATCTAATAAATTATTTGGGGCAGCAATGCCTTCATCTGTAAAAAAATCAACCCGTTCGATATTATTATTGTTGCCATCATCATTACCTTGGTTGGCAAACAGGTTATCTGTTCCTCGGTTAATGACATTACCGATTAACACCTCTTCCATGGTTTGGAAGCCGGTGGGTTTGACATTAATTTCTGTTGGGGTTTGACTGGCTTGTTCAAACCAGATTACCTGTTGATCTCCTTGAACTTCAGGATTATCAACTCGTCTAATCTCAATCTGGTTAATCGTTTCGATTAAGGTATATTCTTGATTATTTACATCTGTGAATCCTGAGATTATTAGATTATTTTCATCTCCAACTTGAAAATCATATTCTATAATTTCATTGGGATCATTTATCGTTCCTGCTGTATATTGATCATCTTGATTCTCTGGTAGATTATCGTAAGTGGCATCAATGGATAAAATTGGTATTGACATGACCCTGTTTCCTAAATTATTGAACTAAAATTGGCTTGAAAGACATCAATATTGAGAGGAAATTTTAAGTTTTGAAAGAGAAATTATTGAAGTTAGAGTAAAACTTATAATAAAAACTTTATGCCTGGAGAGATCTATGGGATTAAACCATCTCTGCATTTATATTTAACTCATAACTAACAATAATCCTCTCATAATTTAAAGAGGTTTAATCAGTTGATATTGGGGATACTTAGAAGCTTATCGCATTACGATCTAAGAATTCTGAATAATAATGACACACACTTAGAATTAAACTGGGAAACTTTAGCATCCATTAAACATCTAGCTCGCTATGTTTGGCTACAAAGAAAGGCAATCTTTTGATTCCAGCGCATACCTTATTCCCAATTTAAACGTTTCTCAATCAGCTCTATAAAGTCAGTCGGTGAATCGGTTATATTTAGCTCTAGGACAGCTTACAATCTATTTAAGCTAAAATTATTAGGACTAATTTTAGCTCGGGCCAAGTCACCTAGACTTTGATTTTTCCTCAGTATAAACTTAAAGGACTATTCGGCATTAGATCAGTAGTTTCTGTGAATAGACGATTTACTGCTTTAAAGCATAGTCCTTTAAGTGAGAAAAATATAGATGTCTCTATCTCCTGCTAGTACAGCACGTTCTCAGTGCTTCCACGGATAATATTATATTAACTCATTGTCGATCTATTTGACAACGTTGCTCCTGACAGAATTATGTATACTATTGATTGAGTTTGTCACTTAGCCCGTGGAGCCTTAGGATGATTGGGCGATTGTAGCGGTAGATCATTGGTATTGCTTCTAGCTATTGATATAGCTGGTAATAGAGTAAATGATATTATTCTGTTTATCAATTATTTTTATAAGTTTATAGACTTTTAATATCTGATTTAAGGATTGAGCTATTCTCCCATATATTTTCAGCATTAGATCATCAAAAAAATATATATTTTCAATTTATTAAATTAACCAATTTTCAGTTAATCAAGATAAAATCAAATTTTCTACACCTTATATCAAATATTTGATACAGCTTATTATAAAGATTATTTATTTCTGATATCAGCCGATCTATAAAAAATTTCAAAACTCAATTTTTGGAGGAAGAAAAGAATCAATTGAGTGCTAATTTTTTAGCTGAACTTGCTTCAATTTGTCGAACCACAGTTAATGCAGAATAAGAAACACCAGCAGTACCTTCTCCGGGATGAGTACAATCTCCTACTAACCATAATTGCTCAACAGGGGTTCGATTGGCAAACCCAAATGGGCCGAAAGTAGAGATTCGTTGACCCAATCCCCCCACTGTCCCTAGATCGCGGGCAGTATAGCGGGCAAAGGTACGGGGTGTGGCAGCTTCTTGATAAATAATTGTGTCTGGGGTGAGATTGAAATAAGAACTGAGGCGAGCGATCGCCTGCCTGGTATACTGTTGTTTCAACCCTTCATAATCGTCACAATTCCACCATTGATGGGTATCGGTGAAACTTGATGCAATGATAGTGGCTTTTCCCTCGGGTGCGCGTCCATCTCCCGGATGACTGACAGAAACAAATAAGGAGTTATTTTCCCCGATTGGCTTGTGATAATCATATAAAAACTGTAAGTGAGGGGGGCATTCAGCCGGAATAGCAGCCTCGTCAACCCCTAGATAGATGACAAACGCCCCTGATGCCGGGGGAAGTCGATCGACGCGACGTTTGTAGTTTTGCCGCATCAGAGGATCATGGGAATTTTGAGAGTTTGTGGGCAACATCTTAACTAAATTTTGGACTGTGACATTGGCAACCACAATATCAGCCGCTTCGCGCCAAACTTCCCCGGTTTTTTGATTGCGAATGCTGACTCCAACTGCTTTATTATTCTCTGTTTCTATTGCCTCAACGGTATGCTGCATCAACAACTTACCTCCATCTCGTTCCAATGCTTGGACTAAGCGATCGCTTAAGACCTGCATACTTCCTAGAAGATGAAATAGCCCTTGAGGTTCCTGAGAAACCCCTAATGCGGTTGCGGCATACAGTAAAGCTGTTTCTTCCGTATCCACTTGAGAATATAACTTTAGTTGTAAATCTAAAAAAGTTTTTAAGCGTTTGCGATCCCCTAGTTGATAGCCTCTCAAGGCTTGGGCTACAGTTGTAAAGGTAAAGGGTAAAGTGATCAGTGTATCCGGACGCACTGCCTGTGTCAGCTGCCATAAATCCCATAGGTTGCGAGGGGGCAGTACCGGGTCGCGAGATTGAAACCGCCAGGAAGCCTGAAATAAGGTGGACATCAACCCCCAAAAGGATTCACTACCGGGAAACTGTTTTTGTCTTTCCTGTTGCCATTTTTGCGGGTCTCGCCAAACATTTATCGGTTGGGTTTCATTCGGTAGAAACACCGCACAAGCTGGGTCGCAAGGAGTAGCTTCTGGTAATTCTATCTCTAATTCTGAGAAAATTCGATGATGAATGCCTCCGGGTTCTAACCCGGCGACTTGGGTTGCCCCCACATCAAAAGTGAATCCTCGCCGTTTAAAGGTTGAGGCACAACCCCCAGGAACGATGGCTTGATCCAGCATCAGGACAGAATATCCACGGCGGGCCAGTAACGCCCCAGCAGTGAGTCCGCCAATACCTGCGCCAATTACAATTACACGGGGTTGAGTCACCTTCGACATGGGTTGAGTTTAATATTTCTTCACACTTTTATGATAATCAACTGACTGACCGGAAATCAAGGTATTGCGATTGTGGCTATGTAAAACAAGGGCTGAGTTTTTCTAACACTCCCGATAATCCCTCTTTATTTTTATTAAGGGGGAAAACAGGGGGGTAATCTGACTAAGAATTGGTATTAGACCAATCTTTTGCCATTCTCAGTTTGTTGCGAATACAATTGAATAATAAATGATCTAGAACGAGCTAACTGAATAATCTATGAAAATCAGGATTATCAGTAGTTAAAGGATTGAAAATACTGCAAATTATTTGAATTCAGGTGAGCTGTATCAAATTAAGTATTGTTGTCTAAATTTGATAGGTAAAGATCATGAAACCTTTTGCCACAATTATGACGTTGTTGAGAGAACGTCAACAGTTTTTAGAAGACATTCGTCAAGGTAGCCGCTTACAGCCAAAACTCTTTGGTTTATTAATTTCTAGTCTAACTTTTTTTGGGATTTATGGCTTAATTATTGGTTGCTCTAGTAGTATTTATCAAGGACTATTTTCGGCGATTAAGTTACCTGCACTGTACTTACTGACGTTAATTATTTGTTTCCCAACTTTATACTTTTTCAATGTCATGTTTGGTTCCAAACAGTCTTTTGAACAGTATTTAACTCTATTAATGGCAGCGATCGCAGAAATTAGTGTGTTGTTGTTGGGTTTTGCTCCTGTGACGTTATTCTTTATGTTGAGTACCCAAGATTATCAATTTTTTAAAGTCTTGAATGTTGGGATTTTTGCTTTAACTGGATGTTTGGGAGTTAAGTTTTTTTATGACGGCATGAAGTACATGACAGAAAACGATAAAGAAGGACACCAACTTCGTTTAAGCATTCTACGGTTTTGGTTAATTCTTTATGCTTTTGTGGGTAGTCAATTAGGTTGGACACTTCGCCCGTTTTTTGGCGCACCTGGACAACCGTTTCAACTGTTTCGAGAACAGAATAGTAACTTTTACCTTAATATTTTCCAGTCGATTTCATCTCTATTTCAATAAATATGGAATCTGATTTAACTGCATTACAATTTTCTGAGGCTGAATTGACAGACTTAACCGGAATTTCTTTGTCCGAAAGCTTATCGGGTCATTTGTGTCAAAATTCGGTTATTCAGGGCATGATTACAGGGAAAATTAAACAAAAAGGAAAATGTTTGGCGATCGCCAACTTTCCGAATAGAAAAATCCTATTTTCTCTGATTGTTAATGAATTAACTATTGTGTTAGTCACGTTTGTTTTGTCTTTACCTCTTGTCTTAATTCTGATTAATCCAGCTCAATTTTCTCCCACATCCTCCCAAACGCTGTTTTATTTATTTCAGATTACGATTGTTTTTTCTATTATTTTAACAACGGCTTTTAATCTCTGGATCCGAGGAAAAGTTAAACCCTTGAGTTCCCTAATTAAGCTAATAGAAGAAGTCCATAAATATCAAGAAGTGATTCAAGCCATCAATGTACTGGATAAATTAGTAGCAGCAGGAAACTTACAGGCAAAAATCATCAACCGTAAACAAGCCATAAAAGCCTTAAAAATAACCCGTGAAAGCTTAGTTTGTGCTTTAAAAACCGAACGAGTTTTTCGAGAAAATGAAGCATTTATTAGTCAACGTTATCAACTGTTTGCTAATTTAGAACAGCATCTCACGGCATTAATGGCGCTGGATGTTACTAATCAAAGCAATGAATACGGACAACTGTTAAATGAAGCCTTAGAAATTGGTCTGAGTGTTCATCAAGCTGTGGGAAAACTATGATATGGCGCTATGCAATAGGCGTAAGTAGAGACGTGACCTGGTTCGTCTCTACTCATGACTCAATTCATGCCCTTTTCCTAATTTGTTGAGACAAATTTTGGTCGTGATATTGAACCTAAATTAAGGTTTTGTTCCTCGCAGTAAACCAAATCGAATCAATCCTCGTTGATAGCCACGACTCATTAACCCCAGAGATAATGCCGCTTGAATCGTTGGCCAGCCACTGGCGAGTAAACCCATCAAGGCTTTAGGGGTAAAAGCAGAATCAATTACAATATTCCAAAAGGGAGCAACTGCGGTTGACCAATCTGCAACTCGTAGATCCTCGAAGCCTATATCAGTTGCAATCGCTTCATATTCCGGCAAAGAAATTACATAAGGTAGGGCATAAACGCGGTAAATTTTAGCTAAATGCTGACGTTCACTTTCGGTTAAAGGGCGAGTATTATTCTCTGTTGAACGATGACACCAAGTCGCCATCATTAGCGTACCACCCGGTTGTAAAACGCGATAACATTCTTGCAAAAACTTGACTTTATCGGGCATATGTTCCCCACTTTCAAGAGTCCATACACAGTCAAAAGAATTGTCTGCAAACGGCATTTCTAGAGCATTTGCCACTTGAAAATTGACCTGGGAACCCAAATTGGCATTTTCAGCCCGTTCGGTGGCGCGTTGGGCTTGTACGGGAGATAAAGTGATTCCGGTGGCTTTGCCTTGAAATTTCTCCGCTAAATAAAGCGTACTACCACCAATCCCACAACCGACATCTAAAATCTGAGAAAATTGTCCGGGACTAGGAGGTGTTGCCCAATTAAGCAGTTCCTCAATTAAATCAATTTGGGCTTGACGGCGGTCTTTTTTTAAGGTTCCCTCAGGGCCATAATAGCCGTGATGCATATGTTCTCCCCAAATTTGTTCCCACAAACCGGAAGAGGCATCGTAAAAGTTTTGAATCTGTTGATAAAGGGTTGAAGTCATAGTTAACGGGTTGTTTGTCATTGCAGAGATATCGGCGTAAGGGGAGTTGGCATTGTTAGGTGTAGGGATGGGGTTTTTCAATGCATGACTTACATTTCCCCATTAATCCTCTGTAGCCAATCTTAAAGGATTTGATCGCAATCAGTTAGTATTTTTCCGCCTCACTGCCGCTGTTGTAAAACTTGGTGATTAATTGAACTAAAATATAGGTCAAAAGTTCGGTATGATAAACTCATCTACAAATCACGATCGCCCTGGGATCCGGATGGTTAAGCGATCGCCCTATCTGAGTAAGATTAATCCCTCTTGCGCCTGAGCAAACTCCCTACCTATCTCCAGTAACTTATGTTGTTATTCGTTAGCACTTTTATTAAAAAGCCGGTTCTGACAACCGTCTGTACGATTTTAATTGTATTGGTAGGTATGGTGTGTATCCCGTTGCTGCCGATTACTCAACTACCGCAATTGGCTAATACCCAGATTAACGTCACAGCCACCAATATTGGGGCCGATGCAGAAACAACTGAAACCAGCGTCACCACCCTGTTAGAGCGCGAAATTAACGGGGTGGAGGATATGAAATATATTACTTCCAATACGGGGAATAATGGGGTTTCTAATGTATCTGTGATTTTCCCAGTAGAAGTAGACAAAGATATTGCTCAGGTTAATGTCCAAAACCGAGTGGGTCAGGTAGAATCAAGTTTGCCGGAGGTGGTACGACAAACCGGAATTACAGTTGAGGCAGCAAGTCCTAGCATTTTACTGGCTTTAGCGTTTTATTCGGATACGGATGAAAACGGCAATTATATTTATGATGATATTTTTATTAGTAACTACCTGGATTTAAATGTGATTGACCAGATGAAACGAATTTCTGGAGTCGGTCAGGTAGAATTGTTTGGGGAACGGGAATATGCCATGCGAATTTGGCTTGACCCTCAACGGATGGCAGCCCGAGGATTAACCTCTCAAGATGTAGTTAATGCCCTGCAAGAACAGAATATTCAAGTGGGGGCGGGAAAAATAGGTCAATCTCCAACCCCTGATGAACAGCTTTTTGAAATTCCCCTGCAAGCGGTGGGGCGTTTGAGAAACGCTACAGAATTTGAGGAATTGGTGCTAAAACGGGGAGAAGATGGCAACCTGGTTACCCTCAGAGAAGTGGGACAGGTGGAGTTGGGGGCAGAAAATTACAGCACGGTCGCAACCTATAGAGGTCAGCCAACAGTTGGTATTGGGATTTATCAACTTCCCGGTAGTAACGCCCTCGATGTGGCAGATCAAGTGAAAGCAACGGCTGCTGAATTAAGTAAAACGTTCCCCCCAGGTATCCAATATCAGGTGCCTTACGATACAACTTTATTTGTTTCCGCTTCTTTGAAAGAAGTGGTGTTCACTCTGGTGCAAGCGGTCGGGTTAGTGGTGCTCATTATCTTTATCTTTTTACAAGATTGGCGAGCCACTTTAATCCCCGCAATTGCCATTCCGGTGGCTTTAATTGGGGCAATGATTGGACTCAAAGCAATGGGATTTGAGTTAAATACCCTCACCCTATTTGCTTGTACATTGGCAACGGGTTTAGTGGTGGATGATGCCATTGTGATTGTAGAGGCAATTGCCCTCAAAATTGAACAAGGGATGAAAGCCCGTCAAGCTGCCCTCGATGCCATGCAAGAACTAACCGGGGCAACCATTGCCACTTCTCTCGTATTAATGGCGGTGTTTATTCCGGTGTCATTCTTTCCCGGCACAACGGGGATTATCTTTAAACAATTTGCCCTGACAATTGCTTTTGCTGTAGCCTTTTCAACCTTTAATGCTCTCACGTTTTCTCCCAGTATTTCCGCCTTAATATTACGTAAGAAGGGAGAGAAAACAGGGCCGTTAGGATGGTTTTTTGATAAGTTTAATCAGGGATTTGGCTGGGTACAAAATCAATACAAAAAGTTGATTAATTTCCTGGTTGGAATTAATACCTTAGTCATGGGAGTGTTTATTGGGGGCCTGGTTTTAACCTTTTTAATGTATACCTGGATTCCCGGTGGATTTGTTCCCGAAGAAGACCAAGGCTATTTCATTGTGCTTTACCAAGCCCCAGATGGAGTGTCGCTAAACTACACTGCAAAAGCAGCGGAGAAAATTAATGACAAAATGTTAGAACTTCCCGGCGTTAAAGCAACTTTTAGTATTGCTGGGTTTGGTTTTGAGGGAATTAACCCCAGTTTAGGGGTGATGTTTGTTCCCTTAGAACCGTGGGACGAACGTCCGGGGGCGGAAAACTCCGTTTATGGGCTGTTAGGACAAGCCAATGGGGCGTTACAGGAGATAACAGAAGTACGGGCGTTTGCAGTCAATGCCCCAGCGGTTCAAGGTTCGGGCAGTACCGGAGGGTTTGAATTCCAACTCCAAGATCGCAGTGGAAACTTACCCATTGCCGCGTTACTCGAAAACGGTAATAAATTAATCGCAGCAGTTAATACGGATAAATATCCCGCCATTGGCGCAGCATTCAGTCAATTCTCTGCCAATAAAGCCCAGAAACGCATAGAAGTATTACGCGATCGCGCTAAGGCCCTCAATGTTAATATTAGTGATGTTTTCAGTACCTTACAAACCTATTTAGGGTCTTCTTATGTGAATGATTTTGTCCTGGGACAGCGGCAATATCGGGTTTATGTTCAAGCAGAAGCCGAGGCGCGGGTGAAGCCAGAAGATATTAATCAATTGTATGTGCGTTCCCAGGATGGAGAAATGGTGTCTTTGGGTAGTTTAGTTAAAATTACCGATTTTGTTGGCCCGGAAACCATTACTCACTTTAATGTATACCGTTCCATGAAGATTCAAGGGGCAACGGCACCGGGATACAGTTCGGGACAGGCGATCGCCCAAATGGAACAAGCCGCCGCAGAATTACTCGATCCCGGTTTTGGTTATGGTTGGCAGGGAACCGCTTTAGAGGAAAAAGCCTCCGGCGGGGCGGCACCAATTATTTTTGGACTGGGTTTTGTCATGGTCTTTCTGGTACTGGCTGCCCAGTATGAAAGCTATATCGATCCGTTGATTATTATGTTGGCGGTACCTTTAGCTGTGTTGGGGGCATTAGTTGCAATTTGGTTCCGGTCGAATATATTAATGGCAGGGGGACTATGGCCGGTTGTGACCAATGATGTATACTGTCAGGTGGCGCTGGTGATGCTGATTGGGTTAGCCTCGAAAAACTCGATTCTGATTGTAGAATTTGCCAATCAACTGCAAGAAAAAGGCCTGAGTATTAAAAAAGCAGCGGTACAAGCGGCAGAACAACGATTTCGACCGATTCAAATGACGGCAATTTCCTCCCTGATTGGGTTCTGGCCGTTAGTGGTGGCAACGGGGGCAGGTTCAGCCAGTCGTTGGTCTTTGGGAACTGCTATTTTTGGCGGTATGTTTGTCGGAACACTGTTAAGTTTATTAATTACGCCTAATCTATTTATTGCGATCAAAAGCCTAGAAGCCCGTTTCCTCAAAGGAGAGAAACCCAACAAGAAAGATAAGTCAGACCCCCCTAGCAATGGTTCGGATCCATCGGTAGAGAACCCGGAAACAGTGAATCAAGAAGCTTTAGCGGCTTCCTCTTCCGGTTCAGGCAAAACTCGTCCTGAAATTAGACCGTCTTCTGAGACTCCAGGGGAAGGACTTTAATCTAGAACCCCCCTTATTCCCCCCTTATCAAGGGGGGATGTATGGAAGATGTAGGAGGCGTGAGTATGGAAAAGGCTGGAGGTTGAGATTAATTATCAACTATCTCTTCAATCCCTAACACTTCCACCTCCACTCCATTATCAGATTCAACCGGATTAAAATTCTCAGCCACTTTAGGTTGTTCTCAACTGCTATCGATTTCTCTCCCCCTTTTATAAGGGGGGACCCCCGCCTGCGCGGGGGCAGGCACAGGGGG
>CAYNXM010000218.1:0-2647 GCA_964401105.1 uncultured Lyngbya sp. | reverse complement strand
CTAGACCTGCATCTGCAAAACTTTTATTCAATCCCGACTTGGCTGCTTGACCATTAGGCAAGTATTTCCCAGTTTTATCCTGCTTTGGCTTGCATCGCTTTGTCATGTTGCGAATCTTTAAATCTTCAATAAAGATCACATTAGACTTAACGATTAGTTGATTAGACAGCGAGAAGTGAAACTGCTTTCTAGTCCTTTGAATTCTTTGGTGAAGCTTTGCAACTTTGCGGTACAGGAGTTTTCTAGCTCTACTTCCCTTTTTTCTGCTAGCTGCCTTCTGTTGAAGTTTTTCTAATTTATCTTCAGATGCCCGGAAGTATTTAGGAATGGGAATTACTTCGCCCGTCGATAAAGTTCCAAACTTTTCTAAACCTAAGTCAATCCCGATACTATTATTTTCGGTTGGCTCAATATTATCAGGGTTGAAGTCAGGAACAGTATTATCAATCAGAGAAAGTGTTACATAAAAACCATCTGCTTTTTTCGTAATCAAAGCTGTTTTCATGGTAAAACCTTCTGGAATAGGTCTATGGTAAATCAGTTTAATCTTGCCCAGTTTTGGAAGTTGAATATATCCATCTTGAATACAATCAGCCTTCACTCTAGGATAAGAAAAAGTACGATACCTACCTTTACCTTTAAAGCGAGGTTTGCCACTTCGATTCCCGTTGCAATCACCTTTAAGATATCGATCAAAACTCAGCTTGACTCGCTTCACCATCTCCTGCAATACATCAGCATGAATGTCTTTGTACTCAGGAAATAGCTGCTTGAGTCTAACTAAGTCTCGCTTTTGTCCGTAATATTCAGGTTGTTCTCGCAATTGTGGCAGGTGAGAAACCTGTATCGAGCAAGAATTAACAGAGCATCTGTTATGCCCCCACCAATCAAACCTATCCCCTAAGAGGTAGTTGTAATGGCGACGCAATAACTCAAGCCAGTGATTGACCCTGGCTTTCTGTTCAGTCGTTAATCTTAGTCGATATTGGTAAGCTAATCTCATGATAAAATTGTAGCACATATCATTTAGTGTTGTGACTGCAAAATCTTATAAATCAACCGGACGCGGTGTCTCCAGTTTACAAGCTCATTTAGTGCTTACCACTAAATACAGAAAAAAGGTTTTAACTAAACCTATGCTTGAAAGGCTTAAACAGCACATACATAATCTTTGCTCAAAATGGAATATCCTCGTTATTGAGTTAGAAGGTGAGGATAATCACATCCACCTGCTTTTTTCTTACTACCCGCAGCTAGATTTATGCAAATTTATCAACAACTTAAAAACGGTTACAAGCCGATTAATCCGCAAAGAGTTTGAACAAGAATTGAGAAAAACTTATCGCAGCAAGCCTGTACTGTGGAGCGGGTCTTACTTCATCGCCTCCTGTGGTGGAGTTACTGTTGATGTGTTAAGAAAATACATCGAAGGGCAAGATGTTCCGTTGCGTTGATAGAAATCCCGCCTGCCATTCCTACGTGCTTACGCACACGCTACGCGAACGTCACGGCAAATTAGAAATTATGCCGGACGGCTCCTGGCAGTTTAGCTGAAATTTCCTTAGATTGCATAGAATTAACTATTTGTCAAGTCCGCCCCATAAAGGTTGACTGAGGATCGGATAAAATTCATTCATTTGCAACAATGAGATCGGGTAAACTTTTCAGGGTATTCTCGGAAAGTTGGCTACGCACGGAAAGTTGGCTATCGACGGGTTGGCTAGCGCCAAACATTTCCCGTCACGCCAAACATTTTCCTAACGCCAAACATTTTCCGTTACGATTTTCCTAGGTTTGAGGATAGTTTTATTTGATATAGCCATATACCCCCGTGGATTATTAGAATATCATAAAGCCTGAAACTCGGAAAGTTGGCTATTTTGACGGGTTGGCGCGCGCGCCAAACATTTCCCGTCGCGCCAAACATTTTCCTTAATGCAATCTCGTTGCTTATTAGGAATAATTCTCACTCAAAAATCATCGGAATTCGAGGTATTGATATAAACTTTAAAATTTAAAAACAAATCTGATAATTTCAGATTATTGAAATACCATGAGTCTGGCATTTTTGATAGATTATACTGTATACCCGAAGATTTCATCAGGGTTTTATATAATGTGGAGGTATGTAATGCGCCTCTAGGGGGTTTTTATGGCAATAATGGTCCGATGCCGAGGATCGGTAGCAACGGTGGTTTGATAGTCAAAACCGATTTCTTGTAAGGTTGTTTCTACATCGAGTTGATAATATTCATCACTCCAAGGTTCTGTACTTTTCATTAGTGTAAATAATACAGGGGGTAAATTTTGGATGACGGCAGATTTAGGATTATTATCCACAATGCCTAAACAACCCCCCGGACGTAATATTCGCCATATTTCTTGAAAGATTTGTTTTGTGGCAAATTGAGGTAATTCATGAATCACAAATTGTAATGTCACCACATCAAAGGAGTTATCCGCAAAGCCTGTATCTTCGGCTTTGGCGTGTTTCCATTGGTTAATAGCAGAATTAATATCTCGCCATTTAGCAACGGATAACATATAGGGAGATAAGTCTAAACCAATTGTGTTTACAGGGGTCTGTTGAATTTTACTATAATATTGATGTAAACTTTGGGTAGAAATTCCCACAGAACAGCCGATA
>CAYNXM010000217.1:0-14750 GCA_964401105.1 uncultured Lyngbya sp. | reverse complement strand
AATTTTATCTAACTAAATATAACATAAAATATAACTTGGTCAATCGCTGAAATACTTATTTTTTCGTTGACGTGCGTCGATGCCATACCCAGCAGTAGCGAAAGGAAACCGTAGGGTGCGTGACTCACGCACCCTACCCCTCATAATTCATACCCTAAAGAATGATAAAAGGTTCTTCATTCGTTTCCCCCGTAATTTCTGCTAAATTAGGTTGTTGTGAAATCGAATAATCTCCTGACTTTCCACCTGTTTTACTGACTAACTGAATCGATTGAATTTGAATCGACTTTTCTAACGCTTTTGCCATATCATATAATGTTAAAGCCGTTACAGACACAGCTGTTAACGCTTCCATTTCTACCCCAGTTTCCGCTTTTGTACTGACTTCGGCTTGAATTTGGTAACCGGGTAATTGGGGGTCAGGGATTAACTGTACATCCACCTGAGTTAAGGGTAAAGGATGACACAGGGGAATGAGTTGAGATGTTTGTTTCGCCGCCATAATTCCGGCAATTTTAGCGGTTGTGAGGACATCACCTTTAGGGGTATTCCCCGCTTGAATCGCCTCAAACGTAGTCCGTAACATTTTAACTTGACCGACGGCGATCGCGCTGCGCCGAGTTGCGGTTTTCTCAGAGACATCCACCATTTTAATTGCCCCGCTTTCATCTAAATGGGTGAGCTTAGATTCCGGTTCAGAAAAATTGTTTGTCATTTTACAAAAATATGTTATACTAATTTTCCAGGCAATCAGTTAAGTCTAATTTGTAATGGCTTAAGTAGCTGTCAGGGCTTGTAGCTCAGTGGACTAGAGCACGTGGCTACGGACCACGGTGTCGGGGGTTCGAATCCCTCCTAGCCCGTTCAACAGATCAACATTAAATCTAACTCAGATGCTCAGCTTTGTAAGTATGGGCATCTTTTGCTTTACCGAGGGCAAATTGCAGGGATAAAGTTAAATTGGGGTTAGATTGGGTGAAAAATACCCCTAAGGCAATAACCGCTAAGCCGGCATCCATGATGAAGAGATTTCGATAACCCACTGTTTCTGCAATTAAACCAAACATCGGACCAGCTAATGCAATACCGACATCAAACCCCCCAATACAGAGAGAAAAATAACGACCCCTTTCCTGAGGCGAACATCGATCTGTAATTAAGGTAACCATCATCGGAATCACAATTCCAGCCGCCATCCCTTCCAGGACAGCCGCTAATAGCAAAGTTATACTACTGTGACTAATCCACAGCATTAACATCGACAACAAGTAGCAGGTGAGGCCTCCTGAGATGAATATACCGCGACCCAAGCGGTCTGAAGCCCGACCCACAACGGCACGGACACAAAAACTAGCCATCGCCGCCGCAGAATAAAACAAACCAGCGTTTAAGTCCAGTCCAGAGGCTTTAATATACAGAGGCAAAAAGGTGACCAATGTGCCAAAAATCAACCCCACCATTAACATCACAAACGCAGGGGTGCGTAAACTGGGTTGTCCCCAGAGTTGGAAATACTTGATAATTCCTTGCCATCGTTGTTGATGCGTCATCACCTGGGAAACAGGTTGAGGGCGAGAGGGTTCCCAAACTTGAGAAATTCCTAAAAATCCTAAAGTTCCAAGCGCCGCACTCACGATAAACAGAGTATTGTATCCCGTTGCTGCTTCTAGGAAGCCTCCTAAAGCTGGGCCAATTGCCATACCGATAGAAGTGACTAAACTCATATAACCAATCACTGTCCCTCGACGATCGATTGGGGCGATATCAGCAACCATTGCACTATAACCAATGGTGAAGGCTGCAATACTAATACCATGAAATCCCCGAATTAAAACCATTGTTGCAATAGAATGAGCCAGTAAATAACCAATTGGGGCGGTTGCTGCCACAAATGTTCCAATGTAAAGCACCAGCTTTCGTCCCTTGACATCAGCTAAGGGGCCTAACCCAAACCGAGACGGAAGTAAACCCAAAGCAAAAGCCCCCATCACTAGACCAATCTGTGGCTTTGTTGCCCCCATAAATTCGAGATAGAGAGGAATGGTGGGTAACAAACTGGTGATACTTGACCAAAAGCATAATCCCGCTAGAAACAGCGCAAATAGACTGCGTCTTGGCTTAGGATCGAGGGTGAAAAAGACGTTCAAAGTTTTGATTTCCTCTAAAATTGCAGGATCTTAACTTCTATATTGTTACAAATCTTCAACCTTAGACCTCTAGCAAAAGTACAAACATTATTCAATTCGTAGGGTAAATCGTCTCTATTCTTTTCCACCCAGCCTATTGCAAGCTCGCCTATTGCAAGCTCGTCTATTGCCTATTTGCCTCTTCATCTAATTTTGCACCGGTTGGGGGGAAGGTTGAGGCCAGCTTTGATTAATATCCACTAATACTGTATCGACATCGGTTCCTTCGATATATTCAACCACTCCCAGCCAAAATGCCCCAGTTCCGACTGTCCCCGGCATCATATCCGAGGCATCAAACCGAATTACATCTGCATCACTGAGGATTTCGGCTTGTTGACGAGTGACAGGGTTAGGATAACGGTCTAAATTCACTTGTTGATGGGGGGAAATATAACTTCCTAAACTAGCCCAAATTTGATGGGGTTGAACTGTTGCGAGATATTCCATCAATTTCCGCGCTTCTGGGGTATCGTTGAACATGGCAAGCACATCTCCCCCCACTAAAATCGGTAAGCCAAATTCAGGTTTAATCGGGGGCAGGGGAAACACATCCACATCTTCCCCTAACACGACTCCTTCCGGAAAGAAACTGGCAATAAAACTGGCTTGACGATGTAAATAACATTGAGGTGGGTCTGTAAATAGTCCATTGGGAGAACGAACATAAGGCGTACTAATCACCCCCATTGTCCCGCCAACAACGTATTGGGGATTGAGGGCAATATTACCAAATTTCTCAAAGGCTAAGCGAACTGCTGGGTGATTAAATGGGATGTCATGACGAACCCATTGATCGTAAACGTCTGGCCCAGAAGTGCGGAGGACAATATCTTCAATCCAGTCGGTTCCCACCCAGCCTGTTGCATCTCCACTCTCGATACCTAAACACCAAGGGACTTGACCCTGTTTGACCATTGTTTGAGACAACCCTTGCAGTTGAGACCAGGTCTGAGGCACTTGATATCCGGCGGCTTGAAAAGCTTTCGGATTATACCAAACTAAACTTTTAACAGAGGCTCTCACCCAAATACCATATAATTCATGATCTACAGTGCCTAACTGCAACCAGTCCTCTGAATACGCCTGGCTGAGCTGGGATTGTTTCATAAATGAAGTCACGGGGACTAAGGCGCCTTGACGGGCGAAATCAGCCATTAAACCGGGCTGTGGAAACAAAGCCAAGTCCGGTGGGTTGCCGGCTTCTACTCGAACGGGTAGTAAACTGGCAAATGCTGATGTTCCCTGATACTCAACCTCAATGCCTGTTGCTTCGACAAAAGGGGCTAGAGCTGCTTCTAGTTTATCCTGGTCTGCTCCTGTAATTGATCCTAAGATAGTGACTTTGCCACCTTCTACTATTTCAGAATAGTCCGCTGGTAAAGTCGAGTTTTGGCTCTGTTGAGTCCCACAACTAACCATCAGCAGAGATAAACCCAGCAGGATGCTAGTATAAGGGGCTAAAATGCTAAGTCTAAGGTGAATCTGCCGCATTTGTTCCCACCATCTATGATTCCATTCATTGAACTGGCTAACATCTATTTTTCCCTCCTGTGTAGACTTTAGCGATTCACAAGTTAAACAGCAACTTAATTTAACACTCCGTCGCTTTAGAACAACAGAAATTCTTCCTGCACAGCAATCAAGGCTTGCGATTTGGTGTAAAAAACTGATTGTCCCATTGCTGAGTTCTCAGTCTCCTAGGCAGGTGATTTGAGAGTGGCTCTAAATGTTTCCCCGTTCGATATAAAAAACACCGCTCCTGAAGCGAGAGCGGTGCATAGGGGGTGTTATGGGTGTTACTGAATATAAGCATAACAAACCTACTTCAGAATTGCGCGATCGCCTTGTGCTGGTTTAAAAATTGTCACAGACTATTGACTTTCCATATCAGCCCAAGAAAGGTTGATCTAACGACTACTAATGTATTTAGATTCGCAAAGGCTAAGTTCAGAATATGATTGACATTAACTATAACATATTATATGACATTTTCCGGGATTGACGGCAAAAATAATTTGACCTAGGTTGTTTACATTGAGTCAACCTGAGGAGAGTATCGTTGTGGATATGAAAATGCTGTTCTCAGGCCTGTTGACCCCCAATTGGGCAATTTTCCAGCGGCTAGTATTCTCAAAGTGCTTCAAGATAAACCCATTAGCGAAATCGTTAATATCCACAATAGTCCGATACGCTAGATAAGCTGATGGGGTGAGGGTGAGTAAAGGAGTCAGAATACTTAACCCATCTTCCGCTTTCCTCGTGTGACACCAATACTTAAGACCATAACTGCAAACAGAGTTAAACTAGGTTCTGGAACTGATTGTGAAGCAGTTAACTCTAATTGAGCAAAAGAAACAATTGAATCATCCTCATAAAACCATGGAATTAGATGAGAACCATTAGGAATGCCGAGGTTATTGGGATCAGAGCCATTCAAAGTATCTAGAAGTTGCTCAGAAGTCAACCCAAAATCTAACAAATTGATTGTTATTGTCTCTGTACTTCCTATACTAGGAATATCGAAAGCGGTGGAACTGTATACTTCAGGAATTCCAGTTACGTCATTAATAGCAAGCGTACTCTTGGGTGATAGTGTTAAGGTAAGTGATGCTTCTGCTAATGAATCAGAAACTAGAAATGAAGCAAGATTACTATCGTTTGAAAAGTCAAATGACCAAACTGTAAATTCATCACTACCATCACCTGTCGGCAATGAAGAAGCAGCTTGATTTAGCTTGATCAAGAAATCGCCATTCTGAAGATCTTCACCGATCACTGGAATTGGCTCGGAGGAACCCGATGCTGTTGCTGTAATAGAAACAGCAAGTGCTTTTCCAGTACTTAGCGCTAGTAAGGTAAAACTAGCTATCAGTAGCTTTTTCAAAGTTACAGTCATTTAAGTAGTCAGACAAAATTAGTTACACAAGCAATAATATACTATTTATTGATAGAAAGAGGTAGTAATTTATCCATACTATCACTATAAAGCAAGTCTAGGGAAGCGATATTGATGTGCTTTCAGCTTATAGCGATACACAAGCGCGGTACGCGATCGCGAACGCCAAAATTTTGTCAATCCATTTCTATTAAATTAGACAGGGATACACAACAACAGATAAGCTTTCAGAGGATAATTGAAGAAGATAAAGCGTGTTTTTTTCATTTAAGTTGGAAATCTCAGTTGAATGACTGTTCCTTGTTTTGGAATACTATTAATTTTCAATTCTCCACCTTGTAACTTAATAAGACGTTGAACAATAATTAATCCTAAACCTAATCCTTGCTGTTCATATCGGCTGCGGTCAAATTTTTGATAAATCCCTAAATTTGCAATTTTTTCTGCTGTCATGCCTTGACCTCTATCTGTAATATTAAGATAATAGCTAAAATCATCTCCTTTAGTTTCAATCTTAATTGGTGTTCCCACCTTAGAAAACTTTAAGGCGTTATCTAATAATTCTTCCAATATTTTCTTAAAAATCTCTTCAGAAAGACTCAGATCTGAGTTGGGAGCAAGTTCTAAATTAATATCTGCTTTTCGTTTTGGATAAGAATCTAATAACTGCTTAATAATATATTGAATAATCTGATTAGGATGAGTGACAGTTCCGACAACCAAAGATTGAAGCCTTTCTGGGCGATGATCTAAAATTTCTAAATCAGCATATAATAAGAAGTTACTCACTAACTTATATAACCGTTTTGCAGAAGTATGAATATCCAGTAAGCTTTCTTGAACTTCATCAACATCCATCTCTTGAAAATCATCAATTAAAAGCTGGGATAATCCCATGATTCCATTAAGAGGAGTCCTTAATTGATGAGGAAGAGATAAGGTAATATTTCCCCGTAACTCCTCTAACTTTTCCTGGGTTTTTTGTTCCGCGATCGCCTGCTTTTCAATCTGACTTAATACAGTATTTAACAATTCCTCACGGGTAAATGGCTTTGTCAGATAATCATCTGCTCCCAAGTTCATTCCTTGCCGGAAGTCATATCGAGTTGCTTTGGCGGTTAAAAATATAAAAGGAATTGTTGCCGTTTTACTATTCTTTCTTAAATATTTTAAAAATTCATAGCCATCAATTTCTGGCATCATTACATCACAAATAATTAAATCAGGAAGTATTTTTTCTACTTTATCAATCCCGACTCTTCCATTTTCTGCACCATGAACTGAATAGTTTTCTTCATATAAGATATCAAGAATAATTTCACGAACATCTAGCTCATCTTCAATTACCAATATAGTAGTCATTTGATGTTTTTCCTGAATAATTTAATGGTAGATTTACTGTAAATATTGTACCTTTTCCAATTTGACTCTGTACAGTAATTGTACCTTGATGAACATCAACAGCACGCTTAACAATTGCTAAACCTAATCCTGTTCCTGGAATTGTTCCGACATTTTGAGCACGGTGAAAAGACTCAAATAAATGTTTGATTTCTTCTTCTGCAATACCAATTCCTCGATCGGATAAGCTAAAGATAGCCTGATTTTTATCATACTGAAGCCTAAAAGTAATTATTTCACCTTCAGGAGAATATTTAATTGCATTGGAAAGTAAATTAATAAAAATATGTCGGAGCAGCTTTTCATCCATATAAGCCTCAGGTAGCTGCTTCATCCTATTTTCAATAATAAGCTTAAACTTATTTTTGTTATTATTATATAACTGAATTTCATCTATCAAGGACTGACAAAAAGCTTCTAAGTCAATTAATTCTGGCTTAAAAAGTAAACCCTTAGCTTCAATTTTTCCAAAAAGTAGAACATCATTTAATAAATCTGTTAAATGTTGAATTGTTTTTTGGATACGACGAAAATAAATTGCCTTTTTTTCTTCACTCCATTTATAGCTGTAATGTTCTAAAGCTTCTGTTGACCCTAATATTGTTGTTAAAGGAGTGCGAAATTCATGAGAAATCATAGAAACCAAGCGAGATTTAAGCAGATTTAATTCCTTTTCTTTTTCCAAAGATTTACGAACTTCTTGCTCAGCAGCCTCCAATTCTTGATATGCAATTTCTAGCTGTTGACGTGAGCGAAATTCAGTGCGCTGTAATCGTTCATATAAGTAAACTGATAAATCACAAACTAAACAAACCCAAAGTAGTGTTAAGAACCAACCAATAGGCTCTTTCGTATCCGGAATTATATTAAAGCCATACAATTTGTTAATAATAAAATAATATCCCAGTATCATACATTGAGATAATAAATGCAAAGGCCATGACACGGGAATGAGAATAGCTTGACTAAAAAACGTTGACACCCATGTTAGTCGCTCAGGCTGAATAAATTCAGCTAACTCTCGATTAAAAATTGCCATAACACTCTCAATCACTTGTTCATTCATTTCTAAAGACCATGAAAATCCTAGAAAGATAATTCCTAAGTGACGACGGCCAAGAGCCGTTTGTAACAAACCCCAACAGATAAGTAAGCTGAATAATGTCAAGCTATCCAATAATACATATCGGCTCAGGAAGTATTTCCCTTGATATAATAACTGTAATAGATTAAGAAGAACTCTAATGAGATAGCCACAGGAAACTAAACCAAAAATTAAGTTTAGTCTGGCTTTCAGAAAACGGTTTCGCCATACATTATAAGGTAGATAGGCTAGGTTTTCTCCATTTTCAGGAAATGCATTGGCTTTCTTCAAATAGCCCAATATCAGACGAATAAGCGAGATTTGTTGTAGGGAATGTAGCCATTCAGAGTTCATTGGCTAGCCTTAAGCATTAGTTCTGAATAATTTTAGATCATATCACTCATTAAGCCATAATCACATCAATCAGACATTAAACTTTTTGAATCAGAAAGGTCTATTTGGGGTTAGTAGTCCTATCAATATAAAACCTCTCAAGTGCTTTACTTAAATCTATACTATTGTGGTCGCCTTACACCTGCTTATTGCGCTTCCTGCAAGGTTACACCAAAAACAAACTTATTCTCTGCACATCCTCCTCTGAGGGGAAAATAGTCTGTATCTAAAACACCCATGGGATGTAGCCACTCCTGGTCACTGGGTATTATCATTTCAGCTTTTTGATACCAAGCACCATCAAGCTGTAAAAGTTGTTTTCCTTCCGGTAAGAGTTGATCTTCAATCTTGATAAAGCTTTGTGCCATAAACTGATGGGTTTGTCCAGGGACTTGTTGAATATAAATGACCTCATTATCTAACATCAGATGAGATTCTTCATGAGTCGCTTTAACGGTCACAGTTTCTCCTGATTGTAAACGGTTCATAATATCTTTACATTGTTCTTGAGCACAGCGAGCCACAGGAACTTGATTAACAGTAATTAAAGTTTGAGCTGAGCCGCAAGCCATAATTAATGGTGCTGACAACAGTGCAAGAATAGCTTTGAGCTGTAATAGTTTATTCATAAGTAGGATTTGAATTTGAGGGTTAATAGCAGTTGATCAGTTATAGATGTTTTGAATAAAGCTCAGGTAAAACAGTGCTTAACTTCTTCTAAAATACCTGTTTATTCAGTATTTGTCATCAAGATTTTGTAAAAAAATATAATTTTACGGATAGAGATAAACGCTGTAAAAAATTATAAAGTAATTATGCTGATTTTTTTGCATTCGACAACTTAAAAGATGCGTATTGTTACGGATAAAGTGTGTTTTAACCCGGATATAATTTTCTGATGCTCTCTACAATTAATAGTAATTGGATAAAATAAAATCAGATTATAGTTGTTGAATAGTAAAGTAAAAATATAACTCGATCATTCTCTCAGTTAATTCTCAGCTTGACCTCAGAGGTGATTCAGAGGGTTCAACTTTAATAGAATCAGATCTTTACTTCCAGTGAAGAGACCCCGAGCTTCCTGCTCAGAGGAAGATGGAGGAGATGGCTGTTTACAATTTATTATTTTTGAGTCCCTTGATTTAACAGTGATACTGTAAGATAAAAAGACAGACAATTCAGATTTTTTACGGATTCCTAATGAATGTTTTGTCAGCATTTTATAACTCAGTAACTCTAGAAAATCCGGTTAACTCATGACTGAATGGAGTAGACATCTGACTTCTTTACTACTTTTAAATTCAGACGATCGCAATATTACTATCAGCTCTGGCATTGTTTTGATATTCTTTATCCTACTGCTAAACTGTTATCAGTCAAATCTATTGAAAGATTATAAAAATGCTGATTAATCAATGGTTATTTAAATTCAATCGATTAAAAGCGCCCTTCATTACTCCTAAATCATTAAAATGGCAGTTAACTTTAGGAATCACAATTTTTTCAATATTGGGTTTAGGGAGTATTACACTGTGGACAAGTTGGAAAATGCAGCAATTACTCGTCAATAGCCATAAACATGAAATTGAAAGATTAGCCGATCAATTTTCTCATGAAGTGACTTTGTACAGTGAAATGATGACTGTGCCTGCTGCAATTGAACGAGTGATTGATAAAATATCCGATCAAAATCATTGGATTTGGTTAAGGAATAATCAAGGTCAGGTTTTAGCAGAATCCGATATTTTTCAACAAGCCACCCAACCAGAAACCCGTGCTAAACTATTAAACTATACTAAGATGCCTTTAAAACCCCAGGTTTCTTTCTTAAATGACCGCTATTGGGTTTTGTGTTCAGGACCATTTAATGTCAAGGGAGAAACCCTAGGAAAATTATATTTAGTGAATGATATTACGGAAGAATATCGTATCTTTTTATCAATTGTTTATAGTTTAATTCCAGCAACAATATTAGCCACAATTGTATTAGTATCAATAATGGCTTGGTATGTGCGGCGATCGCTTCAACCATTACAACAAATTGATCAACTCGCCGCCACAATTTCAGCAGATGATTTATCCGATTATCGGCTACATTTGGAACAAGCACCTGATGAAGTTTCAATGTTAGCTAATACTTGTAATAGAATGCTAGATCGCTTATCAGAATCTTGGGAGCATCAACGGCAATTTGTCGGTAATGTTTCCCATGAATTACGAACGCCTTTAACGATTGTTCATGGCTATATTCAAAGTACATTACGGCGAGGCAATAACTTAACTCCCCCTCAAAGAGAAGGCTTAGAAGTTGCAGCAAATGAAGCCGAACGGACAATTAGACTATTACAAGATTTACTAGAATTGGCTCGCGCCGATCATGGGAATTTACATTTTCAAATGGAATCGTTCTCTATTCATGAGCTAGTATTAGAAGTCGTAGAAGCAGCCCAACAAGTGAGTCAAAATAGGATTCACTTAGAACAATTTGAGTCACCCATTTGTGTACGAGCAGATCGAAATCGATTAAAACAAGTGCTGTTCAATTTAATTGATAACGCCCTGAAATATTCAGAAGCGGATAAACCGATTATTCTGACGATTCAGCTTCGGAGAAAAGCTGTTCATATTGGTATACGTGACTTTGGTCAAGGCATTCCACTACAACATCAAGCTCGAATTTTTGAACGGTTTTATCGGGTAGATGAAGCCAGAACTAGAGCGGGAGGAACTGGGTTAGGCTTATCAATTGTTAAAATGTTAATTGAAGGAATGGGTGGACGAGTAACAGTTCGTTCTACAATTGGAGAAGGCAGCATTTTTACTGTTATTTTGCCTAATTGTTCCTAAAGATTAACTTGAGACTTCAGTCGTCAGATATTTATCACTTTTTAATATCTTGTATGGAAGTAGGTTCTTTTCTATTTTGATTTAGAAACTTACAAACCTTTGTTGGAGAGTGGCTTGAGTCTGGAATATTCTCATCATCTGGTTTAAATAATGGAGCTTCGTAATTATCTATTTCACGTAATCTTATAATATTATTTTTTATTTTATAAAGCTCATCTTTAATTATCGTCCAGTCTGAACCTTCCTCTAAAAAGACAATTAGTAAGTTAATCCATCCACTCCAAAATTTCGCCAATAAGAAAGAGGTTTTAGGGTCATTTTTGCTTCTTGGCTTATCTTGCTTTAAAACTGAAAAAACTTCATTAAAATAACGTTCAATAAGAACTACTCCCTCTTTAACTAAAATATCTCTTTCAGATAACTCGGAAATTTCAGTATTAAATAAATTTTCATATCCATATTTTTTCTGTTTCTTTCGTAAATAATTTTCACTCTCTTTATCTTTGATAAATTTACACTCTTTGGAAAGAATTACTAAAATGTTGGATGGAAATATAAAATCTTGATTGGTTAATAGCTTTTCTCTAATTTCTTTTAACTTCTTATAAATTAATGGTCTTTGATAATCATAGCTTGAAGATTGTAATCAAGGATGTTCATCCCGTCTGTATACATGAGCTATGTCTAGTAGTTTATAAGGAAATATCGAAAATGTGTATAAGTTTGCTAAAGGTATATCTTTTTTACTGATAGTAACAAACTGTATATAAAAGTCTATTATTTTTATAGACAACGATAAAACCCTAATTGCCAACCTAACAATTAACGAAAATTGTAGCGATAACGGGGGGAAGTCGTTTCAAAATCATCAATCCAAGCCATCTGTTGTTCACCTTTCTGATTGGCTTGCCAAATCCTGCCTGTGGTTACATCCAAACAGGTTAACCAACCGTCTCCATACACCCAGGTATCAATACAAATAGCATGACCAATATTAATCGGTTGACCGCTTTTCTGACTCGTGTGACCGCAAACCATGGTTTTACCCGAACAATGTGGCGCAGGATTTCTAAACTTTTGCCAGAATAGCATTCGTTCCGGTTGCTGATTGAGTGGTAAATTAGGATAAGCATTGGCATGAACAAAAAAGTGGGACGTTGTTTCCCACCAATCTCGACAGATATTCTCTAAAAAATTCCAATGTTGTGTCGGGATATTTTCTAGGCTGCGATGCTGTCTGGGTTTTGTATAAGAAGCCAGGGTATTTTCTCCCCCACAGACTAACCAGTGATAGAGTTCATTACTGCCTCCCCAACGGGCGCGTAGCATCATCTGTTCATGATTTCCCCGCAATGCCACCAGTTGTCCTCGGCGGTGAAATTCAATTAATCGATTAATGACTTCTTTAGAATTTGGCCCCCGGTCTACATAATCTCCCAGGGTAATAATCCGATCTTGAGGCTGCGGATTAACCATTGCCATCAGCGTATCCAATGCCGTTAAACAACCGTGTATATCGCCAATGGCAAGTATTCTCATTGCTTTTACTGGGGTGCTAATCATGTACAACAACAGGTGTACCCACAGAAGCCCATTCAAACAACCATTTTGCATGGTTTACTGCTACGTTGGTACAGCCATGACTTACAGGTGTCCCAAATCTATTATGCCAATAAGCCCCATGAATTGCCATCCCACCATCATAGTACATTGTATAGGGAACATCGGGGACATCATAACCCGGGCCACTCATGCGAGTACTTGCGTATTTGGTTTGCACCGTAAAGGTTCCGAGACGAGTGGGAGTAGAAGCTTTGCCTGTGGAGACAATCACAGCATAAACCACTTTGTTGCCTTCCCAGGCAATTAACCGCTGTCGGGTTAAATCAATCTCAATCCAGCGATCGCTCGACTGCTGTAAGTCTAACATTCTGTAAGCCACCTGATTACGGAATTCACTCGCCCGAATCGGTGTTGCGGCTTGCAGTCCTACCGTTAAACTCACCCCAAGACTAACCATCAAAGCAGTAAGATGATGTAATCTGCGCTGGTCAATCCATTTCATCGTTCACTCCTCACCAGATTTAATTCCTAAGTATTTTATTCCCTTTATACTACTGAAAATTGCTTCATAGGGTAAAAAAAATAACTTAATCCGGACTCATTTGTAATAAAACTTTCATTGTGCCTCGTTGCCCAGCTTGTTTAAAAGCAGCTAAACCTTGATCAAGGGGATAACGGGCTTGTATCAGGGGTTCGACATCTATGTGATGTTGTGCTAATAATTCTAATGCGGGTTTAAACGGGCCACAACGGGAACCCATTAAAGTAATTTCATCTACAACTAAGGCCGAAGCATCAAAGGTTAATTGATCGGCATAAGTGCTTTTTAGTACTAAGATTCCTCGGGGACGTAAGGCTTGACGCGCGATTTCAAATCCGCTAGGATTTCCGGTACATTCAACAGCAATATCAAAACTTCTGGGTTGAATTGCATCGGCAAATCCGGTTTTAATACCTCGTTTTTCTAAATTTGCGAGTTTTTCTGTATGACGACCAATGGCAAGTAAATCACAACCGGTTAACGCTAAAGTTTGAGCAATTAATTGACCCAGTTTACCATCTCCAACCACTAAAACACGATGGTTTGGAGAGATAGAAATTTGTTGTTGAATTTCTAAGGCAGCGGCAACGGGTTCGGTAAAAGTAGCGACATCTGTTGACACGGTATCGGGAACAGAATGTAGATTTTTTGTCGGTAATGTTAAATAGTCAGCAAATGCACCATTACGATTAACAATTCCTAAAACAGTGCGATTTTCACAATGAGTCGGTAATCCTTTTTTGCAATAAAAACACTCTCCACAAGCAGCATTAATTTCTCCTACTACTCGCTGATTGATTAATTCTTGCGGCCCTTGTTCAACAATACCGACAAATTCATGACCGAGTATTCCAGTGTAAGGATAGTAACCGCGAATCAGTTCTAAATCAGTATTACAAATACCCGCCCGCATTACCCGAACTAAAGCTTCATCAGCAGTAGGTTCAGGAGTATCTAAATTGCTGCGAAGTTGGAGTTGTTGGTTTTCTAACCAGAGTCCTTTCATGGAGATATTAAAGAAATTTACACTATTACTATTATGGCAATTAAACGCTGAGTTGTTAAGAGCGATCGCCATCTGGAAGGAGTTGTAATTGAAGTCGCCCCCAAGCCTCCAATAATAGGGGCTGTTTTTAAGGGATTTTCACAAAAAAAATTATAGTATAATAAAAGAATCGGTAATTGTTATTAATTTTTTAAATTTCGGGTAGTTTGAAGGATTAAAAAAAATGACTAAAGCGAGACAGAATATTGTATGGCGATCGCTTCTCACTTGTGCAAGCATTGGCATACTGAATTTATTCGGAGTTCCACCACTTGATATTGCCCTCAGTCAATCTACTAAACTATTATCTCAAAATCCTGAAAAATATTCACAAATTGCATCTCGCTCTACAATAGTTCCCATGAGATTAGAATACGGAGAAGGAATGTATACAATGATTGTTCCCAACCCAGAGATCACTCAATCCGCTTATGGCGGACAACTTAGTTTATATGAGGTTCATATTGCTAAAATGATTGAAATTACCTACGATGATTGTCAACAGATGCAACGTCAATATGGTACAGATGCAGGCGGTAGAACGTGGTTTTATCAGACTGAAAATGGCAGTATCAATATAAAAGATTTTAATATTAGTTGTAGTTTCGCCTCTGAAATTGTTGAGACCTACGGCTTAGGAAAAGCTGAACCCACAGTCATTAAAAATTTTGTAGAATTTCAGGGAGTCAATACCGAGACTCGTTCTATTCCAATTTTGGATATTACAGGTTCAAAAGTCTCACAATGGAAAGATTTTGTTTGGGGCTTTAAACCCCTCGATAATTTGTAAT
>CAYNXM010000216.1:0-2623 GCA_964401105.1 uncultured Lyngbya sp. | reverse complement strand
GGATAATGAAGTTAATCCGGCTCATCCATTGATGTTGACATTAGATGAAATTCCGAAGCGGTGCGACCCTGGCGAGGTTTCCAACTCCGAGGGAGACGCTTCGCGAACGCCTAAGGAACGCGCACCAAGAGAAAATCAAGGAGTTGTTAATACTATTACATTAGCGCCATTAGAGTTAGATGACTTAAATCAACTCGTAGCTGATACGTTACATTGTTCACTAAAACAGGCTTTACCACTGACTCAAGCGGTTGCTCAAAAAACCAAAGGAAATCCATTCTTTGCTACGCAGTTTTTAAAAGCATTATATGAAGATAAACTGATTTACTTTAATCCTCAAGAAGGATTTTGGCAATGCGATTTAGCACAGGTCAAACTTGCAGCAGTCAGTGAAGATGTTGTGGAGTTTGTAGGGAAGCGGTTACAGAAATTGAATCCTGCTACTCAAGATACTTTAAAATTAGCCGCTTGTATTGGCAATGAATTTGATTTAGAAACCTTGGCAATTGTCCGGCAAACGTCTGAATTAGAAACAGCTAACAATTTATGGTTAGCACTCAAAGAAGGATTAATTTTACCCACAACAGAAACTTATAAATTTTATAAGACTGATACACAAGAAATTAATCTAACTCAGAATGGCAATTACTTATCAGCAAGTTATAAATTTTTGCATGACCGCGTTCAACAGGCGAGCTATTCTTTAATCCCAGAAGATCAAAAGCAGCAGACCCATCTTAAAATCGGTCAACTATTATTAAATAATACTCATGAAGATGATCAAGAAGAGAGAATTTTTGAGATTGTTAATCAGCTCAATATGGGGATTGACTTAATCGGCTCGATGGTAAAACAAGAGCAATTGGCACAACTGAATTTAATCGCTGGGCGAAAAGCCTTAGCTTCAACAGCTTATGAGGCTGCTTTTGATTATTTAATGCTGGGCAAAAGATTATTATCATCTAATAGCTGGAAAACCCAATATGAGTTAACTCTTTCACTTTACGAGTCAGCAACAAAAGTAGCCTATCTCACAGGTCAGTTTGATCAAGTAGAGACTTATGCCCAGATTGCACAGATCCATGCCAATAATTTGCTAGATTGTACGACCCTTTATGAAATCAGAATTCAGACTTACCAAGCTAAAAATCAACCATTACAAGCGCTTCAAGTGGGTCAAGAGTTTTTGAAATCTGTTGGAATTGAGTTCCCTCAAAATATTCAATCTGATGATTTTGAACAAGGAATACAAGAGATTGAAAATGCACTGGCAAGCCGAGAAATCAAAGCATTATTAAATCTGCCAAAAATGGAAGATCCCAATCATAGAGCTGCCATGCAAATCATGTGTGGTATGATGGGTCCCTGCTTCCAGGCAGTACCTGAACTCTATCCCTTACTGCTCTGCAAACAAATTGTCTTATCGATCAAATTTGGCAATACAGAAGCATCTGCATTTGCTTATACCTGTTACGCTTTTCTATTGGTGATTATTATTGGTGATATTGAATCTGCCTATCAATACGGTCAACTTGCCCTTAATCTAATGGAAAAGCTTAATGCTAAGGCATTTGAAGCTAAAATCCTTGATCTCATTCCGTGGGGTGTGAAGCCCTGCAAAGAACACATTCAGGAATCTTTGCCATACCTTAAGCAGGGATATCAAAGTGGATTAAATACAGGCGATCTAGAATTCTCAGGTTACTGTATTGCTGGATACTGTCTATTATCGTATACCCTAGGTCGAGAACTCAATTCCCTCGCGCAGGAAGCAGCGATTTACAGTCAGTCTCTGAAACAAACTAAACAAGAAACTGCGCGATATTGGATTGACATTTACCGACAAGCAATTTTAAACCTGATGGGTAATGTTCAAGATCCTACAATACTGAAAGGTGAGGCATATGATGAGCAGAAAACATTATTTATTCATCAGAAGAATAACGATACTGAGTCTCTTCGTTTTTTCTATTTTCAAAAAGTATTTCTCAGTTATTTATTTCATGATTACGATCAAACCCTTGAATACACAGCACTTGTTACACCTTATATAGCATCCAAAAATGGTATGCCTTCTACATTAATCATTCTCATGTGTGATTCCCTCGCTCGCTTAGGGATGTACGAAAAACTACCAGAGAATATGCAGAAAGAAACACTAGAAAAAGTTGCTAATAATCAGCGTAACTTGAATAAATGGGTGACATCAGCACCTATCAATTATCAACATAAGTTCAATCTAGTTCAGGCAGAACGGCATCGAGTTTTAGGTCAACAATTAGAAGCAATGGAACTTTATGATAAAGCTATTGCGGGTGCAAAAGAAAATGAATATATCCAAGAAGAGGCTTTGGCTAATGAATTAGCAGCAAAGTTTTATCTGGATTTAGGACGAGAAAAAGTTGCTCAAACTTACATGATTGAAGCCTATTATTGTTATTCTCATTGGGGCGCAAAAGCCAAAACTCAAGACTTAGAAACACGTTATCCTCAGTTATTAGCACCGATTTTAGAGCAGGAAAAAATCAGTTTAAATCCCTTTCAAACAATTGCCAACTTAGGAAAAGAACAAGCAACAATCAGCAGCAACACAACAGGTATTTCTGAAGCCTTAGATTTTACC
>CAYNXM010000215.1:0-7647 GCA_964401105.1 uncultured Lyngbya sp. | reverse complement strand
AATTTTATCTAACTAAATATAACATAAAATATAACTTGGTCAATCGCTGAAATACTTATTTTTTCGTTGACGTGCGTCGATGCCATACCCAGCAGTAGCGAAAGGAAACCGTAGGGTGCGTGACTCACGCACCCTACCCCTTCGGTGATGGATGAAGTGGGAATGGTTTGTTCGAGGTTACCACTGGCTAATTCTGTCGCAGCTTGGGATAGATTAACTAAATCCGCGATCGCGCTCTTTGCGCTACGATAAGATAAATAACCCACTAATCCCACAACACTAACGGTTTGTAGGATAAATGGAATTGTTAACAGCCATCGCAAAGAAACCATCGTTTCGGCGTTTCAAATTCTAGGGTAAGCAGTCGTTATCGTCATATTTCTCTCAATAAAAAAGATATTTTATCCAGGGTTTCAAGCCATAGGAAAACGATAGTAATATCAACACTATACAATATTTTTAATTGTCATAAGTCACCCAATTATAAAAATACTATTAAGTTTCTGAATCTACCAGAAGAAGGATTAGTCACTCCCTGAATTCACGTTATATTAATCGTTGAAAGCAAGCCGTTCCCTGTTCCGGTGATCCGCTGTTCCGGCGATCCGCTGTTCTCTGTTCAATCAACAAGAACGACTATTAAAATTAATGCGATCGCTTAACTTTCTTAAAGTTTGAGCCAGATCAGAATCTTTACTTTTTAACTGACTAATTTTTTCACAACCATACATAATTGTTGTATGATCTTTTCCCCCTAAAATCTCTCCCACTTTGGGTAAACTTAAATCAGTATGTTGACGCATTAAATACATCGCCACTTGTCGAGCTAAGCTAATTTCTCTGCGGCGAGAACTTCCTTTTAAATCTTCTATCGACACTTTAAAAATATCAACTACGGCTTGTAAAACCGCTTCAGGTGTAGATTCTTCAACTTGTTCTTTCAGGGTTAAAACCGGCGCAATACTTTCAACTGTCATGGGTAATCCTGAAATAGAAACATAAGCGATCGCTCGAATTAACGCCCCTTCAAGTTCCCGAATATTAGAAGTATAATGAGTCGCGATATATTCAATGACCTCTTTGGGCAATTGTACTTTTTCATATTCTGCTTTTTTCTGTAAAATTGCCATCCGCGTCTCTAAATCCGGGGGTTGAATATCCGCCACTAATCCCATAGAAAATCGAGAACATAATCGGTCTTGAATTCCTGGAATTTGTTGGGGGGGTCTATCGGCTGCGATCACCACTTGTTTTCCGGATTCATGCAACGTATTAAACGTATGAAAAAACTCTTCTTGAGTATATTCTTTTCCTTCAATAAACTGCATATCATCCACGAGTAAAACATCGGCATCGCGGTAATGTTCTCGAAAACTTTGCAGACTATCTCGACGAATTGCCGTAATTAAATCATTGGTAAACTTTTCTGTCGAAACATAATAAACTTTAGAATTGGGATTAAGATCTAAACGATAATGCCCAATCGCCTGCATTAAATGAGTTTTGCCGAGTCCTACCCCGCCACATAAAAATAGAGGATTAAATTCCCGTCCGGGAGACTCTGCCACCGCCAACGCCGCTGCATGGGCTAAACGACTATTAGAACCGACAACAAACCGAGAAAAAACATATTTAATACTTAAATTTGCCGATTTAGGAGAATGACCATTCCCCGAATCATTATTGTTATTTCCCCCCGGCGAAGGCCATGTTAAAGTCGTCTCTGGATTTGATGTGATTCCTTGTGTTGTTTCTGTTACCATCTGAATCTCCACACTGTAGCCCAAAATCTCTCCCACGACTTCAGCAATTAGATCTTTATAATATTTTTGTAACCAATTCTGGGCAAATGGATTAGCGGCACAAATCACTAAAGTCTGCTGATCGAGGCGTTCAGCAGTTGCCGTTTTAATCCAAGTATTAAAAGTGGGCTCTCCCAGTTGCATTTTGAGCCGTTCTAGAACTTGATTCCATAGATTTTCTAAAGAAATTTTCAATTCATTATTGCTCACTTATTCAAGATAAAGAATAGCCGATAGATTGATAACCCCATGCTCCGTCTGAAACATAGAGAAGTCATGAGCTACAAATTCAATTAGTCATTAGTATAGCCTGAGTCAAGTTTTTCTGAAAATTTATTCAGGGCTTGCTATAAGTATCGGTGATACACAAAATCTTGATTCTAACCCGCTCTCCTTGTCTGGCTATACACCTCAATCAGACATTCAAGCTTTAAGGCAACAAATAATTATTGTACATTCACCCAATCACTCTGGCTTCATGGGAAGATGTAGGCGATCTTCGCCTGGGAAAAAGCCAAGACTGACTGCCATCGTTAACTCACAATTCCTGAAAGTCATTATTAAACTTGTAGTGAACATCTATAACAGTATTTCGCTAATAACCCGTTTGACGATCTAAAATCGGCTCTGAGCGGATGTTTGAAGTGTAAAAATGCTAGATTAAAGAAAGCATGGTATATTCAACCCCCTTTCACCGGAGAGACATCGCCAAGAGCACGCTATTAACTTGAGCAATTGCTATGTGTTCTAGCCTGAATCTGTACACCCATCACAATTAATCCGATCGCAATGAACAGCACAAAAGTCTTTTGGAAGCAACCGATTCTTTATGTATTAATGTTGGTTGCTGGAGCCTCTGGGGCAATGTTCGTCGAAAATTTAGCAGAAGAAAAATCCTCTGCTTCTACATCCAGCGTGGTAGAACAACCAACAGTACCAGCAGCGTCAAACCCAGAACCCGAAACCACAACCGCTTCGGTATCGGATTCTGCCTCATGGTTTGGTCAGAAAGCCAGTCTACTCAATGCTAAAGCCAATTCTAACTTTATTGTTGCTGCGGTTGAACAAGTCGGGCCTGCTGTGGTCAGAATTAATGCAGAACGGCGTAGTGTGCCCAGTGGATTCGATCGTTTCGATCAATCTCCAGATGACTTTTTTGGCTTTGGACTTCCGAGGCGTCAACGGGAATTTCCCAGGGAGTCGCAGCAACCGATTGAACAAGGGACAGGATCGGGCTTTATCCTCAGTTCTGATGGTCAGATTATCACCAATGCTCACGTGGTGGAAGGGGCAGATATAGTTCAGGTGGTGCTGAAAGATGGTCGTCGTTTTGAGGGCCGAGTGTTGGGAACGGATGATGTCACTGATGTGGCTGTGATTAAAATAGATGTCAATAATCTCCCCACGGTTCCCTTAGGCAACTCCGAACAACTTTCCCCAGGAGAATGGGCGATCGCCATTGGTAACCCTCTGGGACTGGATAACTCAGTGACTGTGGGAATTATTAGCGCCACAGGACGTTCCAGTAGTGATGTGGGTGTGCCGGATAAACGGATTGGTTTTATTCAAACGGATGCTGCTATTAACCCCGGAAATTCAGGCGGGCCGTTACTGAATGCGCGCGGAGAAGTAATTGGGATGAATACTGCTATTATTAGTGGTGCTCAAGGATTAGGGTTTGCTATTCCCATTAATAAAGCCCGTCAAATTGCTCAACAATTGGCAACTTCCGGACAAGCACAACACGCTTATCTCGGGATTGAAATGATTACCCTCACCCCAGAAGTGGCGCGACAACTGGGTAATGCACCCGATGTTAGGGTTCCGATTAAGGAAGAGAAAGGAGTATTAATTGTGAATGTACTGCCCAATTCTCCAGCCGACCAGTCGGGTTTACAAGCTGGGGATGTGATCTTAAAAATGGATGGTCAGTCGATTCGTCAATCCGAAACGGTACAACAAGTGGTACAAAATAAAACGGTCGGTAGTCCTGTGAATGTTGAAGTCAGTCGCGAAGGCCGTACCCTAAGCTTAGAAGTTCGGACGGGTACTTTACCCTCAAGTAATTAGAGAGAGACAGACAATGGCTCAAATTTTAGAAATTGCTCAACTGGGAAATCCCATTTTACGTCATTGCGCTCAACCTGTTACTGAGATTAATCAACAGTCCATTCAAACGTTAATTGATGATCTGATTTTTACCGCAATTCAAACCAATGGGGTAGGGATTGCTGCCCCTCAAGTTTCAGTGAGCGATCGCGTTTTTATTGTGGCATCTCGGCCCAATATCCGCTACGCAGATGCTCCTGTAATGGAGCCAACAGCGATGATTAATCCCCAGATCATTAACTCTTCTGGGGAGCCTGTCAAGGGCTGGGAAGGCTGTCTGAGCGTGCCTGGAATTCGAGGTTTAGTCCCCCGTTATCCGACGATAGCCGTTGAATACACCAGTCGAGATGGTAAACTACATCAAGTTGAATTAACTGATTTTGTGGCACGGATTTTTCAGCATGAATTGGATCATTTAGAGGGGAAAGTCTTTTTAGATCGAGTGGAAAGTACCCACGATCTGATGAGTGAAGCGGAATATCAAAAACAGGTTATTGCCAATTTATAAAGGTGACTTTTCCCAAATTTTGATCGGCGCTATTGAAGAAATCAGGTATAGTATTGTTGTTTTCCGTTAGATATAGAATACAGACATGACTATTAATTTAACAAAAGGTGAACGAGTTAGTTTATCGAAAGAAGCACCCGGCATGAGTAAAGCCGGGGTTGGTTTAGGTTGGGATGTGAATCAAACCGATACCGGAGATCAATTTGATCTGGATGTTTCTGTGTTTATGTTGGGGGAGAATGGTAAAATTCCCAGTGAAAAATACTTTGTTTTTTACAATAACTTAGAATCCGATGATGGTTCGGTGAAATCTTCAGGAGACGACCGCACCGGGGAAGGTAGTGGGGATGATGAAACTATTTCTGTAGATTTAACCCAAGTGAACTCAGCTATACAAGAAATTGTTTTTGTGGTCACTATTTATCAGGCTGAAACCCGACGACAAAACTTTGGACAAATCCGTAATGCATTTATTAGAATTTATGATGAAGTTAGCCAAAATGAAGTGACGCGCTATGACCTGGATGAAGATTTTTCTCGGGAAACCGCTTTAGAAATGGGTCGTCTTTATCGCAAAGATGGAGAATGGAGATTTCAAGCGGTTGGACAAGGTTACAACTCTGGCTTAGATAGCTTCATAAAACAATATGGCTAATCTATTGTTTGTACATAATTAGTAATGGAGTTGAGATCAAAAATGTCAGTTAGTATTCAGAAAGGAGAGCGAATTAACCTCTCAAAAGCAGCGCCCGGACTTACACAAGTGGGGATTGGTTTAGGTTGGGATGTCAACGCCACAGATACCGGAACCGCATTTGATTTAGATGCATCTGTGTTTATGATTGGTGAAAATGGCAAGATTCCAGCAGATGAGTATTTTGTATTTTACAATAACTTAAACTCTCCTGATGGTTCAGTTAAACATTTAGGAGATAGTCTCACCGGAGAAGGGAGTGGGGATGATGAAACTTTGGAGATTGACTTGGATAAAGTTAATCCAGATGTCAAAGAAGTGATTTTTGTTGTTACCATTCACGAAGCCGATAAACGACGGCAAAATTTCGGACAAGTGCGGAATTCTTTTATTCGGATTTATGACAAAAACACAGAGGCAGAAGTAGCTAAATATGATTTAGAAGAAGATTTTTCTCGGGAGACCGCAGTAGAGTTTGGTAGACTCTATCAAAAGCAAGGAGAATGGCGATTTCAAGCCGTTGGACAAGGATATAACGCTGGCTTACAAAGCTTTGTAGATCGCTATATTAGTTAATCGGTATTAATCGAGGGTTTAAGCAACCGAACCGGATCGCAAATCTTGCCATCGCCCAAACTAATCTTATACCGGGTTGATTGATTATCTTGTAGAGATGTTAAATGTAACGTCTCTACATCAATTTGCCATTAAAAATCCGGGCTGATTATGACTAATATAGTATGATTTCAGCAACCTTGAAAGTATAGGCTAAACTGATTGAGAAGAAAGCGTTTAAATTGCGTGTTACTTTTCCCTATGACTCGAAAATTCGCTGCTGGAATATTCATCACTCTCAGTGTTATCAGTTTTACCCTCACCTTAACTTTCTCACCCTTTGGGGGTTTGCAGGCACAGCCTCCGGTTTCCACTCAGGCTCAAATTACCGATCCAACAACAGAATTGTATCCGACTTGTGGGGTTCAGCCCAGTCCCAATTCCACACAAGCCCCAGAATTAGGGCCAGAAGTTGAAACCCCTGTATCCTTGTATCGCTTTCGTCGGCCGATTAACTGGCAAAATTCCGCCACCTCTGCTATCCCGGCTTATACCCCACCCAATGAATACCAAGCGATCGCAAACCGTACCAATTACGGACAACGCTATCTTTACGACTTACAAGGAAACCCTGCCACCAATAAACCCATTGTCGTGTTGCACGAAACCGCAACAGATACTTATAGTACAATTCGCTTCTTTCAAACTTATCAAAATTCAGAAGATAATCAAGCCACTTACCATACTTTAATTACTCGCACTGGGGACGTTGTTTATATTGTCCCCCCAGACTTACGGGCGTTTGGGGCAGGAAATTCTGTATTTATGGGGCCACAGGGGGCTGAAGCAGTGAAAACCAGTCAAGAATATCCCCCCTCAGTTAATAACTTTGCTTATCATATCTCTTTAGAAAGCCCACCAGATGGCTATCAAAATACCCCTTCTCACAGTGGCTATACAATGGCACAGTATCAATCTTTGGCTTGGCTCGTTTCCCGTACTGGTGTACCCGATAACCGGATTACAACTCATCAAGGGGTAGATCGATCTGGGGAAAGATCCGATCCGAGAAACTTTGATCGAGAATTATTTTTACAACTCCTACAAAGTTATCCGAGAACTCAAGAAATTGTTATCGGATGTCAAGCGCCTTCTATCGAGACGAGGGCGCAGTACTCCGCCTATACCGCTGAGCGGTTAGGGGTTGGTGTAGCGCTGCCGTCTTTAGGTGGCGTGGTAAAATGGGATCGGACGTGAGTATCAACGATCCAATATTGGGGACTGCCCAGGCACTTGACCGACCAAAAAGAAATACCCACTCATTGGGGGCGGCAAACGTTGTGAAACAGAATTGCATTGCATTTCGATTATCGTATTGTCTGCCTGGGGGCACTTGGTGGACGTTAAAGAAATTGCCTGTGGAGGGGATCTGGCGGGGATCATCAGATAAGCGCCAAGACCTGATGAGACAGGAAACCCTTAATGTGAGCAAGAGCAGCAGCAGCCCCGCGCTCTACCTGAAAGGTGAGCGTCGGGATATTGCGCGGATGTTAACGACACTCCCCTGACCAATGCGAAGCGAGGGAAGGGGAGATGGAGGAAACAGCCAATCATATATCGGGTTGTCCAACCAATTTTCTCTTCAAGGATCGGATCAACTCTCTGACTACATCTGTCTTTGTTCTGCTTTCCTGTTGGCAGTAGGCTTCTAAGATCGCCAATTCTTTTTCTGGAAGTCGGATATCAAAACGTGTAGTCATCGTTGCAATGTACGAATATTTTACGTACAATACTATCATGAGAATCGCTTACCAGTACCGATTACGGTTGACTACAATGCAGCAAGCCACGATTGAACAGTGGATTGAACTTGCACGTCGTCAATATAACTATCGGTTAGCGCAACGGTTCAACTGGTACGAGCAGTGCGATTCGTTCTTAGGAAAAACCGCCCAGCGGATAGCCTAAGCAGGGTACAA
>CAYNXM010000214.1:0-3131 GCA_964401105.1 uncultured Lyngbya sp. | reverse complement strand
GCCATCCCGGTTTTTTAATGAAAAAGAGCTTTGAACCGACCAGGGATTTAGCTCATGCTCCGGTACGTTTAACTGAGCTTGAACATATTGAGAATTTTACCAAAGAGCAGGGATTAAGTTTACATACTCGTGATGTTCGATTAAATTTTTCCTACAATGATAAAGAGCAAGTTTATGAGATTTCTGTTCCTAAATCTAAGAAGGCAGGTGGGGAGTTTTTCTTAGATAAAAAGTTGTTAGATGCAGCAACAGCAGCAGGAAATGAACGGAATGAGTTTTACAGTCGTGGGGATAGTTCTTATCTCTATTTTTCTCCAGATGAATTACAGGCAGTAGTTGAACGTTTAGATTCTAAATGGGGTTTGCATGCCATTGGTAAAGAAGATACGGCAGTTGCGAGGGAATTAGTTGGGTTAGAGATTCCTGATTTTGAGGATATTCTAGCGACGGCATTGGAGGGACAACGAAGGCTCTTGGCTGTTGATGAGGCTGAAATGGTTGGAGAATCAACTGTTAATAATACTGCTTCTGAGACACTATCGACAATTGAAGATGCACAAGCTGTAGAGATTGCAAAATTATCTGATGAGAATGTTATTGATGAGGCTGAAACTTTTCTTGAACCTAATATTACTAATATTACTTCTGAAACACTATCGGTAAATCCTGAAACTATAGAGATTACTAATTCATCACAAATTGAATTAGGAATAGAAGCTGATATTTCACAGGATTCTGAAACGCAAGCTTTAGAAATTACTAAACTATCTAATGAGAGAACTATTGATGAGGCTGAAACGGTTGGAGAATCAACTGTTAATAGTATTGCCTCTGAAACACTATCAAGTAACTCAGAAACTATAAAGATTACTAATTCATCACAGACTAAGTTAGGGATAGAAGCTGATATTACACAGAATTCAGAGACACAAACTGTAGAGACTACTAAACTATCTGATAATAAAACTATTGATGAGACTGAAACTGTCGGAGAACTAACTATTAATAATACTGTCTCCGAAACAGAAACTGTAGAGATTATTAAACTATCTGCTGATAGGACTATTGATGAGACTGAAACTGTTAAAGAATTACCTGTTACCGATATGTCCTCTGAAACACTATCAACCCACTTAGAAATAGAGACTATAGAGGTTATCAATTCACCACAGGCTGAGTCTGAGGTAGAAGCGGATGTTAGGCAGAATCATAAATTAAGCTTTTTAGAAAAGACGAATTTAGAGGCTGAATATTCTAATAAAACTGAGATTGAAAAGCTAGAAGACATTCAATTATCACGAGTTCAAATTGTTGCACCTATTACCAATGAATTATTGAATTTTGTTGGAGAAGATTACTATGAAGGTTCTCAAAATATTGCCTATCTCAATCTTGAAGATGAAACTCTTAATGTCGAAAGTTTAGACCATCGGCATTTAATGACAGCTCATTTTGATTCAAATCAGCAGCAATGGCAAAATGTGAACTCAAACTTGTCGGAACAAGATGTCAATCATTTCCAAAGTATTCAAGCTGTTCTTGTTCAACGGATTGAGGAAACGGAACGTAACAAAAAGCAGCAGGATTTTGTGGAAACATTAGCTCCTTTAATTGCTGATTACCATGATTTAGTCTCTTTTCAACGAGGGCAGAAGGCAGAGGGCAGAGGTCGGTACAAATCGGATTTAAAATCCGATTTTGCACAGCCGACCGCATTTCGCGGGCAGATGTTTTCCGTACAAGAAGGAGATTTAAACCGCAGCGTACAGTCAACAGCAAGCACCGGATTTAAAACCCAGGAAACCATTAACTCCGACGAGTCAACATCCTCCTTAAATGAAGTTGGGGATTTAGACGATAGGAATAAATTGGAAGAAAAAACCTTCTGCTCATCACGCCACTCTGCCTTCTGCCTTCAAGGGCAAAGCCCTGTTTATCGTACAGACTGGGATGCAGAACAGCAGGTTTTAACCTTAACGGATAAGGATGAAGGAGAGGATATTTTAATCACTCAACTTACTGAGAAAGGATGGAAAAATATCGATTCTCAGCTTTCTCGCTGGCAAGTTGATGAACTTGAAGATTATTTGATTTCAACTCTTGATAGTCACACTGAGGAGCTACAAGCTAAACGATTTGAAGCTATTCAACCTATTATCGCTGAGGTGTTACGTCATAACAAAACGAATCACCTCGAAGGTTCTGAACATGGTGCTGCGTGGGATAAATATTCTCAAATGTTAACCGCTTGGAAAAAGGGGAATTCTGAACCCTTTTTATCGGCTCATTGGGATGGATATTCCGGTTGGCAAGATACGGGAGAAAATGTGATTTCCTTTGAAACAGCTCATCATTTTCAGGAGAAAGTTCTACCTAAGTTAGAACATCATTTAGCTCAATCAAAAAATAATGAATTTAAACGTTAGGAGCTGAAGGGATGACTGAATTAGAAAACTATTGAATCCAAACACTAAACATTAGGAGAATTATTATGAATGAGCAATTTAAAACACTGAAGTTAAATGCCAAGCAAATTGATATAAATGAGCAACTTAAAGCACTGAAGTTAAACGCTAGGCGAGTTTATATAACCAAATAACAAAAAACAACTAAATTTAAACATTAGGAGACTCATTATGACTGAATTAAAGAATCAAATTCCAGAAGCCATTCACAGAGCGGTTGGATTTGAATTAACAGCTAAAGGATTAGAAAATTTAGGAGAAGATTGGGCAGATTTTGCTCAACAGTATCAAGGCTTTGCTGATTCAATTTATACTTCGATATTATCTGATGGTATAGATAAGCAATTCTGTGATGCTGCTCGAAATACATTATTGCATGAGCGAGAAGAATCTGCCATAAGCTGGCTACAAGTAGACTTTTTTCCTTCAATCTCAGAGAATAAGAATTCTACTTCTACAACAGACAGTAGTACTAATTCTACTAACTTGATTAATTTTGAAGATGAATATGCATCTTTTTCTATCGGTAATATTTCAACTTTAAATTCTGAAGCTCAACAGTTAAAGGAGAAAGAATCGGAACTTGAAGAAAGTGAAATTGAAGATATTGATGAAACTAAAAATATAGAAGATGACCAGGGCTTTGCCCTCAAGGAAGAGGGAAGA
>CAYNXM010000213.1:0-20890 GCA_964401105.1 uncultured Lyngbya sp. | reverse complement strand
AAGTCAGAGCGAGGATTCGGCATCAGGTTGTTGAGGATCTGTTCTATGCACTTGTGGAGGCTTTGACACGCTAATTAAACGGGGGGCTGAAACACGCTCCCCTGCTATAATTGAGAAAAAAGCTTTACAGCGATAATATAGCTTCTTTTAAATTCACTTCTGTTAAGTCTGTTTCTGTTAGGTTTGCGCCGATTAAATTAGCCCCGGTTAAATTAGTACCCCGCAGGTTTGCCCCGGTTAAGTTGGCTTGTTCTAAATTGGCTTGAGTTAAGTTTGCACCTCGCAGATTTGCACCCATTAAGTCGGCTTTCCAGAAGTTCGCTTTTCTCAGGTGACTAAAGCGAAAATCGGCTTGAATCAGGTTCGCTTCCATCAGTTTTGCTCGTAATAAATAAGCCCCCTGTAAATGAGCATTCATCAGATTGACTTTGTATAAATTAGCTTGATAAAGATAAGCCCCTAATAATTCGGCTTCATGTAAATTAGCTTGAGATAAATCGGCTAAACATAAGTTAGCATTTTTTAAATCTGATTCGTTTAAATTGGCTCTTCTGAGTTGGGCACTACCTAAATCTGCATCAATCAGGAGAGTTTCTCTTAAGTCACTCCCAATTAAATTCGCGCTCGATAAATCAGCACCATTTAAATTAGCACCATTTAAATTAGCACTAATTAAGTTAGCATTTTTAAGATTAGCATCTTGTAAGTTAGCATTTTGTAGAATACTTGCAGTTAGATCGGCTTGTTGTAAATTAGCAGAATTCAGAAAGGCATTGGATAAATTAGCATGAGATAAGTTCCCTTGAGTTAAACAGGCTGAATTCAAACAAGTTTCTACTAAATTAGCATGGCTCAGATCGACTAATTTTAAGTTAATTCCTTGTAGATTTAATCCTTTAAAGTTTACTTCTTTTAAATCCGGTTCAATTAAAGGATGAGTTTTTCTCCATTCTTTCCAGAGGTTAAAACTTCGTTTTAAAATTGCTAAATGTTCAACGTTTGCCATAATATCAATCTATAATAAAATTTAATTATTCTGTTTTTTGACGGTCTCGAGGAACACGTCCGGAGACGTGTTCGATCGCCTCCAATGCCGCACTTGAACCGGCTAAAATATCCCGTTCTTCACCCCCCAAATATAAACGGCCAAAACTACCTACAGCTTGTACTTGTAAGATATTAATTAACGCAGCTTTTTCGGCTTCATTGGCCGCTAAGGCAGCATAAGCAGCAGGTTGCACTTCCAATACATACAGGGTTTGTCCAGCCAGTAGCATTTGCCCCCGACGGTTACGGTTGATCATTTGGGCTTGGTGGGCATCAATATTGCGGATAATTTGGCTGGAAACAACACGAGGCTTGATGCGATCGCTCATTTGTACCCCCAAGGCATCTAGAATAGCTTTTCCGGCTGTTTTGGTGTCTCCTTGGCGGCTAGAATGAATTTCCAATAAACCATACAGTCGTTCCACAAACTGCACTCCAGGACGCACAGAAGTGGCTTTTAAGGCGATATCCGTAATACGGTTAATTTCAATACCGGGGGAAATTTCGATCCACAGGGATGCATCACCCGGTAAGGGTAAAAATCCCAGGGCTACAGTGCCGATATAAGAGGCGTGTTGCGGTTGTAGGCGATCGAGATAAACATAACTTCGCAGTTCGACACCCAAGGCTTGGTTCTCCAGTGGTTGCGGGCAATGATGACAATGTCACCATACTTAACAATACCGGAAGTGTTGACCCTGTCATAGTGTTGAAATGATTTTCAATTCTTGTTTGCTACCCAGGTAGCGATTTATTCCTTTTAATTTAAATACTTTTTTCGGTCTCAAATACGTCAGATACTTTTAAGTTTAATTCTTTAAATCCAGGGGATAATACTAATTCATTATTGTCAAAGTTACCCACTTCTATATAACTGTTTTCTCTCAATTGTAAAACTAAAATAGTTTGAGTTTCAGGAGCGACAATCCAATATTCCGGAATACCACAATTTTGATATTGAATTCGCTTAGCAACATAATCTCTCTCTCGTTGCAATTCTCCCGGACTAACGACTTCAATCACGAGTAATGGCGGTAACATTGAGAGGCGAATGGTATTGCGTTTAGATAATTGTTGAATATGTTCTTCTCGGATAATAGTTAAATCAGGATAACGATTTTTGGGTTCACCGTTTACTTCTAATTCTAGTCCTTGACCTCGGACTCTGCGGTAACCTAAGAGTGAGGCAAACTGAAGCAATAAAAACGTGGCAATTTCAACATTGAAACCGGATTCTGGAGGCATTTCTATTAATTCTCCATTAAATAATTCATAGAGTTTTTCTGAATTATCATTATATAAGAGATATTCTTCAAAGCTTTCAAATCGAGGTTTAACTTTTAGCATCAGATTAACTCCATGAATTAGTAGAGAATTATTGATTGATAATAGAGGCGATCGCGCCCGCGTGGGCTTGCCCGTATCGCCTCCGAAAAAATATCGGTAATTTCTGTCGGCTGATGGCTAGATATAATTTTTAGATTTGATAATATCTTATACCAATTTATCAGTGATGTTGCTACTAATAAACCTTAATCGTCATGGACCCCCCTCTGTCCCCCCTTGGCAAGGGGGGATGAAAGGGGGGTTGAGAGTGTAATAAATATGATAGAGAAATAACATTAGCGAATATCTTGATAGAATTGCTGAAGTGCTTCGGCAGACACTCCCATTCCCCACAGCAAGCCAATATAAAGATAAATTAGGTTGGCTTTGAATGCACCCCAATACAGGACTCGGCGATCGCTAGTATAAACTATCCGATTGACTAAATGAATCCGTCCATATTGCACCAGTTTTCGACATAAATCCACATCTTCCATGATCGGTAAATTATCATCAAATCCCCCACATTCCAGAAAACATCGGCGACGACAAAATATAACTTGATCGCCAAATAATACTCGTAAACCTTTGAAAAATAAGTGCGGACGAAACAGTAATGGTGCATAATAAGTTTTTAAGATATTATGTAATGAAGTGCCCCAGTGTGTGGTTTTAGCACCCATCATTACCGCAATAAATCCACCACCAACAATCGCTGAATGATTTAAGGTTTGAGTGATTAAATGAATTAAATCATCTGGCACTAATGTATCAGCATGAAGGAAACATAATACATCCCCAGTGGCAACTTTTGCGCCATAGTTCATCTGGACTGAACGTCTGCGTATCGGACAAGAAATGACCTGAACCCCTGCCGATAAGGCAATCTTAACTGTATCATCTTCACTCTGGCTATCAACCACAATAATTTCCTGAGGCTGAGGGTAAAGTAAACGCAAATAACTTAATGTTCGGGGTAGACAACTGGCTTCATTCAGTGTTGGAATAATAATTGAAACCCGCAGCATGATTACCTTAACAGAAAATCTGTTATCAGTGTAGAAGATTTAGGGAGGTTGAGGGAACCCTATTGCTGCTAATATCCTTCTGATGACAGATCATTTGAAATAGCTTGTTAAACTGACGGAAGATGATGAAGCCTGCAACAACGTGGAAACGGTTCGGAATTTTTACCCTATTGGGTTTACTCCTGAGTTGGACAGTAAGCTGTACTAACTTCACCTCCAGCAGTCCAGATGACGGACGACAACCGATAGAATTCTGGACAATGCAGCTTCAACCTCAGTTTAATGATTATTTTAATCAAATTATTGCCAATTTTGAAGCAGAAAATCCGGATTTAAAAGTGCGTTGGGTGGATGTACCTTGGTCTGCAATGGAAAGTAAAATTCTTGCTTCGGTTTCTGCTAATACTGCCCCAGATGTCGTGAATTTAAACCCAGATTTTGCATCATTATTAGCTGAACGGAATGCTTGGTTAGAATTAGAAGAAAGGGTATCTGATGAGGTGCGATCGCAATATTTACCGAATATTTGGGCCGCTAACCAGATCGAAATCTGTCAAGCAGAAACGTGTAAAATGACGACCTTTGGTTTGCCTTGGTATCTGACAACTGATATTACCATTTACAATCAGGATTTATTTAAACAAGCAGGTATTTCTCAACCTCCCACAACTTACGAACAACTCGCCTCTGTTGCCCAGCAAATTCGGGATGAAACGGGTAAATATGCCTTTTTTGTCTCTTTTGTACCCGAAGATTCCGCGACTGTGTTACAGTCTTTAGTACAGATGGGAGTGAAGTTAGTTGATAAAAATGGCAAGGCAGCATTTAATACCCCAGAAGGAATAGCAGCGTTTACATATTGGGTAAATTTATATCAAAATGACCTGATTTCTCGAGAGGTCTTAACTCAAGGACACCGCCGCGCCATTGAATTATATCAAGCCGGAGAAATTGCCATTCTTACTTCAGGCCCGCAGTTTTTCCAAGCGATCGCGATTAATGCCCCCGATATTGCGAAAGTCTCAATGCCATCGCCTCAAATGACTGGCAAGACCAAGCAAAAAGCCGTTGCAGTGATGAATGTTGTTATTCCTCGTAATAGCGATCGACCGGATGATGCCCTGAAGTTTGCTTTATTTTTAACTAATAATATTAATCAAATCGCATTTGCCAAGGCGGCGAATGTCCTACCTTCTACTGTTGAAGCGTTAAATAATCCCTATTTTCAAACGGCTTCAGACAGTCAAATTCAAGCCGACGAGGCCAGAGTCATTAGCGCCCAACAACTCAAACAAGCTGATATTTTAATTCCGCCGATGGAAGATCTTAAACAGTTGCAAAAGATCATTTATCAGAATTTACAAGCCGCAATGTTGAATCAAAAAACAGTTGAAACTGCTATCATTGATGCAGAGACCGCTTGGAATAAACGATAAATCATGGTTCAAACTCCTTCTAAATTAATCACATTGGATGAGTTTCTCGAATTACCAGAAACTAAACCCGCCAGCGAATTCATTGATGGAAAAATTATTACAAAACCCATGCCTCAAGGACAGCATAGCCGCATTCAACAAAAACTCACCATCACCATTAATTCTATTTTAGAAGACTCCCAAATAGCCTTGGCACTTCCTGAACTTCGCTGTACTTTTGGTGGACGTTCAATTGTTCCTGATGTTTCTGTTTTCATTTGGGATCGGCTACCCACAAATACAGACGGTACAATTGCTAATCAATTTAATGCTTCTCCTGATTGGGTAATTGAAATCCTTAGTCCCGGACAGTCAGTAACTCGTGTGACTGGAAAAATTTTACATTGTTTAAATCATGGTTCTCAACTCGGTTGGTTAATCGATCCTAATGAAAAATTAGTTTTAGTTTATCTCCCAAATCAACAGCCTATTTTCTTTGAAAAAATCAGCGAACGCTTACCACCACCTGAATTTGCTACCGAATTTAACCTAACTTTAGAACAGTTATTCAGTTGGCTGAAAGTGAAATAAAATCAACAATTACAATTACAAATATTTCACATAAGAAATAGAGGTGTGATGCTGTTGAAAGCCAACAGATTCATACAATCCTAATGCACCGGATGGGTTTTGAGAATCAACTCCAAGTATTGCAATCTCCATTCCTTCGTCTTTTAAGCGATGCATTCCAGTCAGTAACATTGCCCGTCCTAACCCAAGTTGACGAAAACCTCGCCGAGTCCCTAAGGCATTAATCCAGCCTTCATTGCGACCATTACGTTGATTCTCATAGGGATAAATGTGACCGACACAAAAGCCAGCTAATGTACCATCTATTGCAGTTGCAACTAAGTCTAAATCAGGGCAATAGTTTGGTTTGTTGAGATAATGTTGATACTCCTCCAACGTTAGGTCATGATGATTCCAATGATCGATAAAGGTTTGATTGAACATCTCCACCCAGGCTGATGCTTCTTCTAGATTAACGGTTCGTACTACAAATCCTGTCGGAAGTTGGGGTTGTGGTATGGGTTGGTTTAAATCTCGTTGCATCTGAAAGAAATATCGATCCGCAACAAAACCAGATTCTTCTAGTGATTTTATCTGTTCTTGTTGAACAGTCCGACAGCTTGAATGCAGTTTTATTTCTTCTGCTTGTGAGAATGATTCTTTAACTCGCTGTGTCCCCCAGGCAATTATTTCTTTTTCTAAGGTTTTACCTCGAAATTGCGGATGAACCCTAAATCCTAAAAAACAATCGGGTTTATCCCCCGATATAGGTCTATCTAAACCACCAACAGCAATTAATTCACCCCGATCATTTTCCCACAAACGTAAGTCTTGATCGGGATCCAACCCCGGAGAAGTGTAAGACTGTTTTAAGCCTTCAACTGTTACCCAATAGCCGAATTGATCGACGGTTTCACAATAATTGTAGAAGTTCACGATCGCTTCTAAATCGGTTTCGTCCCGATAAGAACGCATCAATAGAGTATTCATGACTGAAATTTATGTAACACACTACAAATGTAATATGCACAAATTTCAGTGTCAATCCCTCATTTGAGTGACATCAAGCCCCAGGGTCAGAACTACCTGAATTTATTTAGTGGTTTTCATCCATTCCACAATTCCATCTGCTAACGTCGCAGCCAGTTTTTGTTGTTCTTGTGGATTAACAATCCATTCAAATTCTTCTGGATTAATCATAAACCCTAATTCCAATAAAATTGAAGGGGCGACTGCTGGACGAGTCAGGGCTAAATTATTCCAAAATACCCCATAAGACGGACGATTTAATTGTTCAACTAAATAGTTATGTAAAAACACCGCTAAACTATGGGCTTGAGGATGATACCAAAACATTCCCACCCCTTTTGTATTAATCGCATCTCCAGCATCAGGCAAGGCATTATAATGAATGGAAAGAGATAAATCGGGTTGTTGTTTTTCAATCATTTCTACCCGGTCTTTCGGAAACAAATCTTCTTCTGCTTTGCGGGTCATAAATACCCTTGCGCCCCGTTTAATGAGCTCTTTTTGTAATAAGTAAGAAACCGTTAAATTGACATCCTTTTCAGGATAACCTGTCGGCCCTTTTGCCCCTAAATCATTCTCGCTGCCATGTCCGGGATCGATCAAAATATACATCCCTGATAACGGTTTTGGGGGTAATATATCTGCAAAAAAACGAGATTTAAAAGATTGACCGACTTGAGGCGGATGTTTGAGGGATAAGACTAAAGTGGTATCTTCATATCTCAATTTATATCCCCATTGTTGGGATGATTTGAAATGAAAAGTATATTCTACTGCTTGAGATTCTTGACTGAGTGAAGACACCCTCGCTTGCCAATCCATGCGTTCAACTAAAGGGTCATCATCAAAGCGAATCGTATCGGTTTGAGCTATCGTATTATAAAGTGTTAAAGTTAAGGTTTTGTTATCTTGTTCAACACTGACAGGTACGGGAACTTGCAAAGGAAAATAGACTTCTGTCCAGCCATCAACTTGACGGGCACTAGCACTGCGAATGAAAGAGTTAGGCGGAATTGAATCTGTAATAATCTGAGTTTCTTCTGCTTTAATCCAGCCCCCATAATCTAAGCGAATATAATCTCCTTCCCGACCAATAATTCGGGCGCGAGTTCCTTTTGGCAGCGGGGTTAAACGAGAATAAGTTGTACTGGGGCCTGTACGGGCAACACCTTGATCTACAGTGACTTCAGCAATTTCATATCGGGTGGGAGACAGGATTGACACTTCACCCAATGCCTGTTGTGTAACGGTTTTTCCATCTAATACTAATTGATATTGGGGTTGACCTAAATTGAGTTGAGATTGACCGATAGAAAAGGGTATTTCATCTCCCAAAGTAGCACAGCCTTGGTAAGTGCTAATCGTAGAAGAGATCGGTTGATTACTTGCTGTTAAAACAGCTTTATTTCCGGGTAGTTCAATCTCTGAATTATAAGCATCTAAGGGAATCGTTTGATCCGCAAGTTGTACGGAAACTTCGGCTTGAGGTGGAGCGATAGCACTAAAACAAATCTGTTCTCCTGGACGCTTGGCAATATTCACTGTCGGTTGAAGAGAGTCACTGACAAAAGCTACACCTTGGGGTAATTCTGGGGTGGGGGATAAACGAGTAATATTGAGAGTAATTTCTTGATCTTGATGGCGCAAAACGAAACGATTTTCACCCACTTGTAACGGAAAAGACGGGGCAAAATGACCTGCTGGAGAACGATTAATTACCTCACCATTAATTTGTACCACAGTATCAGGGTTAGCGGTGCCAATTAAGAATATTTGGGCAGCCCTCGTTTGATGATTTGCGGGAGGATAAGCGACATATAAAGGTTGATTGGCGATCGCAGGAGACACCATTACAGAACTCACAGATGTTAAGACTAAAGTCGATAGAATGTGTTGTTTCATACAGTCTTGGTAAAGTTTATCTGATTTTAGCAGAAAGTGGTTACATAAAATTACAAGATGGAGTAAAATCAAGAAATAAATTTATGGATTCCCGTGTTTAATTTTATATCTTAACTATTGATTACACGGCTGAAACCCCCTCAACTTGAATGTCCTCTTTTTCCGAATATATGCGAGCTATTCATCCAGAATCCAGGTTAATGATTCTTTGGGAATCCCTCATTGTTCTTGTCACCCTCTATAACTATATTTTAATTCCATTTCGAGTCGCTTTTCAAGTGGGTGTTAGTGAGAAATGGTTGTTTTGCGATCTGATTGCCGATGCTGTTTTAATCGTGGATATTTTACTACGATTTAATATTGGATTTGTCGATCAAGGAGAATTTGTTAAAGATAAAAAACGCATTCAAAAACATTATCGTTCAACTGAATTCACCCTCGATTTGATGGCAAGCGTTCCCACCGATTTAATTGTTCGTTTATTTTGGAATGGCTCAGGAACTACAATTATTAGTTTTTTACGATTTCCACGATTACTCAGAGGCATTGAGTGTTTTGAAATTTTTAAACGTTGGGAAAATAATGTTAATATTAATCCGGCATTGATTCGGATGCTTGAACTGATTACAATGATTGCTTTAATTAGTCATTGGGTTGCCTGTATTTGGTTTTTTATTGGTGATGCATTTCGGCTTGAAGGAGAATCTTGGTTAACCACAACTTCTCTTGATTTTGCACCCACAACTACACATTACATTAGTTCTTTATATTGGTCAATTACGACTTTAACTACGGTCGGATATGGAGATATTACACCGACAACTGGTTTGGAAATGGGGTTTACAATGCTTGTGATGTTTTTAGGAGTGTCGATGTATGCATTTTTTATTGGTAATGTCACTTCTGTTGTTGCGAATTTAGATGCTAATAAATCTCACTTTCGAGAAAAATTAACGCAAATTCAATCTTATATGCGTGCTCGTCGGATTCCCTATTCTCTACAGCAGCAAGTTAGAGATTATTATCAATATATGTGGGAATATAATCGAGATATTTCATTAGATTTAGATTTTTTAGATGAACTGCCTCATTCTCTAAAAACCCAAATGTATCTTTATCTCTATCGAGAGCTATTAAGCAAAGTTCCTTTATTTAAAGATGCAGATGCTAGCTTTATTGAGGATTTAATTGTTAAGTTAAAACCTCGAATTTTACCCCCAAATGATTATATTATACGGGAGGAACATATCGGTCAGGAAATGTATTTTATTAAACGAGGGGAAGTTGAGGCATTTTCAGAAAAAACGGGGCGAGTTTATCGCACCATGTCTGCGGGTACTTTTTTTGGTGAAATTGCACTCGTTTATTCCAGTAGACGAACTGCTTCTGTCAAGACTTTAACTTACTGTGAATTATTCGTATTATATAAAGATGATTTTGAGCAAGTCTTAGATAATTATCCTCACTTCTCTGAACGAGTTAAACAAATTGCAGAAGAACGTTATCAGATTAAGTGAGGTTAGCATAGCGTTAATTCATCTTAGTCCTTGAATCTGTTCTATTTGGGGAGGTTTGCCATTAATATCTAATCGATTTAACACATAAATTAAGCCAACGGCTAATATACTTCCCACTAACATACCTGTTATAATTAAAAAGATGAAAGACTTTCGCATCACTTTCACCGTTTCGGGGTCGTACGGTTGATTTTGAATGTCTTCAATTTCGTTCGGTGCTGAGTTAAATTGAGACTTCAGGGGATCAAGCTGTTCAGTCCCGCGATACCCATTTAACGGATTAGATTGATCGTTAGAAAATAAGCTCATATTACTATTGAGTTATAAAGAATACAAAATTAGTGATAACCGAGTCTTCTATTATAACATTTCTGAGCAATAAACGACAAAGCTTATAAATAATTTATTATGAGTCATTTATTGGCTTGGTCACTGCCTTTTCTGAACTATTCTAGTGTTAATTTATTGATGGGTTTGAGTTTTCTTTTTAAGGGCAAGTAAACCCAATGGGGTAATGATTCCAAAAGATGTGAAGTAGAGTCCTAAAGAAACTAAATGTTCGCGATTCATATTGAAATTCAGATTGTGAGTGACAGACAAGTGAATATAAGATTCTGTTTTATCCAATAATTCTAAAGTCAGAATTAAACTAATGACGATCATTAGTCGTTGAATAAAAATACTTTTTCTAGAATTTTGCGCTTTCATATCAATCCTCACAACTACTGGAAATCTCTGCCTGCAATATCTATATCGCAATATGCTTATATATATAATTATAGATAGACTAAAATCTAGAGTCTTCAAAAATCTGTAAAATTTAGGACTTTATTTTTAAAGCTTTTGTAGAGGTCAAAAGATATTCAATACGATATTAGTCAGTCTTTAGCGATCATTACTTCGGCTTGAGTGAGCTATACTGAAGTACAACTCAAATAGTCCAATATATTAAATAATATAAGGGAGTATTGACAGTAGATGCTTGATGGTATGTTTCTCTAAAGCTTACTTTTGTCTTCTTATAGTTAATAAAAAGTTAGTGTTTACATTAATGTATATCGATGGATAGATTCAGTAACTCAGCTTGTTTAACTATTAGTGCTTTGACTCAATTGTAGCAAGATTAATCGCCAGTGAATAGTCTTTTATAAAATATATTTTTATTTAAATCTAAGTAATTGAGGTATTTATTATCCGGATTTTAGCAAAATTAAAATTAATTTTCAGATTAGAATTATTCTTTAAATTTAAATTGCTCTAAAACTTGATAAAAATCTTGAGCAAACAGTTTTGGATTCCATAAAGATGCTAAATTATTTTTATCTTTACCCTGAATTAATTGCTGTTGAATTGAGTGTCGCAATTCTTGATCTGTTCCTAGTTGAATTCCCCAATGGATATATTCTTGCCAAGATTCCGCAATTCCTGCTTCAATATTTACTCCTTGTAAGAAAGAATATCCCATACGAGAGAGAAATTGTTTTCCCTTATGGGTAACCACAGGAACATTAAACCATAATGCTTCTAGTGTATGAGTCCCACCATTGTAGGGATAAGAATCTAATAAGATATCCACCATTGCATAAATTTTTCGGTGTTCTTCTTCTGAAGGAAATCGCTCAATAAATTTTACTCGATGGGGACTAACACCCATAGTCTGACACGTTTGCCAATATGCGGCTTTAAATACATCTGGATCGCCCATTCCTTTATGTAGTAAAATACTATCAGGAATCGCTTTAATAATTTCTACTTGTGCTTTAGCTAGCTCTAAATTAAACTTTCGTCCAGGTGCAACACAAAGATAAACCACCTGTTTTGTACTAATGCGATAAGCTTTTCTTAAATCGATAGCATCCACAGGATCTCGATCAAATCCCGATACTGCCACAAAAGTGTGAGGCATTTTTATAATTTTTTCTGTACAAAATTCTTCTAACGCTGCGGGAGTTGCATATTGATCTGTTAAAAAGTAATTGTCTTGATTAAGCTGCGGTGCATCAAACCCTAACCAGGAAAGACAAACAGGAGCAGGTTTTTGCGCTAAGATTTCAGCATGATTGGGAACAGTTAAAGAATCCAAATCCAATAAAATATCAATCTGATCTCGTTCAACTGCTTGTAATATATCGGTTACAGCAGGCAATCCGTCAGGATAATTATTAGAAATATAGACTTTTTTCGCTACTTCTTCAAATAGTAGAGTCCGATCATCTTTTCTAGGTTTTTCTGTAAAATATAAATAAATCTCTAACGATAATTTAGATAATTCTTGAATAACATCTGCACTACACCATCCGACAGAGTGTCGATTAAAATGACTAGAAATTATCCCAATTTTCAATAAAGATTGAGAAAGTAATTTTGAAGAGTTAGTAGATTGACTAATCTGGGGTTTAATAACTTTCTGAACATAAGCCTCAGCAATCAGCTTCTGAAGTTGATAATTTTTTTGAGGATGATCTCTTAAATAAGGTTGGATAAAAAGTAAGTTAGTGTATAAGGATTTAATCTCTAACTCGGAAGCGGTTTGAATTAACTCAGGAAGCTGAGCTTCTAAAGTTAGGAATTCATCCAATGCAATCTGATGTAATCCCGAAAAATGATGAATACTAATAAAATATATTGCCGTCATAATCGGATCTTTTTCACCACAACGCTGACGGTATTCACTCACCGCTTGCCGAGCCGATTTTAAACTGAGAGTATCGCGGTAAATACCACATAAATTTTGATGCGCTGGAATTAAACTGGGCTGAATTTCTAAAGCTTTTTTCAGCCAATCTACAGAGGGCTTAATATTGCCTAGACGACGTTCAAGAATTCCGATTTGACAGTAAGCTTCAGCTAACTTCGGATCGCGATCGATTGCCTGTTGATAAACCGCGATCGCCTGCTTTAACTGACCTTGACTTGCCAGTGTTTGACCTTGATTAAAAAGTGGATGGGCATCCCCCGTGGCACTTTGTAATTCTACCGCCTTTTGTTGGGCTAAATTGGCTTGTTGCTGATTCCCTTGCTGACGAAATGCTTGAGCTAAATTTAAATAAGCTGCTACAAAATCCGGTTTTAAACGAATCCCTTGCTGATAAGCTGTAATTGCTTGAGCAAGCGCCCCTTGTTTGTAATACATACTGCCCAAATTGACGTAGGCTTGCGGTAAACTAGAATTAAGCTCCAAAGCCTTCGAGTAAGAACGAATTGCTGCTTCAATTTGATTCTGAGCCTGCTGTATGTTGCCCATGGTCACGTAAGCCGGTGCCCAATCAGGTTGTTGTTGAATGGCCTGATGGACTGCTGTGGTTGCAGCGGTCAAATTTCCGATCGCATAGTAGGCTTCTGCCTGTTGTATCAATTTTTCAGGGGTATCAGCGTCAAAGTCCATCGCGGCAATATCGTTACCAGATCTTGATTCACGTATTCTTGAAAAGTTTGGCGGGACGGCAAACCAGAGCCGCCAACTTTCCGCTTATGTAACATACCAGGTTTGCTGTCAGACAGAAAACAGGACTGTTATCAAAAATGACTGGGTAGAGAAATTACCCTCTTCCATGTTGATGTCATGATACTTTACAATCAGCAATATCAGTAATAGTTTGTCGCACCAAAACCAAAGAGTAAATCAGTATGAAAAAAGACCTCACTCGTTATCGCAATATTGGCATCTTCGCCCACGTCGATGCAGGCAAGACGACGACAACCGAAAGAATCTTGAAACTAACCGGGAAGATCCATAAAATCGGTGAGGTACACGAAGGTGCAGCGACCACAGACTTCATGGAACAGGAGCAAGAACGGGGGATTACCATTCAGTCCGCTGCTACCAGTTGCTTCTGGAAAGATCACCAGCTCAATATTATTGACACTCCAGGACACGTAGATTTTACCATCGAGGTATATCGTTCTCTCAAAGTACTTGATGGTGGCGTTGGGGTTTTCTGTGGTTCTGGTGGAGTTGAACCGCAGTCTGAAACCAACTGGCGTTATGCGAATGATTCTAAAGTTTCTCGGATTATCTACGTTAACAAGCTAGACCGGACTGGGGCAGATTTTTATCGTGTGGTCAAGCAAGTAGAGGATGTCCTCGTTGCTAAACCATTAGTGATGGTGTTACCCATTGGAACAGAAACTGAATTTGTCGGTGTAGTCGATCTCCTGACCCGTAAAGCTTGGGTTTGGGATGAGTCTGGAGATCCGATGAATTATGAGATTAAAGACGTTCCAGCCGATATGGTTGATGACGTTGAGACTTGGCGCGAACAGTTAGTCGAAACCGCCATTGAACAAGACGACGACGTGATGGAAAAGTATCTCGAAGGGGAAGAAATTGATATTGATACCCTCAAGCGTTGTATCCGTAAAGGAACCAATGAGTTAGCCTTTTTCCCGACTTACTGCGGTTCTTCCTTCAAAAATAAAGGCGTTCAGTTAGTCTTAGATGCGGTTGTAGATTATCTCCCGAGTCCAACCGAGGTTAAACCCCAACCCGAGATGGATTTAGAAGGAAATCCCACCGGTGGTTATGCCATTGTTGACCCCGAAAAACCCTTGCGGGCACTAGCCTTCAAGATCATGGATGATAAGTATGGGGCATTAACCTTTACTCGCATCTATTCCGGTACTCTCTCGAAGGGTAGTACAATTCTCAATACCTACACCGGTAAAACTGAACGGGTAAGCCGTTTGGTTGAGATGCACGCTGATTCTCGTGAAGAAATTGAATCGGCTCAAGCGGGTGATATTGTGGCAATTGTCGGGATGAAAAATGTCCAAACTGGACACACCCTCTGCGATCCTAAAAATCCGGCTACATTAGAACCGATGGTATTCCCTGACCCTGTCATTTCAGTTGCCGTCAGTCCGAAGACTAAAGGCGCTGTTGAGAAGATGGGAATGGCCCTCAGTAAGATGGTACAGGAAGATCCGTCTTTCCAAGTGGAAACCGACCAAGAAAGCGGTGAAACCATTATGAAAGGGATGGGTGAATTGCACCTCGATATTAAAGTCGATATCCTGAAGCGGACTCACGGCGTTGAAGTCGAAGTCGGTAAACCCCAAGTAGCTTACCGCGAATCCATTACTAAGCAACTTTCAGACAGTTACACTCACAAGAAACAGTCTGGGGGTTCGGGTCAATACGGTAAGATCGACTATATCCTCGAACCAGGCGAAGCGGGAACCGGCTTCCAGTTCGAGTCTAAGGTCACGGGCGGAAACGTTCCCAGAGAATTTTGGCCGGCGGTACAAAAAGGGTTTGAACAGAGTATTGATAAGGGAATGCTCGCGGGTTATCCTGTTGTTGATCTGAAGGTGACCTTAACTGATGGAGCGTATCACCCCGTTGACTCCTCTGCTATAGCCTTTGAAATTGCCGCTAAGTCTGCCTATCGTCAGTCTTTCCCCAAAGCAGGGCCGCAAATCCTTGAACCCATCATGAAGGTGGATGTATTTACCCCAGATGACCATGTGGGGGATGTGATTGGGGATTTGAACCGTCGTCGGGGGATGATTAAATCCCAAGATTCTAACCCCATGGGCGCTCGAATTAAGGCAGATGTGCCGTTGAGTGAAATGTTTGGTTACATTGGTGATTTGCGGACGATGACCTCTGGTCGCGGTCAGTTCTCGATGGAGTTCTCTCATTATTCTGCCTGTCCGAACAACGTGGCGGAAGAAGTGATTAAGGAAGCCAAAGAACGGGCAGAAGCCAAGTAACACATTAAGGGGTACGGCAATGCTGTACCCTCCGTCAATTTATTGCGTTTTGTAAAGATTCTTAAAAGGTTCGGGCGATCGCAAGGTATGATTTACACTTGGTTATTAACCTGAATTTATTAATCACAATTGGGTATAGTCGGGAGGAAAAATGGACTTTATTACCAGCTTTTTTAGCAGCATAAACTTTGAACTGATTGCACAGCTTTTAATGCTGTCTTTAATTGTTATCGCCGGCCCTGTGGTGATTGTATTATTAGCCTTTCGGGGCGGCGACTTGTAATTCAATCTTGGCTTTGGGGGAGACCCACCTCCCCATATCACTTGTTTTAATTCTAATCTTGAATATAATCTTGTCCGCTCAACAATGCCATTTCAGCCCGAACAAATTCCCGGCCGAGATAAAGGGCATGATCAAAACAGCTTAGAGGACAAGGGTTTGCTTCTTCTGTAATTTTTATCCCTAATTCCTTAGCGGTTCTGCCTTTGTAAATCGCTGTCGGTATTCGCTTCAAACTTTGGTTACAGGGAAAGGGTTCACCGGTTTCGGGGTCAACCGCTAATCCTTGATCGTTAATATTATTGGTGTAGTGTTCAGCACAAATGAGTCCCGCATCTCGATCTAGATAAATAATAAAATAACCGCCTGGGTCGAGATGAATGAAGCGTTGAGAGAACCCATCGTCAATAGCTTGTAGTGATTCAATGGTAGGGCGTTGTGCAGTAGATTGAATAGACACAGTATCAACCGCTCATAAAGTGTAGTTCGTGATCGGAGCAATAGGATTCCTGGGAGGGAACACAGCGATTGTGAGTGCTTAAGCTTCATCGGTGAGATTGCCACTTGTTGACTTTCGTCGCTCTAACTTGCTCTAGCATACAATAACAATAGCGGGCATTGGGCAGCCACTCATCTATTTTAACCTTTTCTTCATTGATTGCTGAATGCACGACCGATAACCGTTAATTCAGGGATTTAGTGTCAACCTTGAATCATAATGACGGGAGTCATGATCTCAGGGGGTGTAAAAACATACTCACTGTAGTCGGCTAAGTTATCGAGTCCGACCAGATTAAGGAAAATTTCCGATCCTATCCAGATGATTGCTTTTGCCAGTAAGGTTTTCCATTTGACTTGCATGGGATCATTCTCCTAACACCGATATGGTTGAACACGTTTAATTCTCCTGTTTCTATCGAGATATATCTCTCGACTGAGGGAAGTTATGCAGTTGGCATCCTCGATCTAATTTGAGGCCACATCAGTGAAGATGGACGACTGAGTTGAGAAGCACCCTACATTTAGAATGACACTAAGATCTAGATAGAAGTTGCCGGATTGGCAAAATTAGATCACTTTTCTGCCAAATTGGCTATTTTTACTCTGATTAATCAGTTTTGATCCATTGTCGGAGTAAATTATCTTTAACCATGTTTTGCCGTAATAGTTCCACCACAGCAGTCTTGTAAGTCTTCCAAACTAAGCAGGTGAACCTGTTGTTGCAATGTCCGCAACTTAAATTGCTGTTCTAAACTCAAAGATTCAGGAATTTTCATCGCTTTATTCTCCTGTTATAGGTATTTTATAGAAAGTCTGATAGTGCTATACTTCTATTTAAACGAATCAAAATAGAAGCGATCAGTCCCTTTTTAGTGTGTCGCTTGAATAAGCTACCCAATAAATATCAGAAACATTAATAATCCCATCATAATATTGAATCAATCAAAAAATGATTGAGTTGACAGGTACTACTACAGTAATATTTTTAATTCCGGATAGTTTAATGAAAAATTAATAAAGTTCGACGTAAAGTTTGAGGTTTTCGTTTTTCTGTTCTTCCAGGACTTGAGGAGGCGATACTGAAGCACACAACGCGATCGCGTTGGCATAGCCAGAGATCCGCACGTATCGCTTTCTTGCTTTCATCCCATTAATTGTTAAACTGACCCAAATATTGTTATCGTTACATTCGTAGAATTATATCGCCATTACCAGTGCGTGCCTGAATCAATCCTCTTCCATCATTTCCTTATAACTATCATTTTCTTTTCTTTCTTTCCAAATTCTTTTAGCTTCCTTCTCGCCTGTTTCTGTTGTAATTAACCCAGCTATATCACCAATACTTGGTTTCCTTCCCAGCTCATTCCATTCGGTTTCAATACGATTCATGATGCTATTAATATCTGCATCCCATATTTGGTATTCTAGTTTGCTTTTATCATTAGGTTCAAACATTCCAATTTGCATCAAACCACTTTCAAGTATTTCTTGAATGGCTTCCATGGTCATCAGTCGAATTTCTGCTGGACTAGCCTGTGGAAACTTCGGCTTAAGCTCATATATATAGCAGTGAGCGCCCTTGGCGTTTACACATTAGGTGCTGGGTGCGTCTGCCGGACGCACCCTACAATCTGAATCATTTGTAAATATATTAACGAGCAGCGCTATAATTTCCCACAAACCGACATAATCTTCTGTTCCTTCAATGACGAGATCATCCCAAAAATTATATTTCATCTATAACCTATCGCTAAATTCCTATACAAATTATTCAGGATGAATACTTCCATCAGGTAAAATTGCTCCAGCTAAGTTAGTGCCAGTTAATTTAACCATAATGCGATCGCCTGTACCGACCTTTGCCCCGGTTAAGTTAGCCCCTCGTAAATCAGCCCCGCTCAAATCGGCTCCAATTAAGTTACATTCTTGTAAATTCGCATAGCGTAAATCAGCTTGTAAGAAATTAGCCCGAAACAAATTAGCACGATATAAACAAGCACCATTTAAATTGACACCATGCAAAAAGGCATCACTCAGATTAGCCTGAGTTAAATCAGCCCCGCTTAAGTTACGGCCGGATAAATCCTTCTCTTTTAAGTTGGCCCCGCGCAAATTAGCCCCCGTCATATCGGGTTGCGCCGAAGGACGTTGATAAGGTCGTCTTGCCGGATAGGGAGATGGGGTCGGATGTTGAGAGGGTTGAGGTTTAGGGGGCGAGTATTGAGCCGCCGTTGCGGGCTGTGAGGAGTTTGTAGAGGGTTGAGAGGGTTGAGAGGTACGACGCTGCGGTTGAGGGGAAGAAGTCCTTTGAGGGGGCGTTGGAGGGGTTTGAGGGGAACGATGGGGTGAACGTTGAGATGTGCGTGTTTGAGATTTCTGACGGGGCCGCAGAAGCGATCGCAACTGATCCCGAGCAAAGTTAATTTCTTTCAACTTTTCCTGTGCTCGTTGTCTGAGGCGTTCATTTTCTTCAGGAATTCGATCCGGATGCCAAATAAAAGCCAAATCTTTATAAGCCTGATCTACCAATTCTAGAGAGGCTCCAGGCTTAAGTTCCAGCACTCGATAACAATAATTTAGTTCACTGGGAGTCATCATGTAGCAAGTCAGAAATCTCAGATGAGACAACAGAGATGAGCAGTCAATACCATCCGTAAGAAGCTGCAAGCGTGAATGGGCGGAAACACTTTATTCTAGACTACCGTAGGCGTTAGATATGGATATTCCTGACCCGGACACTTACTTAGATAGATTTTTTATTTTATCTAACCAAGGACATTTGATTATCAAAAAACCTCTTTGTTGAGAAAGAGGCTTAACTAGTTTAATGATAGACTCTCCAGAACGATTTCATTCAATAACGGGTAGATTTTCACACAGGTGGTGTTGTTTTCATTTTGTAGCGCTCTGTCAAGTTTCGTCACTCATGGTTTGTTTTTAGCCAGCATGACGATGAACTTGACTAAACTCTTGTTGATAAAAGTATTTTGCTAAAAAGTAATCCCATTCTGTGTAGGCAACTCGGAAATCTCTGATTCCAGTGGAGGTATCATAAGCTGTGCGTCCATGCAACATTCGGAAGTTTTGAATTAACAAACAATCTCCAGAGGTGAGGCGAAAACGGTATTGATAATCTAAATTATTTAAGTAGTGAGAAAAAGCAGTATAAGCCTGATAAAAATCTGCCATCTGCTCGAAGGGAACTTGGGGAGCACAGTTTTTATGGCTATAGCGGATAGCTATGACCTCACCTGTGGGATCGAGTTCGATAATTGTACCAACGGGACGGAAAAAATACTGATGTTCGTGTTGCACCCGCCAGAATTGTATAGGTGTTTTTGCCAAAATTTCAAACTCACGGGGGCAATCTCGACGAAAGTCTGTTGCAGCGCGAAACCCATCCATCACAAAGGTTTGACCCCCAGATGCTTGATTTTCTGCACAATGAATAAATTGAGCCACCCGATGTCCGTACCAAAACGTTAGATCGTTATGAGGAGGAATACCATCAGAAGTGGCGGCTAAATCTTTCCCGACTTTTTGAGTCATAATTGCGCCGTATTCAGTACTACGAACCGGGCCAAAGGATGTAATAAATTCATCCAATTATTCTAGGGAAATATTCCTTAAAATTACAAATCCAAGAGACAATAATTGACTCATCCATACCTGAGGATCGGCTTGATGAAGATCGTGCCAGGGAACCGGATTAGCCTCCAGACTGGCTTTGTCCCATAGAATGGTTTGTGCCTGTGTTAGGGGTTTGGGCTGAGGATCGCAAGCATGAGTTAGTAGCCAGGAAATCGGAAAAACGCTGCGGTGGGGTGGGTTTTCGTTCCATTCAATAATCAGATTATCATCTTTTTGTTCAACTGATTTGGGTTCTGGCGGGAACGGATGTTGTGTGAGATCGTCTAGCTTTTCTAGAGAATCGGGATGACGACTTTTAGAGTTGAGACAGTTATCCCGTAACCAAGTATAGTGAAACCGTTTACCCCACATTCCGCAGGTTAGTTAGAGCTGATTCCTAAAGTAAATATTAAGAAGCTAATCGACGAATCATCAAGCGAATTAAACAACCGTAAATCATTGCCTCACTATTGTCGACATACATCTGGTAATCTTTACTCAGACGGCGATACCGATTTAACCATCCAAAAGTTCGTTCAACAACCCAACGTTTGGGTACAATCTCGAAAGTTTCAGCAATACGTTTAACTCGCTGTGCGAGAAGGAAGAACCGAAGTTGGAAGAGCCGAAGAAGGAAGAAGATCGACGAGGTGAATAGTTATTAGGCACGAACATAAATACTTACTTATTCCTTTGCGCTCTACGATGAATGGGTTTAAATCCCCCGCCAGAATTAAAATTTGACGCTAAGGGTTTAGGGGGAGTCAAAATCTCCCTCTAAAACAACCTCTTTTCCCTTCTTCGATCAAACTCAAACTTCTTTTAATGATTTTCCACTCTGAGTCACTCAGATCGCTTGGGTCAAGTCGGCGGTGTGAATTGGTAACTTTTGGGAGGCGGCTCCGCAAGGCTTTTTTCTCTAACAAGCTG
>CAYNXM010000212.1:0-14102 GCA_964401105.1 uncultured Lyngbya sp. | reverse complement strand
AATGATAATAAAAAAGCGAGGATAAATTTCCAAATCCGTTTTTTAGCCAGTTTAAACGTTAATAAATAAGCCACAGCAAGTTGAATCCCTAAATAACAAGGAATCCCATATCGAGTAATACTTGAACGTCGTCCCCCAACCAGAATATCGGGTAATATTAAAGCCATCCCTAAAACCCCCATTAAAGTAATAATAAATAACCAAACTTTTTGCGGTGTAGTCTGAATCAAAATATAAATAGCATATCCTGTCAAAAACAAGAAAAAATATAAAGTAGGATTGAGTAAACTATTGCCTTGGTTGACATCAAAAAACAGACGACCTAAGTTAAGTCCCCAGAATAATGGTAGTCCTTCTCGTGGGACACCTGTAGATTTTGTATTATCTAAAAAATCTGATAAATTGTTAAAAATAACCCATAACCAAGGAGAAAATAAAACTAAACTAAAACCGGAGGCAATACCATAACTCAAAAACTGATAGAATTGCTTTTTAGCAGAAAGAATAAATACATAAATTCCTTGTGCTAAATTCACAAAAATTGAAAAAGGATGGGTGTATAATCCCAAGGCAACAGTTAAGCTATAAATCAGCCAATAGAAGGATTTTGAGTAATTAACTCGTAGTGCTTGTAATAAAGCGGCACTCGAATATAAGGTTGTTACCGTCCACAAACTATATTCTCTGGCTTCTTGAGCATAAATCACATGAAATGGAGAAATAGCCAATAAGCTAACAGCAATTAAACCCACAGTGTGGGATTGAAATAGTTCCCAACATAACCAATAGATTGCAGGTAAAGCCAGTAAGCTAATAATTGCAGATAAACTTCTAATACTGGTGACTGAATCAGGGAAAACTTGTAACCAAAATCGCGTCATTAAATAATATAATGGGGAATGTTCAGGATGCTGAGCTAAGGCTTGAAAAACATCACTTAACTGTTTTTCTGAAGTGGGATATTGATAGGTTTCTACAAAATCACCGACTTGAACAATTTCACCCGTATAAACAGTTTCAGCTAATTCTGATTTAGTATATCCAGAAATTCTTAAAGACGTTTGAGTTTCATCATACCAATAAACCGGATAACCTAAATTGAAAAAACGAAATCCTATGCTAATAAGAATTGCAATAATCAGATACTTTTTATATTTTATAGATAAAGATGAATCTGCCAACATCTCAAGATTCAACAACTGACTCAGACAACAGTGCTATTCTACATTGAAGTGGTCAAGAAAACGAGTATAAACAGAACGGATATCATGTTGTTTGGGAAAAAAGAGATATAACCCAGTCTAAAAACCATACATAAAGTCGTCTGATAAGATAGGCAGAAAGTCAAGAAATCGAACTTGAGGCGATTGGAGTAAGTCATCCAAGTGAAATTTGTTCCAGTTGTTGGACAGGGATGCAAGAAAAAGGAATAAGAAGAGGCAGCTTGTTAAAGCCTTCTAGCAATAAGTAGGATATCCTAATAAATAAAAAAGAAAAAATGACTTTGCTATTTTACAATTTAGATTCTTTGGAAGAAGAACTAAAACAACTCCCATATTTCCATAGAGTAGCTTTTGCCGCTTCTATTTGTGAAAGAATGCTGCCGATGTATAATAAATTTTCTCAAATGGAGAATTGGGGGCAACCTTCTTTATTGAGAGAAGTATTAGACGAAATTTGGCTAGTTCTGCATAGAAAAAAATTTGACTCATTAAAACTTCGCCAATTAATAGAATATCTTGATGGTGAAAACGTTTATCCAGACGATAAAACAGAGAATTTTTGTCATTTCAACTATCTTTTTGAAGCACAATTTACTGTTTCAGTCTTATGTATTTATAAAAAGCAAATTCCTTTTATTCAAAAAATATAAACTATATTACAAGCATCAACCTTGAACCTATTCCAAATCAAAATAATAAGCTTTTTATTCAAAAAATATCATTCATTAGAAAAGTTATTGTTTGAACTGGGTATAGTCTTATTATGGAGGATGGCTAAGTTCAAAGAATATACAGTTATAATTAGCCAAAAGAAAGTATATGAGTGCATTTCGGGGATGGATGGGTGAGACAATGGCGACCTTAGGGATGTCCCTTTCTCTTGATAGTCAAACCTATCATAGATTTGATAATATTATTATTCCAACGACTAATGGAACCACCCAGATCGATCATATTCTCGTTTCAAAATTCGGAATATTTGTAATAGAAACAAAGAATATGAAAGGGTGGATTTTTGCAGATCAATATCAGCCACAGTGGACTCAGTTAATCCATGGACGAAAGTATAAGTTTCAAAATCCGTTACGACAAAACTTTCGCCATACTAAATGTCTTTCATAATATTTAAATATAGATTCTTCTCTACTGCATCCTCTTGTCTTTTTTATTGGTAATTGCAGCTTCAAAACTCCAATTCCTCCTAATGTAATAAAAGACGGCCTCTGCTCTTATATTCGTTGCTATACAGATATTTTATTATCAAGCCATGACATTGAGCGAATAACGACCATACTTCAAGACCTCAAATCAGATCGAACACTAAACCATACTACACATATTGAATCCCTCAGAAACCGTCACCAGTCAGATACGATTTGTCCTCGATGTAGCTCAAATTTAGTAGAGCGAATTGCTAAAAAAGGGCCTAATATTGGCTCAACATTTTTAGGCTGTACTGCTTATCCTCGGTGTCGATTTGTCAAACAGATGGGAGTAAAATTAAACTCAAATTAGATAGAATGGGATTAAGTATTTCCTAGCCCAGTTATAGAATTGAAGCTTCTTACTATTACAGCGATGCTGAGTTTCTCTACTTCTCTGGGTAGATGGAGTAATGTTGAGAAACGCTAAATTCTACCGAAAGAGGTTGTGTTCCCTCATCGATTAGGGGTATTCTATAAAATAGGGTGCAATCATCCTAATGTAGCTATTCTGGAGGACAAACGGATGAAGACCGTGTCCACAGCTTTAATTGGACTATCAACTTTTTTACTTTCTCTAAACTTATTGGGTACAGCTGATGCAGCCAACCCCAACCACGTTAAACAGCTTCTAGAAACTGGATTCTGTCAAGGATGTGACCTCCGGGGAGCCGATTTACAAGCCGCTCATTTGCTCGGGGCTGACTTGCGGGATGCAGATTTATCCGATGCGAATTTGGAAAATGCAAATCTCGAAGGGGCTGATTTAAAAGGCGCAAATTTAGAAGGGGCAAATTTAGCCGGAACCTTTTTAAATAGTGCTGAGTTAAATAATGCTAATTTAGCAGTGGCTAACTTAAGCAATGCTAACTTAATTCAAGCTAATTTAACAGGGGCAAATCTTCTGGGAAGCAACTTAGAAGGAACCCAAATGATCGCAAACTCAGCGGCTGAGTTACAAAACTTAAGCATTGGCCGCGATCCGAATAGATTAGTATTTCCAGTGGGTGGCCCGGAATTGGGTGAAGCGTTCAGATACACTCAAGAGTATCTTGATGAGCTATCAGCACCTATTGAATTGAATTCTACCAATAATCCAAGTAATTATAATATTCGCTGGAGTTCTCCGGCAGTTGAGCAAGAGTCTAATTTAGAGCAAACAGATAAAAATCCTAGCGGATTAGGAATTCGTTTCTAATATTTGAATTTTATCATGTCGCAAAGCTTGAGTTTGAGCCGCTTGAGGGGTAGGTTTTAGTCAGTTGACTTTATTGTTTAACTGTTAAACATTCCCCTCAATACTGAATATGCGAATATAAAATATTACTTTTTACAAATTAGAAAGAAGATTTCAAGGCAGTATCAACCTGCTGAAATAAGACTTCTTGCGTATTAGAGTTATCTAAAATCACATCAGCTTGTTGACATTTCTCCGATAACGGCATCTGGCTATGAATTCTAGCCTTCGCTTCTTCCACTTCAATCGAACCACAATGTCGTTGTATTAGTCTGGATAACTGTTGCTGTAAAGAACAGTATACCACCCACACTTCAGAGACTAAGTCTGTCATCTGGGCTTCAAATAGCAACGGAATAACTAAAACCGCTACATTTTGTGTTGTTTGTTGCTGAAATTGGGTAATATTTTGAAAGAAGCGATCGCGTACAAATGGATGAATTTGATTTTCAAGCCAATGTCGCTCACTGCTATCATGGAATATAATGTGACCCAGTTGCTGGCGATCGAGTTGACCCCCACTCAACACTATTGTTGAACCATAACGGTTGACGATCTCGTCTAAAATGGGTGAACCGGGTTGAACGGCTTCCCTTGCGTATATGTCTGCATCCCATATAGGAATACTATAGGTTTGCCAGAGGTAGTTAGCAACTGTGGTCTTCCCGGTACTAATGCCGCCCGTCAAGCCTATGAAACGCATAAGTTTTATGGTATTGAGGGAAAATCAGCAGGTCAGAGGGAGAATATTGCTGTAAAGTGTATGGGATTGCTGGCAATTGAACTGCGATCCCATGATGGACAGAACAATTCACTCTACGCCTAAACTTACCATTTGTTCCATGAAATCGCTAATGAGCAAAATTGATCTAAAATATTGAGGTATTGACTTAATATCACAGAAATTTCAGATTTGTTATTGCTAATTAGTACATATTATACACTATTTTCCAGCAAACTCAGGGTAAAAGAGAGAAAATATTGAGTTAAATAACGATTAGTTTGAATATAATTTTTGTCTCTCTATCAAATTGAATGCATCGATACAGACCATAACAAACTCAAGACAGTAAGGGCTATCCAGGGAGGTTTAGCAATGGAACCAGGTTTTAGCCTGCGGTCAGTCCTCATCAATTTATCCCGTTTGGGAATTATAACTGTAAGCAGTATGCTGTTTTCTGAAATATTACTATGGAAATCAGTAAAAGCACAACCCATTATTCCAGAACCTAATAGCACAAATACCCAGGTTAACAGAAGAGAAAATCGCTTCGATATTACGGGGGGAACTGCTTCAAATAATAGTAGCAATTTATTTCATAGTTTTACAGAATTTAATTTAGAGTCCGGTCAAGTTGCTAATTTTATTTCTAGTCCAGAAGTTGAGAATATTTTGACCCGTGTTGTCGGGGGAAATCCTTCAACAATTAATGGATTATTGCAAGTTGTGGGGGGTAATTCTAACCTATTTTTCATGAACCCATCTGGTGTCATTTTTGGTTCACAAGCCAGTTTAAATATTCCCGCTGCTTTCACTGTGACGACGGCAACTGGTATTGGATTTGAACAGGGATATTTTAATGCAGTGGGTGATAATAACTATTCTACCTTATTGGGAACTCCGAACACATTTCAATTTGCTTTTGATCGTTCGGCTTCTATTATTAATGCGGGTAAATTACAGCTTCAACCTGGGCAGAACTTAACCCTATTAGGGGGAACAATTATTAATACTGGAGATTTGATTGTTCCCGGTGGGCAAATTACATTGGCAGCAGTGGAAGAAGCGGGAATCATTCGCCTCAGTCAAACCGGACATTTACTCAATTTAGAAATTAATTCTGCCGCCATTAACCTAATAGAAAATGAAGTGACTATCGCGCCGTTATCGTTACCGGAATTATTAACAGGAAAAAGTAGTCAAGCGGCTTTAGGTGTAAATGTATTGGCAGATGGAACTGTTCAATTAACAGCTTCTCAAACCTCAATTCCTAACAATGGGGGAACCACAGTGATTTCAGGAACGGTTGATGTTTCCCAAACGACTGAAAATCAAAATATACCGGGGCAGATTAATATTTTGGGGCAAACAATTGGATTAATTGATACTGAAATTAATGCCTCAGGAATGAGTGGTGGGGGGATGATTCGTATTGGGGGAGATTATCGTGGTGACAATACTTTACCCCAAGCTAATCGAACAATTATAGATTCCAATAGCAATATTATTGCCGATGCCCTTCAGACGGGTAATGGGGGCGATATCATTATTTGGTCACAAGATTTGACTCAATTTTCGGGAAATATTAGCGCCCAAAGTTCAATGGGAAACGGGGGATTTGTAGAAATTTCGAGTAAAGGAAATTTAGGAGTAAATGGTACTGTCAACTTACAAGGAATTAATGATTCTCTGGGCACTTTATTACTCGATCCTCGTAATATTACGATTGTTGATGCTAACGATCCAGTCGAAACCCAAAATCCGCTGATAGAGGATCAATTGTTAGTCGGAGAAAGTTCTAATAATTACACCCTATCGGAAAGAACCCTAGAAAGTTTAGGGGAAACCGCTGACGTTATTTTAGAAGCAGAAAATAATATTGAAATTCAAGATTTAGGGGATAATGTACTGAACTTACAAGCCACAACCGGTTCGGTAACGTTTACTGCTGATGCAGATGGAGATGGTAGCGGATCCTTTTCAATGAATTTAGAAGATACCATTCAAACCAATGGCGGTTCTTTAACCATTAACGGCGTAGGAATTCGGACAGGAAATATTATCACTCAAGGTGGAGAAATTAGCCTACAATCCACAGGAAATGGCAACTTAACCACATCTGATTTATCGACCGCCCATTTATCTAATCCCAGTGGTAATATTGCCCTGACCACTGAACAAGGATCGATTAGAACAGGTAATTTAACCACAGAAAGTTTAACCGAAAGCGGTGAAATTCTAGTAGAAAGTGGGAATAACATTCAACTGCGGGAACTCTCAACCCAAGCCAGCGATCCGATATTTGGACAAGGGGGTCAAGTCACAGTTGAAGGGGTGAATAATATTGAACTCAACTCCATTAATACAGAGGGTGGTTTTACCGGGGGAGAAGTTACAATTAGCAGTCAACGGGGAAATATTAACTTCGCGACTCGATCTGCTTTTAGTATTAATAGTAGTTCCGTTAACGGGGCCGGGGGTGATGTTGAAATCATCACTTCAGAACGTTTAAATATGGGTTTAATTGAGTCTCGTGGCCAGCAAACAGGGGGTAATATTCTTCTCGTCGCAGAAGTTCAACTAACGGTTGGGGAAATATTAACCGGTGAATTAAACCCCTCTGCATCTGCCACAGAAATAAAGTTGCAGGAGTTATTAGAACCCCATAGTAATATATTTCTTTCTAGTGATGAGATTAATTTAACTGGAAATCTCACCGGGTCGGGAATTTTACGGCTGCAACCCGCTACAGATGCCCAGAATATCGTGTTGGGTGGCATAGATGATGATTTCAGCTTAACTCAAAATCTCACAGCAGCCGAACTGAGTCAAATTCAAGATGGTTTTACCCGAATTATTATTGGAGGCTTAGAGAGTAGAGGCAGCCTCACCATTGCCGGAGATATAACCTTTCAAGATCCGCTACTATTGCGATCGCCTCAGGGTCGGATTTTAACCGAAGACAATTCATTCATTATCACTGGAATTGATGATGCCAGTTTAACATTAGAAGCCGGAGAAGAAATTAATATCGGCAACTTAACAACAGCCGGAGAAAGCATTTCTCTGACCAGTCAATTTGGTCAAATTACAACGGGCGTTTTACAATCTTTATCAGAAAATCCCAATAGTCCTGCCACCGATGCTAGCATTCGCTTAGTCGGTCGTGAGATTAATTTTAGTGCAGGAAGTCGTTCAATACAAGGACAAGGAGAATTAATTTTACAGCCTTCGAGTAATAGTCAGGCAATTCGGTTGGGGGATAATATTGAAACAGATGCATTAGATTTAAGCGGATCGGATTTAGACGCGATCGCAGATGGATTTGAACAGATTACAATTGGTCGTCCTCGCAGTAATAGTTCTATTAGTTGGGTGGACGATATCAGTTTTAGCGATCCTGTTTTATTACAAGTTCCCCAAGGAGAAGGATCTATTTTTGGCAATGGAAATATTCAAGGGGTTGATAACGCTTCAATTACATTAAATGCCGCCGCAGAGATTGATTTAGATCGGATTATTACGGCAGATTCAGAGATTAAAATTACGAGTATTAATGGTAATGTCTCAACCGGAAATTTATTAGCCACCGACACTGTAGAAATCAATGCGGAAGAGAATATTATAACAGCCAATATCACCGCAGACCAAGCAATTAGCCTCAGTAGTTCAATTGGTCAAATCACCACTGGCAATTTACAAATTACTCCCAATAATCAGTTAAATGCAGCCATTCGGATTGAGAGTTTAAGAAATATCACGACACAAGAGATTCAAACAACTGTTCCAAATGGTAGCGGCGGCGATATTTTACTCAATAGCGAAATCGGAACCATTCAAACTGGCAATTTAAATTCATCCGGATTAAATCTGGGTGGAGATATTAGTCTCCAAGCAGGAAATCAGATTAAAACCGGAGAAATTACAGCCAATTCCCAAACGCAAATAGGTGGAGAAGTTCGTCTGTCCTCTCCCCAGGATATTGAAGTCACCTCGATTCGCACAGAAGGTCAACAACAAGGGGGAAATATTGAGATTATTACCGATCAATTCTTTCGGGCAACGGGTAGTTTTACAGCAGCAAATCAACAACAAGCCAGTTTATCTGTACTCGGAAATGAAACCGCCGGAACAGTGATTTTACAACAAGGAGGCGATACTACTAATACTCCGTTTGTGATTGGAGATGCGACATTAAATGGCACAGTCGCCCCAATTCTTGAAGACATTAATACCCCTCAGCCTCCAGCTATTCCGCCGTCAGATTCTGGTAATCAAAATAGTCCGTCAGATCCCTCTAATGGAGAAAATGATAATCCAGAAAATCCAAATATAAATCCAGAAAATACTCCAAATAATCCTCCAACAACAGAAGAAGTGATCCCCCCAGAAACCTCAACTGATCCGATTTTAGAAACAGATTTCGAGAATAATTCCTCAACCGAAATCATAGAAAATGGCACTCAAGAATTTGAACCCAATTCTCAAACCGAAGAGAATCAAGAATTCGCGGTCCTAGTTGAACCCAAAACCATTACTACCGATCAAATTTATCAATCTCCTGTAATGTCATCCGTCTTACAAATTGATTATTCTCATGGTCAGGAATTTGTAGATTATCTAGGAAATCAAACCCATAAAAATTTAACCAGTCATCAAAGTATCGATCAAACCTTAAATGAAATTACTCGATTAACCGGATATAAACCCGCTATTCTCTATGTTTCAGTCCAAAAAAATCAATTAGAAATCAGATTATTATTACCCGATGGTCAACCCATTTTTAAACGAATCAATATTCAACAACAAGAATTATTAGAAGTTGCCCGAACCTTTACCAATCAAATCCGTGTGCCTCGCAATTTTAATAACAAAGACTATTTACACACGGGTAAACAACTTTACGATTGGTTAATTTCTCCCATAGAAGCAGAATTAAAAGCCCAAGGAATTAAGACTTTAATCTTTTCCATGGATTCCGGTTTAAGAACCATTCCCATTGCCGCTTTATATGACGGTGAACAATTTTTACTAGAAAAATACAGTTTAGGATTAATTCCCAGTTTAAGTTTAACCGACACCAGTTATGTCAATTTAAAACAGTCAAAAGTCTTAGCAATGGGGGCCTCCAATTTTTCCGATCCCACACAACAACCCTTACCCGCTGTCCCCTTAGAATTAAACCTAATTGTAGAGCAAAATCGCTGGCCCGGTCAACTCTTTCTCAACGAAGAATTCACAGTTGAAAACCTAAAAAATCAACGACATCAACAGCAATATGAAATTATCCATTTAGCCACTCATGGCGAATTCCTTGCCGGAGGTGCAGAACAGTCATATATTCAATTTTGGGATCGAAAATTGGGATTAAATGAATTGCGAAGCCTGAAACTGAATCAACCCCCCGTTGAATTATTAGTTCTCAGCGCCTGTACTACCGCTGTGGGAGACGAAAAAGCAGAATTAGGGTTTGCAGGGCTAGCAGTGCAGGCGGGGGTGAAATCGGCTTTAGCCAGCCTATGGTACGTTAGCGATGCCGGAACCCTAGGATTAATGACCACCTTTTACCAGGCATTACTGAATACTCCCATCAAAGCAGAAGCCCTGCGACAAGCGCAACTGGCGATGTTAAACGGACAAGTTCGTCTCGATAATGGACTATTAATTCATAACGAAACCGTAATAGAATTACCCCCCGAAATTGCCCAACGGAATCATGGAGATTTATCCCACCCGTTTTATTGGGCCGGGTTTACAATGATTGGCAGTCCTTGGTAATGCAGGTAAAATATATAATCTTCATTCTTTTTTTTCAAGAAATCTTTAAGTTATTGGAATTAATACCCCTATAGTCAAAGCTAATTTTTGTCATCGTTTCTATTTCATCTGTTCGCCGGGAATAATAGATCAAATTCTGGATATTTTCATCTAGATCAATCAGTCAAACACTCAGGTATTAATCAGAGAACAGTATTATGAAAACTGCATTAATTTGTGGCGTATCCGGACAAGATGGGGCTTACTTAGCATCCTATTTATTAAATCTAGGCTACACCGTTTGTGGCACCTCCCGCGATGCTCAAATGTCATCTTTTAAGAACTTATCTCGTTTGGGAATTCGAGAACAAATTAAGCTTGAATCGATGTCCCTAACGGATTTTCGCAGTGTATTACAGGTATTAACCAAAATTAAACCCGATGAAGTCTATAATTTAGCCGCCCAAAGTTCTGTGGGTTTATCCTTTAACCAACCCGTTGAAACCCTTGAAAGTATTGCCACCGGAACGTTAAACTTATTGGAAGCGATTCGATTTACCGGGGCAAATATCAAGTTTTATAATGCCGGTTCAAGTGAATGTTTTGGTAACACAGGCGATACATCCGCCGATGAAAATACCCCCTTTCGTCCCCGTAGTCCTTATGCTGTGGCAAAATCTACCGCCTTTTGGGAAGTGGCAAATTATCGAGAAGCCTATAACTTATTTGCTTGTTCTGGTATACTATTTAATCATGATTCCCCCCTACGTCCAGCTCGGTTTGTCACCCAAAAAATTGTGCGGGCGGCGGCTCAAATTGCGGCGGGCAGTGCAGAAAAACTATATTTAGGCAATATCTCTGTTCAACGAGATTGGGGCTGGGCACCAGAATATATTGAAGCGATGCATCGGATGTTACAAGCTGAACAAGCCGATGATTATATTATTGCCACCGGTCAGACCTATTCTTTAGAAGCCTTTGTTGCTCAGGCATTTGAATGCGTTGGCTTAGACTGGCAAGATCATGTAGAAGTCGATCGGAGTTTATATCGTCCGACAGATATTGCTGTGGGACGAGCAAACCCTACGAAAGCCGAAATTCAGCTAGGTTGGAAAGCTAAATATGCCATGCCGGATGTGGTGCGGATGATGTTAAAAGCAATACAGGAATAACTGTTAAAAACCCTAATATATTAATGTAGGGTGCGTCAATGACGCACCCTGGAGAAACAAATTTATTCCTCTTCAGTTAAATTACCCGACTCATCTTGAGCATCTACAGGGGCAACTGAATTGGCTGAAACCACTGCGCCGCCAGCCAGTTCAGAACGAACTTGTTGTTGAATTTTCTCCGTAAACTCCGGATTTTCTTCCATATAAATAATTGCTTTTTCCCGACCTTGACCGATATTATCACCTTGATAACTATACCAAGATCCTTTGCGTTTAATCACCCCCGTTTCTTCAGCTAAATCAATTAAACAACCAATAGTAGAAATCCCTTTACCAAAGATAATGTCAAATTCAGCAATCCGAAATGGGGGAGCTACTTTATTCTTAGCCACTTTTACCTTAGCCCGAATTCCATACTCATCTGAACCTTTCTTCAAAGTTTGAACCCGACGAATATCCAAACGGACTGAAGAATAAAACTTCAGAGCATTTCCCCCCGTGGTAGTTTCTGGGTTACCATAAACTACACCAATTTTCTGACGCAGTTGGTTGAGGAAAATCACCGTACAGCCAGACTTACCAATATTTCCGGTAATTTTTCGTAACGCCTGACTCATTAACCGCGCTTGCAACCCCATGTGAGAGTCCCCCATATCCCCCTCAATTTCCGCCCGAGGGACTAACGCAGCAACCGAGTCAATCACGACAATATCAACCGCAACCGAACGCACCAGTTGATCGACCACCTCTAAAGCCATTTCTCCCGTATCGGGTTGTGAAACGAGTAAATTTTCGATATCAACTCCCAGAGCCGCCGCGTAGGTAGGGTCAAGGGCGTGTTCAGCATCGACAAAGGCAGCAATTCCTCCGGCTTTTTGAATCTCGGCGATCGCATGAAGTGCTAAAGTGGTTTTACCGGAACTTTCAGGCCCATAAACCTCGACAACCCGTCCTTTCGGAATCCCGCCTCCCAAGGCTAAATCTAAGGTTAACGCACCGCTAGAGATAGTTTCGACCTTCATCCGGGGTGCATCACCCAAGCGGACAATTGCACCTTTGCCGAAATTGCGCTCAATTTGATTGAGAACTAAATTTAAAGCTTTTTGCTTTTCAGGGTCGTCTTTAATCTGAATCGCCATGAATTGTTATCCTATAAGGTGTTAATCAGAAGTTATTATTCGTCAATCCTCATGCCTGACCGCTAATATCCCTGGCTGAGAAATCCTACTCTTTTTCCTACATTAACGCGATCGAGCCAGAAGCGGTGGGGAGCGCTTTAAATTTCTTTTCATACTATGACTCAGTTGATGCAAGAGCTAACATCTTAGCAAAATTTGATGTTTTCATCAATCTTGACAGCAGCTTTTGGTTTAAAAAATCATAAAACTCAAATCCAGAGTTACATTTAGCCCGCAGTGCCCAGTTTCAACAGAATAAACTCCTAAGCGGATCTATATAAAAACACCCTCATCCTTTAGTCCCAACAAATCACTCTGACATCATGCAGCGTTTCAATCCAAACCTTAGCAAGACGGAGACGGAAAATGTTTGGGCGATAGCCCAACCCGTCGATAGACCACCCGACATCCTCCCAGTATTTCTACTTCATGTGCATAAATATTGAGATTACCCTTTTTGGATGAGTCAACAGAGGGCGTTGGCAGCTTAGTATCTGGGGATAAGCGGGTTTGCTCAGCCAGGTCGCCCCACTTCTTAACTGTAATTACAGGTTGTTTTTGATTTTGTTTTTGATTTTGTCTAATTTTATGTGAGTTGACATGAATCATTGTTTTGGCTAGACGGAAAATGTTTGGCGTGACGGGAAATGTTTGGCGCGCGCGCCAACCCGTCGATAGCCAACTTTCCGAGAATCTCCCGAAATTTTCACCCCTATCTTATCCTGCAAATGAATGAGTTTTACCCGATCCTCAATCAAGCTTTGTGGGGCAGACTTGACAAATCGTTTATTCTATGTATTCTGAGTAAATTATAGGAAAATGTTTGGCGATAGCCAACCCGTCAAAATAGCCAACTTTCCGAGTTTCAGACTTTATGATATTCTAATAATCCACGGGGGTGTATGGCTACATCAAATTCTATAGTCCTCAAGCCTAGAAAAATCGTAACGGAAAATGTTTGGCGTTAGGAAAATGCGCCCGCGATCGCCAACTTTCCGAGAATCTCCTGAAATTTTAATCTCTATCTCATCCTGCAAATGAATGAATTTTATCCGATCCTCAATCAAGCTTTGTGGGGCAGACTTGACAAATAGTTGATTATATGCATATTCAGGAAATTTCAGATAGGAAAATGTTTGGGCTACGCCCAATAAACATTTGAAATACAAAAAATTCAATCTCCCCCTATACTCATGAAAAATATTTGACGGGAAATGCGCGCGCGACAGCCAACTTCCCAAAGGGGCGATCGCGTGGGTAAACATTTCAACAGAGATCCGTTCTTGGGTTCTATACTGGGTCTGTTGCTACTTTAACATACTTCAAAAGTAATGGATAAAGTCGCCATCTCAGAAACGCTAATTGGTCTAACGACAAAACCTCCAGGACTGCGATCGCCACTTAAATCATCTAATAAATCGCCGATCACTTCAACAGGTTCTTTCAGTGCTATTGCTCCCTGAGAACGATTTAGTTCTGCTGCTAGAGAGACTAATGTTTTAACGGCTTTTTTCAAGGGTGAACGACTGACAATAATCAGGGCTTCTCCTGTTCCTTTTGCGATGGCTTTTAACTTCAGTTCCTCTGGATCACCAATAGACAAGGTTTGATT
>CAYNXM010000211.1:0-8164 GCA_964401105.1 uncultured Lyngbya sp. | reverse complement strand
TTTCTGTACCGTTTTCGAGGTTGAATCTTGATGCCATTTCTTCTCATAAACGCCACTACCGATCGCATAGTGAATATAGTCTTTTGTTTGGGCTTCAATTTCAAACCCTAGACGAACTGCAAACCGAACTGCACGATAAATACGGGTTGGATCTTCAATAAAACTATTGGGATGTAACACCCGAATTAGATGTTTTTGTAAGTCGGAAATCCCTCCGAAAAAGTCTAATAATTCTCCAGATTGAGATGAAGTTAACCGCAAAGCTAACGCATTAATTGTAAAATCTCTGCGATACAAATCTTGCCGAATTGAACTGGCTTCTACTTCGGGATTTGCTGCGGGATAAGGATAAAATTCAGTCCGTGCTGTGGCAATATCAATCCAAAGGCAATCTAATATCGGATCATTATGCCACAATAAAGCGGCTGTTTGAAATTGACCATGAATCTCTAATCTTGCAGCAGAATAAGATTGTTGTAATGCTTTTCCCAGCATCACTGCGGGGGGGTGTTCTTCATCTTGTAAATGAGATTGATGATAACAGCCATCTACGACTAAATCTAAATCCGTTAATAATAGCTTGTCATTGGGTTTTGCTAGCAGTAAGTCTCGCACTGCACCCCCTACTAAATAGAGTTGTAAGCCCTGTTGTTCGGCGAGTTGTGCCGTTTTTTCTAACAATTCTAGGAGATTGGGATTTATTCTTGCTTTCAATCGAGATTGTAGTAAAGAATAATAACTTGGAGAATAGCTGTCAGAATGGGTTTTTTCTTGAGATTGTTGTTGGTGATGTAGTTGACGTAAAACATCAGTTCTAGTGACAATCCCAACTAAATTATCTGCTTCTAATACGGGTAATCGACCAATATCATAAGTCACCATCAAGGATTCAATTTGCGGTAAGGTTGTTTCAGGTTTAATCGTTTTTAATTGAGGAGTCATATAACCTTTGACGGGAGCATGACTAAAGCCATGATGCAAGGCAATATCAAGATCTCGACGAGAGATAATTCCAACTAATTGATCTTGTTGATTAACAATAGATAATCCGGAATGACCATAACGGAGTAAAATCCGATGAGCTTCTGCAATTGTTGTATCGGGACGAATCGTACGAACCGGAGAAGACATGATTTCACGCGCTGTTAAAGGCTGAGGAATTTGTACTTTTAATGCTTCGATTAATTGCTGTAAAATCTCAGAAGAATTAACTTCTCGTAAAACCACAGATGCGGCTTGAGTATGTCCGCCTCCACCTAAGAGTTGAAACAGTTGATTTAAGTCAGTTCCTTTGATGCGCGATCGCCCAATTATTGTAAATCGTGCTTCTTCACCATTTTTCATAAAGTAACGATTTCCTAGTAAAATTGCATCACTTTCAGTTAATTCTAAGAGTTGAGAAGTTAAGCTAGATAAACCGGGAATATATTGATCGGTTTTCAATAAAACCCAAGCGACTGTATACCCTCGAACAGTTGATTTTTTTAGTCGATCTAATGCCACAATTAATAAGTCTTGTAATTGAGGAGATAAACCGGGTTCTACATACTCTGCAATGACAGATAAGCTCGCTCCTCGTTCCATTAACCAAGCTAACGCATGAGCCTCTCTAGGGGTCGTTTGATCAAAAGTCAAAGAACCTGTATCGACATGAATTCCTAAGGCCATAACAGTGGCTTCTGCTCTGCTTAAATTACTAATATTTTGCTGTATGATTTGTTCAATTAGTAAAGTTGTTGTTGCGCCCACTGCTTCAATATAAGTGGTCGTTGCTGGAATATCTGAAATAATATTTGGATGATGATCATAAACTTTTATTTCATTAATTTGAGGCTGATTAAACCACTCGCTGGCTTTTCCTAAACGCTCTTTATTCTGAGTATCTACGACTGTTAATTGTCGGATTTGTTCTGGAATAACAGAACGTCGTTCTATCATAGCAAATTCATCTCGATGTAATGCTAAAAAATCCCGAACAGCCGGATGACAACCCCCTGTTAAAACGATCTTACTCCCCGGACATAATTTAGTGACTCCGACAGCAGCGCCGAGTGCATCAAAATCTGCGGTTGTATGACAGAGAATTAAGTGCATTTTATCCAATAGAATGAGATTTTAACCATTTATTTTATGCTATAAAATCAAGTTTACACTGTTACAAATTTCCGACTTTGTCATAAAATCATTAAAGCGCATTGAGTGAGTTTTTGTACGTCCAAAGCTGGGATTGAATGCGACCGCGTACATCTAGCTGACCAAAACTATTCGTTAGATAATTTTTAATTGTTCCTTTTGTTAGCGATCGCTTAAATACTTTCAGGTGAAAACTTGATAATTTATCAATTTAAAACCAGGGCGGATTATCCATCAAAGTACTAAACATTTTCTCAAAATTTTGACGATATACGACAGCTAACATACCACAAAATAGCGTCACGATAGTCATCACTGACCAAAAGTGGTTAATTTGCCAAACTCCAGCAAACAACATAAAGGTCAACCATCCGGCGCTAGCGCCGCCTAAAAATTGTAGGGTGATTACTTTCATCAGAGTTGTGAAGCGACGTGATTTTGAGTCCATTCGTTTTCTTCCCCAATCTCTTGAGTTGACTTATTTTTCTATTTTAACAAATCCCGACTATTTTCAGCTATAGTCATCCGTCATAAAATTATCTAAAAACAATAACTTTTATCATCTCTTGTAGTCTACTCTTAGATTATTTCTGAGACAGCTTAACCATAAAAAAACCATCCATCTGATTACGTTGGGGCCATACTTTAATCCATCCTTCGGTTTGTGTCCAAGCTGAAAAATCTTCATTAGGGAATTCAATTTTCCATTCGGAATTCTTCATTAAAAAAGACTGGATCACGGCTTCATTTTCTAAAGGATGAAGTGTACAAGTGGCATAAACTAAACAGCCACCAGGCTTTACCCATTTGGCGACTGTTTCTAACAGTTCAGTTTGTAGTTTTGAGAGGCTTTGAATATTTTCTAATGTTTGTCGCCAACGAGCATCTGCACGTCGATGTAAAGTGCCTAAACCAGAGCAAGGTGCATCTAATAATACTTGATCAGCTATTTGATTATATTCAGAACAGTTACGAATATCAACTGCTTTGATCTCAATTGAATTTAATTGTAAACGATTAATACTCTGTTGCAGCTTTTTAAGTCGTGATGCCGCTTTATCTAAGGCTAAAATCTTTCCGGTATCTTGCATTAATTCTGCAATATGTGTTGTTTTGCCCCCTGGTGCGGCACAGGCATCAATAACAAATTCTCCCGGTTGAGGATTAAGTAAATGACTGACTAATTGAGCGCTACTATCCTGAATAGTCCACCAGCCTTGATCGTATCCCGGTAATTGTTGAATTTGACCGGCACTTTGATTTAATCGAATCGCTTGCGGAATTTCAGCAATTGAATTAACAGAAATACCTTGAGATTGCATCGCAGCTTCAACCATTTTTCGGCTGATTTTAAGCGGATTAATTCGTAAATAAATTGCCGGAGATTGATTAAACCATTGACATAGCTTTTCCGTCTCATCCGTCTCTATTTCTGTCAACCAAAACTGAATAATCCAGTCGGGAAAACTATATAATATACCCAATTTTTGAATGATATTTTCGGGTAAATCTAACAGTGTTTTTAAAATTAAATTTGGATTCAGTCGATCGGGATTGAGAGAGAGTTTTGAAACTTGAGACTCTAATTGCCGTAAATATTGCCGCAATACTCCATTAACAACCCCTTTTAGTGCCGATAAACCATTTTCTTTTGCCAATTCAACACTGGTATTAACCGCCGCAGAAGCAGGAATTTGACTCAGATAACAAAGTTGGTATAATCCAATATAAAGAATAATTCGTAAAGCAGGCGGTTGTTGATCGGATTTCTTTTTTCCCAGTTGATCAATTAAAGCATCTAGCGATCGCCGTCTGCGAATACAGCCATAAACTAGCTCAGTTACCAGTCGTCGATCAGATCCTCCAAGCTGTGCCTGCTTCATCCGTTGATCGAAGACAACATCTACAATTTGACCCCGCCTTTCTAAGTCTCGGAGAATTAAAAACGTAATTTGACGGGAATTGTTCTTCACAATAATTATACTATTAAAATGAACGAGTTTAAAATTAACTAAAATTTTAACCGATTGACTGAAAAACGGGAACTGCTTTAACTTATATCCATTAACAGGGTGAGCCGTAATGTCAAGTTTTCAGAATAAACAAGGGTTAGGTCGGCTTCTGATCGATCAATCAAAGTCCCTTTTACGCACTCCCGACTTATCTGAATACACAAGTTATGAAACTTGGCAAGAGCGATTTGTCTTTCAACGTCTTACTTTAGGGTTTGGACTCGCCATTTTAGCCTACTTAACATTTATTTTATTACAACTCAACAGTTTACTGTTCAATTTAGCAGAATTCCGACCCAGTTGGCTGATGACACAGATGATTGTAGAACTTTGTTTGTTTATGGGTCTAGGTTTATTACAAACATCATGGGGAAAGCAGCATTTAGGAGTGATGTTTTTATTGCTATCTTGGATTGTTAATCTCAGTCCACAAATCCGATTAAATCTCAGTGGCCTGGCTCAACCCGCAATTATTGAATGGCCTTTGATGTTTTTTTCTCAAGCTACATTAATTCCGGTTCGTTGGCGATTTCATCTGATATCTCAACTAGGGGTTTTATTTTACTATTTAGGGAGTCAACGGCTATTTAATTTAACCATTCAACGTCCGGCTGTATGGATGAGCGAAGATTTTTTATTATTATATCTGTTTTGGATATGCGTTGTTAGTTGTCTTTCCGTTTCTCTTTATGATCGTCTCGCTCACACTGAGTTTAATACTCGTCATGCTTTAAATGAGGCCTATAAACAGCTACAGGTAGAACAGGAACGTTCAGAAAATTTACTACTCAATATTTTACCATTTCCCATTGCACAACGCTTAAAACAACAGCCGACAACAATTGCAGATAGCTTTACCAATGCAGCGGTTTTGTTTGGTGATATTGTAGGGTTCACAGAATTATCCGGGAAAATTCCCCCAGCCGAATTAGTGCAGTTGCTCAATCAAATCTTTTCTCAATTTGATCATCTTGCAGACCAACACGGCTTAGAAAAAATTAAGACGATTGGTGATGCTTATATGGTGGTTTCTGGTTTACCTCTTCCTTGCCAAAATTATGCAGAAGCTATTGCAAATATGGCGTTAGATATGCGACTGACCTTAGAGGAATTTAATCAAGAAACCGGACAGCATTTTCAGATGAGAATTGGCATTGCTACAGGGCCGGTCATTGCAGGGGTGATTGGCTTAAAAAAGTTTATTTATGATTTATGGGGAGATACGGTTAATATTGCTAGCCGGATGGAATCTCATGGGATAGCCAATGAAATTCAAGTGACAGAAAAAACTTATAGAATGTTAAAAAATCAATATTTTTTTGAAAAACGGGGTGTGATTATGATTAAAGGTAAGGGAGAGATGACAACTTACTTATTAAAAGGAAAACGTTAATTGATGTATGTAAAAAAAATACAGCTCGATCGGGATCAAATCTCTCCCGACGTTGAGGTTTATTATTCCATTATATTCCTCTTTACCTCGTTTATCGCTGATTTCTAGCAGTATACACTGGTCTATCTATTGTATTTAACAGATAGACACTGACTTATCATCTATTTAAAAGCGTAGTAGTTCAAGTTTTTGCTTAGGTTTTTATATAGCAAATCCTTAATTTGCCATATAAAAAAAACGAAGCCTAACGCTTCGCGATCATAGTTTGTACCAGTCCAGGAAATAAGCGGTAAGCTTCCGTTGCCACCACAGCCGGCCCTACAACAATATCTTTTTGTTTTTGACTCACGACTTCCCAAATTGCCTTAGCAATATCTTCCGGTTGACTCACGACCGAAGATTCCAACATCTGGGTCATTTGTTGACGGCGGTTATTAATTTCTGCTTCATTTTTACCGCGAAATTGGGCGCGATCTAAAAAGTCGCTATCAATCACACCGGGATGAACAATACCCACCTGAATATTTGTTTTTGCTAACTCTAATCTCAAGCTTTCTGTCAACCCTGTCACCGCATATTTACTGGCGCAATAAGCTGTCATTTCCGGTAAAGGCATTTTTCCACCAAAAGAGCCAATATTGACGATTGTGCCGCGATCTCGTTGGAGAAAATGAGGCAGTAGAGTATGGATAGTATGAATATAACCCCATAAGTTTGTATTGATAATATTTTGCCAATCTTCTAAACTGGTTTGTTCGACAGGCCCACTCAAACAAATCCCGGCATTATTCACCAATACATCAATCGTATTGTAGAATTCTAATGACTTTTGAACTAAGTTTTCAACCTGCTGAAAGTGAGTCACATCTGTCGCAATTGCTAACGCCGACCCTCCTAACTTGCGGACTGCTTCGGCTGCGATTTCTAATTTATCCCCATTGCGAGCCGCTAGAACCACATTATATCCTTTGCGGGCAAATAATAACGCTGTTGCTTTACCACTGCCTTGAGATGCACCTGTAATTAAAACTGTTTTGCTCATCTGTACTTTACAAAATTAAGATAGACTTTAAACCATCTATTATTGTAGTCATTTTCAATGAAGTCATCTCGCTCAATTTCGTTAGGGATTGTGATAATTGTCCTATTTTTTGGGATTCTTGCCATTTCAACAGGTTCTATTCTGGTGCGATTGGCTACCACAGAGGCTGAAGTTCGTAGCCTAGGATTTAGTTTAGTCATGTCTGCGGCACGTTTAACTTTTGCGGCTTTATTACTATTACCTTCTTGGGGAAAAATTCAGTGGCGATCGCTCCAACCTGGAGCCGTTTTATTTGCTTGTTTAGCAGGCATGACTTTAACGTTTCATTTTGCTACTTGGATTACGTCTTTATCTTATACTTCTATTGCTGCATCCACTACTTTAGTGACGACAACGCCGATTTGGGTGGCGCTCATTTCTTGGATTTGGCTGAAACAAAAACCGACAAAATTAACAAGTTTAGGAATTATCATTGCCTTGGGTGGCGGGATTTTAATTGCAATTGCTGATAGCAGTCCAGGTGTTGCTAATCCTAATCCAACATTGGGTAATATTTTAGCCTTAATTGGAGCGATTACCGCTAGTTTTTATTTAATGTTGGGGCGAGAAGCACAACAACGGGGATTTCAGTTAGGAGGATATATTACGGTTGCCTATAGTTTGGCAGCTATTTTATTATTACCGTTACCGACATTATTCAATACCAGTTATATTGGCTATCCAAATATTGTTTATTTTTATCTGTTCTTAATGGCAGTTTTACCCCAATTAGTCGGTCATACTAGCTTGAACTGGGGGATGAATCATGTCTCACCTACTATTGTGGCATTGATGACCTTATGCGAACCTGTAGGCTCCAGTATTTTAGGCTATTTTTTCTTTCAAGAAATCCCTAGTTTTTTAGTGATTATCGGGGCTATTGTGATTTTAATTGGGGTGGCGATCGCGGTTTTGGGTTCTCAAGCAAAGACTCAATTGTAGAGTGGGTTAGCCACAGAGCAAAATAGATGAATTAAGCGTCGAGTTTTCCTGTCTATGCTATGGAACGCTTAAGCTTAACTGCGGTTCTGAAGGCATACTTCTTATGTGCTTACCCACAGGCTACGCCAACAGCTATGGCTACGCGATCGGCAATCGGCAGTGGATTTGACATCCTCCCCACCTTACTTCGTTGAAGGTGGGGATTCCCGTCATCACTGACGGGGTTTTCTGGCTCTACGAGTCACCTTGCTTTTTGAGGTTTCCCCCTCCAAGCAGCGGGCCATCTCCTCCCCAGACGTTACTTTCCGAGTGCCCCTCGGTAGTTGAGCTAGTCCTTGCAAGGCTTTTATCAAAATATTGTTGGCTGCGTTCGTATCACGGTCATCTAAATAGCCGCAATCTGGACATTTATGAGTGCGAGTGGACAAAGTTTTCTTAACTTCTTGCCCACAATTAGAACAGTTTTGGGATGTATAATCAGGTGCAACAGCAATCACTGGCACATCAAATACTTTTCCAAAATACTCCAACCACTGCCTAAACAATGTCCAGCTAGCATCAGATATTGACTTGGCTAGATGATGGTTTTTCACCATGTTCCGC
>CAYNXM010000210.1:0-15877 GCA_964401105.1 uncultured Lyngbya sp. | reverse complement strand
TAATCAGTTCGTTGAAGCTGGGATATTCACTTCGGAGAAGTTTGAGAATAACAGGTTTATGGTCAGAATTGCGTTGGGCGCGAAATACTAGGGATTTTAAACCTTCATGAATGTTTTCGAGAATATTATAGCCGTCAATTTTAGGTGTTAAAAAGATCATTATATTAAACTCCTGAGAGCCGATTAAAATTATAATGGTTTCTCAAGTTTCAGGTATAAAGAGAGATTAATACTAAACTTGAAAACCACTTAATTTTATTCTTCCCAAAAGTTCAGCAAACAATAAATAACTAATAATTCTGATCCGGTACTTTTGCTAATGCCTGCCGCAGGACTTCTACCCCTGCCCCAGGATGATATACATTTTCGCTAATATGTCGTTTCCAAGCTTTTGTTCCCGGTTGTCCGGCGAATAGTTGCAGTAAATGACGGGTAATACTATTGAGGCGAATACCGCGACTGAGACAATCTTCAATATAGGGAAACATGGCTTCAACCACTTGATGGCGAGTCAGAGGAGTTGTTTCTTCTGCAAAAATCTCTCGATCGGCGATCGCAAACAAATAAGGATTATCATAAGCAGCCCGTCCGATCATCACCCCATCTACCTGTTGTAGCTGTTGCTGGACTTGGGATAAGTTAGTAAAGCCGCCATTAATTTCAATCAAGAGATGAGGAAAATCCTGTTTGAGTCGATGTACATCTGGGTAACGTAAGGGGGGAATAGTGCGATTTTCCTTGGGACTCAAGCCTTTTAACCAAGCCTTACGGGCATGAACACTAAAGCGTTGACAACCGCCCTGTTGGGAGACAATTTCAACAAAATTGACCAAATCTTCGTAGCGATCGCGATCATCAATGCCAATCCGATGTTTAACAGTAACAGGTATTTTAACCGCCTGTTGCATGGTGGCGATCGCCTCGGCTACCCGTTCCGGTTGGGCCATTAAACAAGCCCCAAAGTGACCTTCTTGTACCCGACTACTGGGACATCCTACATTTAAATTAATTTCATCGTAACCCCAGTCTTGCGCGATTTGAGCAACGGTTGCTAATTCCATCGGTTGATCGCCCCCGACTTGTAAAACCAGGGGTTTTTCGATAGCAGAAAACCCTAACAGTTTATCGCGATCGCCATGTAAAATTGCTGCTGAGGTCACCATTTCCGTATACAGTAACGTGCGGCGGGTGATCTGACGCATGAAATAGCGAAAATGACGATCTGTGCGATCCATCATTGGCGCAACACTCAAAGGGTAGACGGGAGCGGTTGAAATAGGATTCAAAGTTGTTTGAGCACTCATCTTGCCGTTAAGTTATGATCATTCTGTTCTCCTTTTATCCGACAATTCAACCCGTGTTGTACAATCTACAACTGTTTCATCCTCAAGACTCCCGGTATCATTAAGCTGTGGAAGAGAAATTGGCTTTCCGTCGAGGGGTTGATGAATATTGTCAGCTTCCGATCCGGTTAATTTGATTAACAGTCGTGGCCCAGAATGTCCCAAACGAATCACCATTCCCTCAGAGACGGGTGCTTTTGTTAAGGGTTTCCCAGCAAAATAAGTTCCATTTGCCCCGAAATTGACAATTTCCCATCCAGATGACGATTTCCAGAATTCGATATGATGCCGGGAAACTACAGCATTGTAAATCACGACATCGTTATCTTTTGCACGACCGATTCGCAAAATAGATTCATCTTTGAATGTCCAGCGGTTCACTGGTATCGGCTGAGTTGGGTGGATTAAAATGATTGTAATCACAAAGCAATTATCACACAACAATATAATGTTTTGTTTAGGTTTCAGTTTTGGGTTTTCTCTATTAGGAAAATGTTTGGCGTGACGGAGACGGAGACGGAGACGGAAAATGTTTGGCGCTAGCCAACCCGTCGTAAAATGCGCGCGCGACAGCCAACCCGTCAAAACAGCCAACCCGTCAAGATAGCCAACTTTGCGATAATTGATCGCAGGTTAGGCTCATACCTATTTTAAACGCTGTTATAGATGCCTCTGAACTCTTTCAACTCTGCTGAAAACCTTTAATTTAATTTTAACCTTCATAGCATAGCAGCATCATCAATCTTTAATGTCTGAAGTCTTATCAGGCTTGCGGTCTACCTCACCTCAGGTCACAGTTTCTGGGGAATTAATCACACCGATCAACTTCTGTAATCTCTTCATGAGTTACAGGTAACTCATGAGGGGTTGGATGGGATGGAGAAATCGTTGTAATTTGAGTCTGAGTTTCGTAAGAATGTATCACTTGGGCTGGGTGTTCAACTTGATTAGCGTATTGACGCTTAGGCGTAGAGTTGAGTGAAGAAGAATCAATATTGAGTTGAATTTTTGGCCCAGAAATAGCAAGATGAATAATTTGTCCATTCTCTACCCAGGACTCAGAGATTGGCACACCTTCAATATAAGTTCCATTGGTTCCCAGGTTAACTACTTTCCAGCCTTGATCGAGTTGCCGAAGTTCAACGTGATGACGAGAAACCACAGCACTATACAAAACAACATGATTTTTTGTCGAGCGTCCAATTCGGATCACGGGTTCTTGTTTAAAAGCCCAACTCCGAACCGGAATAGATTGGAAAGGATGTAACAAGGTTAGCTTAATCACATTGGCAGTCGTTAATTCAAACACAGCACCCTGAAGTCGTTGCAGTAGAACCTTTTATAATCCAATAGAGCCGGGATTGATTTGGCACAACACATCCTAACTCACGCATCCGGATTAAGGCTAAACTCATATATCCTCATTGTACCCATCCAAACGATAGATTAAAACAATTGTGACAAGAACTTTATCGCGATCAAGCCATTTGGAAGATAAAAGAAACCAAATCTCCTTTACCTAAAGAAATGCGATCGCCCGGTCTCAAACGGTGTCGATTGCCTGGAGATAAAGGGATATTATTAATATAAGTTCCATTAGAACTCCCCATATCTTCAATATAAAATGCATCTGCTTCTGCTCGAATATCGGCGTGTTTGCGAGAAACCACCTCAGAATTAGGAAAACCCGAAACATCAATATCCGGAGGCACTAAATCATTGGGTTTACCCAAATGAATAACAGACAAATTTTGCGGTAATTCTACAACAGTATTGGTTTGAACATGGACGAGTTTAGCCCAGCGTTGTTGCAGTTGGGTGGCGGGGTTGATTGGGACTGCACCTGGGCTTGGGGGGATATTAGTGGCTGTGGCTGTTGTTTCCGGGATCGGCTCAGGAGGGGAACTCGATTTTTCTAAATCCGGGGCTGAAGTGGTAACGGGAACTGGCTCAACTTCAACTGTAGGGGCGGGGATTGCATCGGGTGCAGGGGGGGTGACAACGGTCGGTATCACATCGGGATTCGGCTGTTGTGGGGCGCTGGTAGACTGTTGTAAACTAGAGCCACACTGACCACAAAAGGTTGCATCACTTTGAACACTTGCCCCACAACTCGGACAAGCAATAGTTGTGGGTAAGGGAGTATAACAGGCTTCACATTGAGTCGCTCCCTCCGGATTTTGGTGGTTGCAATTGGGACAAACAATCATTAATTTTTCCTCATTTGTGTGATTAGTTACTGATTATTTGAGGGGATGAAGGATCAGTGTAAGGCTTCGCCTCTCCCCATTATGACTAATAACTAGGTTGTAGCAATTTCTGCTCCTGCGGCCTGATCGAGTAACCAATAAAGTTCTCCCATCGGTTGAATCAGTCGAGAAGGATACATCATCTCATCACCCGTCTCAGCAAAGACTTGAGCCAAAGCGGGGCGTTTATTTTCTCCTGCAACCACAAACATCACACAACGGGCGTGGTTAATGGTGGGAACGGTTAAGGTGATCCGAGGTTCACCCGATTTGTCTCCGACAGCCACCAGGTTCGTATCTTCTTTTAACACAGCCGTATTCGGAAATAAAGAGGCAGTATGACCATCATCCCCCATCCCGAGTAACATGACATCAAACTGAGGAAATTCTCCCGGTGCCACCTGAAAAAACTGCCGCAATTCCACTTCATATTTTTGAGCATCTGCAACAGGATCGCCCCCTGTAGTGGGCATGGGATGAATATTCTCAGGCGGGAAAGCTACTTGATCCAACCAAGCCTGACGGGCCATCAATTGATTACTATCGGCATGATCTGAGGCGACATAACGCTCGTCTCCCCAAAAAATATGAATCTTTTCCAGGGGGAGTTTTTGGGCGGACAGCTTCTGATAAAGGGGTTTGGGGGTACTGCCACCTGATAACGCTAGGGTAAAGCAGTCCCGCTGTTCCAGGGCAGTTGGGATTTGTGCTAAAATCAGCTCGAGTGAGCGATTGATGAGTTCTTCTTTATTGGCTAAGACTTCAATATTTTTGTTCATCACAATTTATCTTAGAAATTTAAATTTTGTCCCATTTCAACGATTTAGAACAGATAATTAGAAAAATCAAGTGATTCTATTATGCTGAAAGATAAAATAATAATATCCTCCTTTCGCCTCATCAACACAATCATGGGTAGGGGTGAAGGGGCTCAAAATCCCTCAGTTTACCCCAGCTAAGCCTGGTTTACTCAAAGTCTAATAGTTTAACATCAACTAAGTCGAAACTTTCATCCTAAGTTAAGGTTAATATCATGTCCAAACTGAAGCCTCCATCTCAATCTAATCGTTCTATTGCTGCTCGTCTTCGCTCTTTGACTCAACTGAGAATTTTAGGGCCAATTGGGATTTTGACCTTACTGGGAATATTTGTTTGGCAACTCTCAGATCATCCGGAATGGTTTCAGGTGAATACGGACCAGCCCAATACTCCAGATACTGCCCTCAGCAATAGCCTTTCAGATGAAGAACGAGCCATTGCCGCAGAGATTGATAGTTCTAACTTATTATTAGAAGAATTAGAGGCAAACTCTCCTCCCCTAAATCCCTTCAATGCTCCCACTTCAGCCGGGGAAGATTTATTAGAAGCGGCGCGTCAATCCCAAAATAATTCTAATGCTTCAGAAGATGCCAATATCTTTTTACCGGAATTTTCAACTTCAGAGAAATTGAATTCAACCCCACCCACGCCCAATTTTAGTTTTTCTCAAAATTCTCAAAATTCTCAAAATTCTCAGACTTCACCCACTTTCGGAACTTTATTTAACTTAGGTTCTAGCCCCAATTCTAATCTCAATGGCTTAAACACTCCCACTGCTCAAAATTCACAAACAGAATCTACAACCAAAACCCCCCTCGAAGCCGCAATGGAACAATATAATCCAGATTCATCTGCTGCGAATTTCAATAACTCAGATCAAACAACAGCAACAGACAATAGTGAGACTTCGCAAACAGGAGTGAACTCCAACTCATCTGAAATCACCTCAAATAATGCTGAGGACAGTTCTGAGTCTGCTTTCCAACTCAACCTCGATGGCAATTTGATACAAACCCAACCCACTCCCACTTCTACAACCCCGAATCTGCCTCAACCCAATTGGATTGTCCCCAGAACCCCTGCACAAAGCGCTACATCAACCCCCACTGTTGAGTCGGTTCCGATTCAAAATCCCTATCAAACCAATTTATCCGTTCCCCGGAATTTACCTTATACCCCTCCGACAACTTCGGTGACTCCTTCCTCAACGAATCCTTATGGACAACTGCCTTCAACAGTGAATCCGAATCCCGCTTATGGTTACAATAACAATTCTGGGTCAGTCCCTAACTATGGAGTCGTGCAACCTAATCTGCAAAATACCATTGTCACTCCCAATCCGTTAGTGCCTCAAAATTCCACCCTTACCCCTTCAAATCGACCTTTTAGCGTCCCTCGTCCGATTCCAGGGCGTACGATTGGTGGCGGCCGTATTAACACATTTGCCAATCCTTAAAAGTTGGCATCGCAATATTTTTATCAAGCCTTAGTGGGTGAGATGCTTTGACTATTAACTGTCTTGAGAATAGATCGATTTTAGGGCAAGGCATAACTCACCCGACAATAGCACTGATAAAGACTACTTAAATAACCGTTCAATTGATTTATTTGAACCTAAAACAACCATCACCATTCCAGGACAAAATCGCTTATTGGGTAAAGGATTAATTTCAGTTGTCTCATCCTCATCCTGCCGAATTGCCAATAAATTTAAACCATATTTTTTTCGCAAATCCAACTCCATAATTGTTTTACCATAAAATTCCTCTGGAACTTTCATTTCAACTACACTATGGTCTAAATCTAGTTCAAATAAATCAATAATGCGACTACGAGTAATCAGGCGTTGGGCTAATTCCCGGCCCATTTCATCCTCTGGAAAAACCACTAAATCAGCCCCCACTTTATGCAATATTTTCATGTGGGTGGTGGAAGAGGCTTTGGCAACCACTTTCTCAACCCCTGCTTCTTTCAGATTAAGAGTGGTTGTAATACTTTCAGCCAGGAAATTACCAATGGCAACAATCACCGTTTCAAACTCTAAAATACCGGATTCTTTTAAAGCTGCTATCTCAGTCGTATCCAGTTGTACAGCATGGGAAGCAATTTGATCGTGTAAGGCTTGACAAACTTTCTTTTCCTCTTGATCGATCGCCAAAACTTCATACCCACTTTCATGAAGTTGAGCGCAAACCGCCCGACCAAATCGTCCTAAACCGATCACCGCAAATTGTTGTTTTTCTGTTTTTAAATTGCGGAAAAAGTTTAAAGCTGAAATCTCCATTTTTTTTGATTTACCCCACTAATAAATTGGCTTCTGGATAGTCTACTGAACTCGGTTTAGTCTCCGCGAAAAATGCAGAGATTAACAGTAATATACCCACCCGTCCAATATACATTGTCATAATAATTACGAGCTGACTCACTGAAGAAAATTTCGCTGTTATTCCGGTCGATAGTCCTACGGTGGCAAAAGCAGAAATAATTTCAAAAAAGATCGCGTTAAACCCGAGTTCGGGTTGCATTCCAACAGTTAATAAAGTGGCGACAGCAATGACGAAAACTGACCCAACTAACAAGCCAACCGCCTTGAGGATAATGTTACTCGGAATTTGCCGTTGATGACATAATACGTCATCTCGACCTTGAAGGGCAGAAACAGTACAATTTAATAAGACCCGACAAGTTGTGGTTTTCACACCTCCTCCCGTACTTCCTGGACTGGCTCCAATAAACATTAAAATTGAGGTAACAAATAAACCAGCCGGAACTAATTCTCCTGTGGGGATACTATTAAAACCAGCTGTTCGACTCGTTACAGATTGAAACCAAGCTGCCATTAACCGTTGGGGTAAAGGTAAACCCCCTATGGTTTGTTGGTTAGGAAATTCTATAATAAAAATCAGAATAGTTCCAGCAATTAATAAAAATAAGGTGGTGCGAGTGACTACTTTAAAGTGAAGGGAAAACTCCCGCCGATGCTTTTGCTTAGAAAACTGATTTTTTAGCCACAATAACATCTCAATAATCACTTGATAACCTAATCCACCGAAGATAATTAAAATACTCATAGTGAAATTGAGTAACGGAGAGGTGACATAACCCACCAGGCTATCGGGGAATAAACTAAATCCTGCATTATTAAACCCATTTATACTATGAAAAATTGCTAGCCATAATCCTTGTTTTAGTCCATAATCTGCTTTAAATACTAATAATAATAGGACGATACCAGTCAACTGAAACATCACCATTGTCAGCACAATATGTTGTAGCAGACTCACCACACCGCCCAGTCCTGAAGTATCAAGGGTTTGTTGCAGGGCAACTTTTTCTCTGATGCCAAATTTACGACCCAGCAGTAGTAGTAATACTGTCGTGGCACTCATGTAACCCAATGCCCCAACTTCTACTAACATTAACAGAATAAGCTGACCCCAAAACGTATAGTAGGTTCCCACATCAACCACCGATAACCCCGTCACACAAACGGCTGAGGTAGAGGTAAACAAGGCGGTAATGAGATCATCCCAGCCCGCTGCTTGGGTTGAAAACGGCATCATCAGTAACACAGTCCCCGTTAAAATGACCAGGATAAAACCCAAACAGATGGTTCGGGGGACGGTCATTTTCTCTTTGAGTTTAACTTTCGGAGGTTGAGTCGATCCCACTGCTAATTAAATACTCTCTATGACTACAATTCTATCGATTCTGTCTAGAGTACAACGTTTTCTGTGTTTCTATCATCTATATTGAGTGCAGTTTAGATAAATTCAACATAGCTTTGAGACAGATCGAAGTTAGTCACCCCTTCAACAACGGCAATGAGTTGTTTTGTTCCGTCAAGTTCATCCACCGCGATAATGGCAATTCCATCGGGAAGTTGAACTGCTGTATCAATATCCGCTGTTGGCATCAGTTCATACAAATCAAGATTTCCAGGTAAGAGAATGGTATCTTCACGGGTCTCAAAGTCAGCAATATGAGTATAACCCAAACGAGAACGACTCACCCCTGTTAAGGTATCCTCACCTTGATCCCCTGAAAGTAAATCGCTATCGCTGCCACCGATGAGGCTATCATTACCTTGTCCGCCATAAAGGGTATCGTCTCCAGAATCACCATAGAGGGTATCATCATCTAAGTTGCCAAACAAAACATCTGCGTCGCTACTGCCATAAACTTGGTCATTGCCGCGATCGCCAAATAAAGTATCATCTCCCCCATCCCCCACCAGGACATCATTCCCTTGACCGCTAAATATTAAATCATCGCCAGCCTCTCCATTAACAAAGTCATTTCCTTTAAAGCTGGAGAGAGTATCATCCCCTCGGCGGCCATAAACCGCATCGCCCATCATGGTTCCTAATAACTGATTATCTTGGCGGGTTCCCACTTCTGTTGCGGTTGGGTTGAATAAAACAATCTGAAGCTGATCGCTATTATTTCGTAGGGCAAATGTATCGGCATCATTTCCCCCTTCTAATGTATCAATCTCTTGGGTGAGAATCACGATTTCAGAGGTCGGTGTTGAACTAGACATTTTAATTAAAAAGATAAATGACTCAAAATACAGGGCTATTGAGCCAAGTATAACTTAAAGTAAAACTCAGTTAATGTTTAGAAATTAAAGGAGATTTAATTATGAGGGTTTTTGGGGAATTTACACCCTCAGTAAAAACTCTAAATTAGCCGCTTCAAAAACCCATTCTAATCCTCGACTATTTACCGCTTTAATTAACAAATGATCTTGAGATGATATCAGAGAGGCAGGAATTGTAAAATCCCAATCTATCTGTGATGTGGCGCTAACAGCAGACTCAACCGGAGAAAATTGATGTAACTTTTTATTATTGCTCAAAATAGTAATATTTTCAATCTGACTTTCGGGATTAATTTCTGTTATAAATCCTTTGAATTTTATTAAATCATCATTCGTCAAATAACAGTGTTCTAAGCGTCCTTGGGGATGATGACTAAATTGAAACTCTGAAAAATCTGATTTAATATTTTTCGTAATCAAATACAAATCCTGATATCGGCAAATTCCTTTCGGTATTCGATAAAAATTAGCGTTATTGTCGCTAATCTGATTAATGATATGACGGACAAAGTCTTCTCCAACATAGCTTGTACCATATTCACAGACATCTAAAGACTGACTTTCACTTTCCGGGATAAATAAAATTTCATTAGTATTAATGGCAGCACTATCTGGCAAGAGTGAACGGTCATGAACACTCAACATTAAAATCCCATTCGGAGTGAGTAAATCATAAAGTTGTTTCATCCATAAACTAAAAGTATGTTCAGGTAGATGACTAAAAAATGAACAAGCTGAAATCACATCAAACTGCCGATTAATCTGAAATTTATCCGGTTGAGAATCAGACTGAATTCCTTGTACACCCAACTGTTCAACTTGAAAGGCAACAGCCGCAGGATGAATCTCCGAGATCCAGATTTTATCGGGAGAAATTGCCTGAGTCAGAAACCGGGTGAAGCGTCCATAACCGCTGGCAAAATCTAGAAAAGAAGTAACCCCGTCAAATCCACCAAAATGCCATTGAATCACTTGAGAAATAGCCTCAAAAATTCGTTTCCCATTAAAGTAATAACGTAACGCTGCTTGTTCTGGAGTCTGTTGATTCAGTAGAGCAAATTGATACATTTCATCTCGATTATGGATCGTACTGTTAAATTGAGAGGGATGAGACAGTTGATCGCTAAAAAAGCTTTGCAGCGCCGGATTAATTTTTTCTGGGTAAATCAATGACATTTAATATAAAAATTTGATCCGAAGCGATCCTATCATAAACAGCAACAGACAACTCTGTCGGGTACAATCGCAATCCGATGAGTCGGCTGAGAATCTGAAAATGAAGCGTACAAAAAGGTAACTGGGCAGTTAAGATAGATATTATCGTTGAGAGTAGGCATAACTAAATCAGAAAGCTATGCGAGTATACGTATTGCTATTTAACGCTGGGACAGAAAATGAGGGCATCCATACGATTCAGATACGCGATCGCAACAAAGTGTTGATGTTTGAAAGCGAAGAGGATGCGACTCGCTTTAGTGTGTTATTGGAAGCCCAAGATTTCCCCGAGCCAAGTGTAGAAGCCATTAGCGATGAGGAAATCAAAGAATTTTGCAAAAGTGCAGATTATGATTGGGAACTGATTCCCACTGGTCATCTGGCGATTCCACCGGAAGATAACATCGAACAAACAGACTGGCAAATTGATAGTCCTGACCCATCTCAACCCCAAGCAGAGTCTGAATTTGCATCTGATGAACTTGATAGTATTCGTCGCCGCTTAGAAGGCTTATTATAAGGAATAAAAGCACTCTCATGGAACCACTGAAAACACGGGGACATTTACTCACTGAACAGATTAACGCCAATAGTCAGAACCTTGACCAATTGAGTTCCCTGGAGTTGGTGGATTTATTTAATCGTGAAGATGTCCAAACTCTACTGGCAATTGCTCATGTCCGCGAACAAATAGCTCAGGCAATCGATTTAACCAGTGCCGCTTTGCGCCAAGGGGGGCGATTATTTTATGTCGGAGCCGGCACCAGTGGACGCTTAGGCGTGTTAGACGCGGCAGAATGTCCCCCAACCTTCTGTACGTCTCCAGAGCTGGTTCAGGGCATTATTGCAGGGGGTGCAGGGGCATTAGTTCGCAGTTCTGAAGACCTCGAAGATCGCAGCGCCGACGGTAAAGGCGCGATCGCCCATCGTCAAATCACTGACTTGGATGTGGTGGTGGGAATTACCGCAGGCGGCACTACACCCTTTGTTCATGGGGCGTTAGATGCTGCCCGCCAACGGGGAGCAACCACTGTTTTTATCGCTTGTGTGCCGTCTCAACAAGTGCCAGTGGAAGCGGATGTGGATATTCGCTTGTTAGTGGGGCCAGAAATTTTAGCCGGTTCAACTCGCCTCAAAGCAGGTACTGTCACCAAAATGGTGTTAAATATTCTTTCCACTGGGGTGATGGTTAAACTCGGTAAAGTGTATGGTAACCGCATGGTCGATGTGGCTGTCACCAACCAAAAGCTAGAAGATCGGGCATTACGAATGTTAATGGATTTAACGGAAATTAGTCGAGAACAAGCTACTGTTTTATTGAACAATAGCGGTCAGTCTGTGAAATTAGCCCTGTTAATGCACTGGACAGGTTTAGACTCAGAAGCTGGCAAAGATTTACTTCAACATTGTAATGGCAATCTACGACAAGCGATCTTAACTGTTGAAGCCTCTTAGAGGATGTTTGGAAAGTATCAAAAAGCATAAGGATGGAAAAAAGCCCTCTAGACTGTGGCTTTTGTAATGTATTTTAGAATCAATTCAAACTTCTCTCGTATTTCCATTAATTCTTTCATCTGATTATTAGAAGTGGCTATTGTTTCTTCTCGGATGCGGCGAGTCTCTGAGATTTTTTTGTCAATCTCATCATAAACTTGTGCTTCAAATTCACTCAGTTGAATACTAATTTGCGCTTCTAAATCTTTACCAATTTTTGTACATTGGCTTGTGATATCTTGACGACATTCTGCCATTTTTTGTTCTTGCTGATGTTCTTTGTGTGCATCCATAATATCCAGTCCAATTGAAGCAAAAGCCATCACTGGCCCTAGGCATTTAGCCAAATTCCCTAGATTTTTAGCAAAACCAACAGCTTGCCACGGTTTAAACTTAAATCCGACAAATTTACCGACTCCTAAAACTGTTTTATGTAGTCCACTTCCGACTACATCAATAGAGCGTAAAAATCCTTGTTTACTGGCTGTATTCAAAAAGCTACGAGTCGCCATTTTGGGTAGATTAACTCCGGCTGTTTCTGCAATATTCGTGAACAGTCCAAATAAAGTTTTTAACCCTTCTATTTTTATACCTGTTTTGACATTATTAGTAGATGTATTCTGTTGATTTTCGTTAGTATAAGTATTATATTGATTTTCTAAATAGGCAAAATAGGCTTGGAATAAATCATCTTGGAAAACGGTTTCAACTTGATGACGTATCTCTTCAGCGGCATTATCACAAAGCGATTGTAATGTAGTTTCGGCTTGTTCATAATGTGCTTTGATATTTAACTCAGTCTGTTTTGCAAGATTATCAATATTTTGATTAACACCAACTTCTGAAGCTAAATAAACTCCTTCTTGAACAATATCAGCAGACATTTTTAAAGCAATACTTTCTACTTTTATTCGTAAACGATTGCGTTCTTTGCGGACAACATGAGATAAACGATTTAAAAGTTCAAAAAATGTTTCATCCTGAACTGAATTACCGCTACAATTTGCCTGTGCTATTTCTAAATAACTTAAAGCTATCCGAATAGGAGTATCTAATTTTGCTAAAGCGGCTCGTTTTTCTACAAATTGATTAAGTGCTTCAATAAAGGTTTGAAAGCGACTGATTTCAATTAGAAAATTATTTTCTTCATCACTGCCTTCACAATAATCTTTGGCATCAATAAAACAAACTAGAAAATCATCTAAACTATAGGGTTTTAATGCTTCTGCTAAACTATGACGATAATTAATAATTTTCTGGTCTTCTTCTCCGGCTTCATCCGACATTTTGTTAATGACTAGCATCATTTTCCAGCGATACCCTTTTTCATAAGCTAACTTTTTAAAGTTTTCTACTGTAATTGAATCAAACAGCATATAAGTTAGACAAAATACCAATAAATCAGCTTTCTCAATTGCTTCATAAGTAATTGCATCATGATCTTTACGTTCGGTAAACAGTCCCGGTGTATCGGTTAATTGAATTCCATTCCAGTTATAATGACTGGTTTTATCGGTCGCAATATCCGCATCTATTTTAATATCTCGTTTTCCGGTTAATGCCGAGATAATAGTTGATTTTCCAGAACTATATTGTCCGACGAAAGCAACACTAATGGCTCCTTTTTCTCGATAGTCTTTTAAATCATTATGCAGCTTTTGCCGTAGAGATTTAAGTTCAGATTTATCACTATTCTCGAGCCATGTATTAAATTCAGTCAGTGCAGATGCGAACTTAGAACCAATTTTTGCAGCTTGAAAGTCTTGATTATTTTGAGTCATGGTTAATGTTTCCTGTTGAGTTTAAACGTCTGAGAAGTTGATGTTATTTGCTCATTATAATCACCTAATTTAAATTATTTAATTAGACATTATTTCGTTTTGGTAAAAATAGATAGACATTTTCTTGCAAAACCTGTTTGAGTTCATCAGGTGATTTTTTGATTTTGAATTCTGAGTGAGCGTTGATATGAATATATTTCCCAAATTCTCGATTAACCTTAGCAACGGTTTGTTTAATTTTGGCTTCAGTTAAGGGTTCATATTTATCCTGAGACCAATCAATAATTCGCTTAGCATAAGCTTGATTGAGAGTATCAGCTTGTATTTGTAAGTTTTGCTCTGTTTCTTCTAATTCCTGTGATAGATATTCTAATCCTGAAATCAGTTGATTGAAATAGGAGTCGATTTTATTGTTTGCAGAATTAGAGTAATTATTAAAATCATTCTCGAATTGTTTCAGCACTTTTTTCTTATCGCTATAAAGCTTCTCCCGTAAAGAATTTGATATATTCCTAACTGCTTCACGTCGTTTTTGATCTCTCGATTTAAATAATCCAGAAGCCATACTCATTAAACCCCCGACAATTCCTATTGCAATTCCTACAGGCGGCGCAACAGATGTTAGGGCTATTCCAACTGTAAATAGAATACTTCCCCCAAATTTAAATAGCTTTTGAGTATTAAATGAATCCTGTGTCTTAAAATTAAACTGACTTTGATTGAGTTTAACAACTAATTTCAATTCATTTCCTAATTCTTCTAGTATTTCTTTAACTTCATCATTAAAATATTCTCCTATATGCTGAAAAGCATTATTTAACCGCTTTTGAAAATTGAAGGAATCTAATTCTCTTTGCCAACGCTGTTGTAATATTCTCTCCTCTGAGTCCCAATTCCGTTCTGCAAAAGATGGAACCGCATTAATAGCTTGATTAAAAATAGCGTCAATTTGTGTCTGTAAATGATTCCAGCTATCTTTTTGTGCAATTTTAATTTTTCTTTGGGTATCCTTTTGTTTCTGACTCAGCGTTTCTACCAGTTTTTGATAACCTTCTGCCTGTTCTTTTACCCAGTTATGAGGTGCATTAATACCATACACTGTAGAACCAAGTAATGTTTGCGATCGCCGAATTGTGCCATAATCAATAATAGACTGGCGCAAAGCATCTAAAAAATCTTGCATTCGACTAGCTTTAAATAATGCGGCTTTATGATCTCGATGTTCCGGTTCATGGGAGAGTTGAGCCGCTAATAACATCACCGGAACAATAGGAAAGTAATCATTTGTATAATGTTCTTTGGCATAGCGACGAATGCGTTTAATATGTCCGCCTAAACCGCTTTTACCTTCCATTGCAAAAGGCTTATCGGGATATTTTATAAAATAGTCTAAGCGTCGTGTATCCCGTAAGTTATTCTTCACATTCAATAGAACAATTAAGGGTTTTGAATGTTTTTTCAATAGATGTAAAAACTGAAATTCTGTTTCTTGAATACTATCGTTTGTGACGACATAACAAATTAAATCAGATTCTTCAATCACACTTTTAGCGATTTCTTCGTCACTTTTTCCACCCGGTGCGCCAATTCCTGGGGTATCAATCACTCTGATATTATTCCATTCATACACTCTATTCTCACGAGTGGTGCGTTGTTTGCCTTCCCCAATGGCATTCCATCCCTGATTACTCAATATGGCATGAAGTGTACTTTTTCCTGCTTTTGTTTTACCCATAAAAGCAATTGTAAAATGACTCAAAGCGCTTTCTTTAGAGCGAAGTGAACGACGAACCTGCTCAATTTGATTTGAGATTTCACTTTCGAGAGATTTTTGAGTTTCTTTGAGTTGCTTGCTAACTTCTTTTGCTGTTGTTGCTTGTGTTTGATTTTGGTAATTTATTTGGACTCTATTAATTTCCTGATTTAGGGTGTTTTTTAAATTCAGTAGAGTTGAACCTGTCCTTTTTAAGGCTTTTTCTGTAAACTGATAATCTTCCTGAGCTATCTTAGCGCATTGGATAACAGCTTTTTCATAATCTTTTCCAGATAATATCGTTTCTAAATATAGTTTTTCGAGAAACGCTTCGGCTAGTTCAAGTCGTTGTTGTATTTCTCCGTTTTGCCAATTCCACAACTTCGCGATTTTTTCAACGATATGCTGTTTTTTTATACAAAATTTTCCATCAATTTTAGCCACCACTAGCAGTCGATACATGGCTTCATGCTGTTGTTCAGGCGGAACTTTTGCGGCGACTTCTTCTAACGTTAAATGACAACTATCCTGAGTTAGAATCTTTTTCATTTCTTCACGGGTTTGCCAACTGACTCGGGTTTGAGTTGCCAAGTCATAAAGGGTTTCAGATTCTTTACTGA
>CAYNXM010000209.1:0-4517 GCA_964401105.1 uncultured Lyngbya sp. | reverse complement strand
GGTAACTGCTGCGGTTGAAACCAGACTGGGGTCACCCCCGGTAACGGCATAAGTAAAGCTATCTGAACCATTAAACCCTGGGTTTGGCGTATACGTTAAAATGCCTTCTGTATTCCCTTCCACCTCCGTTACAACCCCGTTCGTTGCTGTTGAGAATGATACCAGCCTTAACGGTTGATCTTGTGGGTCTGTATCATTGGCTAAGACATTAAAAGTCTCCGCATCACCGGGTCGTCTTTGGGCTAAGTCATCTACTGCGTTAGGCGCTTGACTAGGTGTTGGAGTCGGTGTTGGCGTGGGTGTTGGCGTGGGTGTTGGCGTGGGTGTTGGTGTTGGAGTCGGTGTTGGCGTTGGTGTTGGCGTTGGCGTTGGTGTTGGCGTTGGTGTTGGCGTGGGTGTTGGAGTCGGTGTTGGAGTTGGCGTGGGTGTTGGCGTTGGTGTTGGCGTGGGTGTTGGCGTGGGTGTTGGCGTGGGTGTTGGCGTTGGCGTGGGTGTTGGCGTTGGCGTTGGTGTTGGAGTCGGTGTTGGTGGTAACGGTATACCCGAACTAACGATCGCAAAATTATTATCGTCTATCGTATTACTATCAATACCAACAAGAACAGCAAGAAATTCCCCTTCTTCGCCTAAGCGAATAACAGTATCACCTGCATTTTCTTCACTTTGGGAAATACTAATATCGCTAAAACTCAGTCCCCCAGCTAAACCGATGCGATCTATTGCTTCAAAATCATTAACAATATCTGCATCCTCAATATTAGGGCCACCAGTGCCTTCCGCCACGACAAATATATCACTGCCTGCCCCACCCGTGAGGGTATCAGCCCCTTTATCCCCAAACAGGACATCAGCCCCCAATTCCCCGGAAATTTGGTCATTATCCTGACCGCCAAGAATGCTATCAGAACCCGTTCCCCCTAAAATAGTATCACTGCCTTTATCGCCAAAGATTGAGTCAGCCCCATCATTACCAAAAATTAAATCTTCATCCGCCCCGCCAAAGATACTATCATTACCTTCATCGCCAAACAGAATATCACTGCCTTTATCACCAAAGATCGAGTCATTATCCGGGCCACCCCGTAAACAGTCATTGGCTTGTCCACCATACATGGCATCTATACCCAAGCCACCCTGTAAAGTATCTTGACCCAAATTACCAAATAGGAAGTCATTCCCTTCTAAACCTAACAGTAGGTCATCCTGTTTACCGCCGTACATTTGGTCATTACCGATGCCGCCGTCCATTGTATCGTTCTCGGTATTACCAAATAGGAAGTCATTCCCTTCATCTCCTCTTAGTTCGTCCCCGGCAAACAAACCAAAAATGGTATCATCTCCTTCTAAACCATTGATCACATCAGCGGCTGAAGAACCAATAATAGAGTCATTATCTGCGGTTCCTCGACCCACTCCTTCAATCGTCACCCCTTGGCCGGGAATCACTTCAATAAAAACACTGGCTAAATTAGAAGTTGTTTGACCGTCACTGGCCTGATAAGCAAATATTTCTTGACCAAAAAAACCGGGATTCGGTTGATAGGTGAAAACCCCTGGATCTGCTCCTGCCACTAAGGTTCCATTCGCAACAGAACCGAATTGAGCGACTGTTAATGTATCATCTTCATTCGGATCAATATCGTTACTCAGAACATTAAAAATAACAGCGTTACCTTGTTCGACTCCGATAAAATCATCCACTGCAACAGGAGGTTCGTTGTCTGGGTCGAGGGTATCGCTGCCACCTTCGCCATCTGTACCTTCGCCATCTGTACCTTCGCCATCTGTACCTTCGCCATCTGTACCTTCGCCATCTGTACCTTCGCCATCTGTACCTTCGCCATCTGTACCTTCACCGCCTGTATCAATAGGGTTATCCGGAACAAATAACAATTCTCCATTTGCCCCGATTAAAGTATCCCCAAATTCACCGCCAAAAGTTTGAAAGCGACCATTTTCCGCTTCAAAAATAGTGACGCTTGACTGAGTATCAGTTCTAATAGCTGAAATTTCATCAATACCTGCTGTTGTCATGAACTTAGTCTCCTCTTAAAAACACCGAATAGAACACAAATGAACAGTTTTAAAAAATCATGCAAAAAGGTTTATTATGCAAAATTCATATCCATTTAACTCAAAAAAATATGGATTTTACCCTAACAGATTTCAATTTATAGTATTCCCTTGTTTAGGTCGATCTACCGTCTGAGTTAGAAAATAAATCCTGTTCATTGACCCATAATAGAAAACGGCTCAGCTTAATAGTTTAGGGTGGCTTGGTGAATATCTATCCATAAATTTTCATAATTCACCCTGAGTATAAATTAATATAATAGATAAATAGACTTTGATCAGTTTAACCAGATTTTCAATCATCGTATATTAGTAATATTCAGTACAACGACTAGGAGCCATAACGAGGGTTCAAACTACAGAGAATTAAAGGGTGTGAGGGCAGTTTCTGCCACCACCGCTGTACAGCCTTGCACCCACGGCAACAACGGGCCAAGTTGATCGGCACCATTAACAGCCAGATCGCTGTGACAAAGATACAGGCGATCGCTCACTCGACTCAATAAATCTAACAAAATCCGACGCAATCGATCCAAATCTGCATTTTGACTATCAGTCGTCGTCCAGGGATGACCGAATTGTTGATGCAAAAATAATGGCGCACCCCATAACTGACTCGCCCCTCCACTCAGCCATAATGGCGATCCAGCATCTAGCCAAAAATGCCAACGATGAGATAAACGATGGGCGCGATATTGAAAAATCGTCCCCAATGTCACCCCAGAGGGCTTTACGCCTGTATTTGCCACCGGATATGGGTTGGCACTCACCACACCGCGTCGCAGGAGTTGAATAAATTCAGCAATAGCCGACGATGAAAAATTACCCGTCGTTTGGGGATGGAGTCGGCTATCAACTTGCCAATAATGCAAGGCTGTTTCCATCAACTCTCGTAAAATTGCCAATTGATCCGGCCCTAATATTTGAGTGGGAATGAAAAACCGCACAATAGCCCGATCCAATAAAGAAACAGGACTCGGTATTAGCCGAGATTTTTGCTGAGACTGTTGAAATTCAATCCATTGTCGAATTTGTTGATAAGCCGTAGCCGCTTGATATCCCAAACGATCCCACCGGGGAAAGGCCGTGACATCGAGTAACTGAGGTTGAGTCGGATCTGGACTATAGCAATGATCGGCTAACAGCCCCGCCCGCACTGGATCAATGGCTGAATCAGCGGTAAAAGCCGATTTTTGAACCCAATCATCATTTAGTAGCCAATCCCCGTCTAAAGCCTGCTGGGGGGCGGCTGAGTCCTCTTCTCGGGTCTGGGGTGGAGTCGGTTGACTGACTGGAATGGGATGACTTAAAATCACCAACATCTCCGCAACCGCTTCACGATTGATCCAACGACCTAGATCGGGATAAACAAACGCCAATAAAGTTAAAAGTGCCCTAACCATGGGCGAACTAATTAACGGACGCTGTTCTTGTAAAGATTCAACTGCAATGCCAGCATGAGACAATAACTGACGTAAAGTATAGCGGGCGATCGCATCCAACCCCGGCGCAATTACAGCAATTTCATCGGGTTGAACTTGATGGGTTTGAACCGCATTAATAATCATTTTCGCCGTTTGTCGCAGTAAATCCCCTCGGGCAGTTGTTCTGAGGGACAGCATCTCAACAGGTATGGCGGAAAAATCAGGAATATCAACCGTATTCCCCGCCACCCAATCCTTAACCGATAGACTCCACCCCCTCGACGGTGACGGCAACACATGGGTTTGACAGCGCTGTTGGAGTGCTTGCAAATACTCCGGATCTGCCCCTAAACCCAAACGAACCGATCCTTCAGGATGATAAGTAAACGCCCCCATAGCTTCCTGATCTAACATCACTTCAAATAATGAACGGGTAATAGCCGGATACTCATCCACATCATCAGCTAATACCACCGGATAGCGGCGCATCAGATGCTGTTGATAAGTCGGATGATGCAGTAGATGTTGTCCGTATAGCTGACACAGGATGCCGTAGGTCAGAAATCCTCGTTCTAAACACCAATCTCGCCATTGAATCAGCAACCCTGTTAAACCGTGATATAAGCCGTCTGGGGCATCGAGTAAGGCAAAACCCTGTTGCAGGAGGGTAGGCACATCATCTAAAGACACACCACTGAGGGCTGCCAGTTGTAAAATGTCGAGGGTTTGACGAACTTGACGCTCTCGATTGACACTCCAAAAGCTCAGTTGCCCAGACTCTAATTCTTGACTCCAAAGCGTTGCTGCAAGTTCCTGTTCAGTTTCTGGACGCAATCTTAACGGAAATTGTGCCCTTAAGTTTAATGACTGTACAAGTAACGGCCAAAATAATATCACTTCATCTTGAAAAAATCCCAAAGGTGTTGTGGAATGAAACGCTAAATTTCCTTCTGTAATTTCCCAAATTCGATCCGCTAATTTAATCCGATTTTGACTATTTGCCGCAAATATTAAAGCAGT
>CAYNXM010000208.1:0-15898 GCA_964401105.1 uncultured Lyngbya sp. | reverse complement strand
GGCAACAAAAGTTCCCGGAAGACGGATAAAGTTCTCTTTAGGAAAATAACCTAATGCCCCTCCCACCAGACATTTACGCTGTAAATTTGCCCGCAGTAGTAAGTTCTCTGGTAAACCCGTGTTATCGGCACAAACTCCCGTTACCACTAATCCATACTGAATTAATCCCAGAATACAACAAATAATCGCTAGGGTCACTTGTAAGCGAATAAAACGATCTAAATCTTGTCGGTTACGGATTAGGGTATAACTACAAATCATTAATGGAATATATCCCATCAATACTTTAAAGCCAAAAATCCCCATAATTAAGGGTTGACCTTGAGAATTATCACTAAACTGTTGGCTACCATTGACAAATATCAGTGTCCCCAGGGCGATCGCGAACAAAAACATTAGCGGAATCTTCAGTTGAGGCTGAACAAAAATCGGTAACTTTTGTCGCTTTAACTGAATTAAAATAGCAATTAATGCCGGAAAATAGAATCCATCTTTAGCAAAATGAAACAGCGGATGATCCTTACCAATCCAATAGCTAACGGTTCCAGCAAAAGGAAGATATATTAAGAGTATCCACAATGCCAAACGGGGATATCGATAAGAGAGAACAACTGTTAATATTCCAATAGGAACACCCACAATCTGACCCAGAGATGCACCGATGCCAAATAGCAGTAAACTAATTACAAGGGCAATCCCAGAGGTAATCACGATCAATGGGAATAACCCAGATCGGGGATTAGAATTGGGGAGATTCACAGAGTCTGTAACAGACTCTGTAACAGCTTCAAAATGGCTGGAAAATTGAGTGGGTTTAGACTGACTTTCAGGAGGTGACATGAATCTACACTCAGATCGATCCGGTTTACAGACAATTCAGCATTAATGAGCTGCTCTTATCGTAGCCCATCGTGTCCATTCCACTGGCTGGAAAATTTGCTACACTCTCCCAAATTCAAGGAATTGAATACAATTAATTAGGAGTAACCACTACATGTATCCGGATACTCAACTGATGAATTTCTTTGTTAATCCCCTAATCGCAACACTCAGCAGTCTCATTGTCATAATCACCCTAACCAGTTGTTCTTCTCCGTCGGTTTCATCCCAATCGGCTACAACGGTATCAAATATTCGCAAAGTTACTGTCGTTGAAGGTTTAGAACATCCTTGGGGGATGGCATGGTTACCCGATGGTACAATTTTAATCACAGAACGACCCGGCCGGTTACGAATTGTTCGAGAGGGTATCCTCGATCCGACACCCATTTCCGGTCTTCCAGAAGTCTTAACCTTCAAGCAAGGGGGGCTACTAGATATTGCCATACATCCCCGCTTCAGCGAAAACCGTTACGTTTATCTCACCCATTCTGAAGGAACCTCAGAGGCAAATCGAACCCAGGTAATCCGAGGAAAGCTTAATGGCAATAGTTTACAAGAAGTTGAGGTAATTTTCCAGGTTTCCCAAACAAAATCTGATGGACAACATTTTGGTTCTCGGATTATTTGGTTACCCGACAATACGATGTTAGTCTCGATCGGAGATGGGGGTAATCCGCCGATTAAACTCAATGGAGATTTAATTCGCCAACAAGCCCAAAACCTTAACAGTCATTTGGGTAAACTCATCCGACTCAATGATGATGGTTCAATCCCCTCGGATAATCCTTTCGTTGCTTCAGATAATGCTAAGGCAGCCGTGTGGAGTTATGGACATCGCAATATTCAAGGACTAACCCTTGACCCGAGTACCAATCAAGTTTGGGCCACCGAACATGGGGCCCGTGGCGGGGATGAACTGAATCAAATTCAAGCCGGAGAAAATTACGGTTGGCCTATCGTGACTCACAGTCGAGAATACTTTGGGCCAGCAATTTCTAATCAGACTTCCCGTCCGGGTATGGTGGATCCTAAAGTGGTTTGGACACCCTCAATCGCCCCTTCTGGTTTAGCATTTTATCGTGGCGATCGCTATCCGAGTTGGCAAGGGGATTTATTTGCCGGGGGATTGGTTTCTCGGGATGTTCGCTACATTGATTTAGATGCCACGGGAAACGTCCAAGGCCAACAATCTATTGATATTGGTCAACGAGTCCGTGAGGTGAAAGTCGGGCCGGATGGATGGCTGTATATTCTCACAGATGAGGATAACGGGCAACTCATTCGTTTAGAACCTTCAGCTAACTAGAAAATCCATACCCATTATCGTACAGGACTCGAACCGGGGGGACATTTTAACCCTTGACCAAAGGTCGGTTTTGTCGATAAACGAGGGGGTTCAACAGAGGGGCTGTCTGTTTTACAAAGATTAGCTAAAGCGATCGCACCCTCATCTGTAATATTAACTGTAGCCACTCCAGTATAACTGGGGAGTTCTGCTGTTTTAGCCGCCGCTGTCATCACCACAGTTTGGGCTAATTCTCCCTCTGTGATTAAAGTATAACGATATTCTGGGGTTTCTAATTTCAGATCAATGGCTAGACTTTCAGCAGAAGCGGCAAAGTGACCATTGGCTTGATAATAGGCTTGTTGTCCGATCATCATCCCTTGCATCACAATCTCAGTCCGATCGGTATCATTTAATAATGGTAAATCTTCGATAGTTTTCAAAGAAAAATTGAATTCACATCCGCTGAGGAATAGAGGAAAAAGCAGGAATCCTAATCCCCATTTTTTCAGCGGAAAACGCCCTATATTAGAAAATATTACAGCAGTATTCATGGATTAAACACTAACCCTTTCAAAAGATATTTTTTGTGGTGTTAACCCGATCTACATCATGTAGATTGGTATTTCCTGAATATCTACCTATTTTCCTTGTTTTTGCCTTTGGGTGATTTATTATTGGTATTTTGCCGAGAATAAAGATCGTGACGGCAACCTCTTTATTTGCGCTTAATGATCAATGACATAAGAGGAAGAAAGAGTAATAATTGACTCAGCCATCGAGTACAGAGATCAAATCTTAAAATTTCTGATTGATTAACTAGGAATTTTTTTAAATAACCCATATACTAAAGCTCAGGTCTGTGATGGGGAGAGTAATCTACCGTGAGTAGAACAGAAGAAACAATTCGCTAAAACGCCAATCAGTCGTTATATTAGCGCCTCTGCTACTGAATATTTGAAACAACATCTAATCAAGTGTTTGCTAAAGTAACTCATGCCCAATGCTCAAACCCAAGTTGGAATTGTCATCGTCTCCCATAGTCAACAGTTAGCGGCGGGAGTCCGAGAATTAGTCGCCCAGATGGTACAGGGAAATCTGCAAATTGCCACGGCAGCCGGAATTGATGATCCGGAAAATCCCTTGGGAACAGATGTGATGGAAGTTTATCATGCGATTGAATCGGTTTATACAGAAGCCGGAGTCGTGGTTTTAATGGACTTGGGAAGTGCAGTGATGAGCGCAGAAATGGCGGTAGAATTGTTCCCGATTCAACAACAAACTCAAATCAAACTATGTGATGCTCCCATCGTTGAAGGCACGTTAGCGGCGGCTGTGACGGCTGCTACAGGCGCAAAACTAGACCAGGTATTAGAAGAAGCCAAGGGTGCATTAACGGCGAAAACGGCTCATTTATCAACCTCTCCTGTAACCGTTGCTGCCCCCCCAACAAAACTGAATTCATCCTTAGTTTCCCCGACAAAAGTTCATCTTAAAATCCATAATCCCATGGGGTTACACGCCCGTCCCGCCGCTCAATTTGTGGGTTTAGCCAATCAATTTCACTCCAATATTACCCTACAAAATTGTTCAACCCAAAGCACTGCAATTAATGCTAAAAGTATTAATCAAGTTTTGATGATTGGGGTACGAGATGGGGATGAAGTGGCGATCGCGGCAACCGGAGAAGATGCCACAGTTGCTTTAACGGCCCTGCAACATTTGGTCAAGACTCAACTGGGAAAAGCAGAACAATTATCCCCTCGTCGCATCAATCCAGATTGTAGTTTAAATACTGAAAACTGCCAATTATTCGGTATTCCAGCCGCTGAAGGTATTGCAATTGGGCCGGTGGTTCGCTGTGAACCCGAACCCATTCAAGTTGAAGCCCAATACACACAAGATCCATCCCAGCAATGGCAGCAACTGCAAGAAGCCTGTACAGAAGCACAGTCAGAAATTATCATTCTCTGTCAAGAAATTTCGGCTTATGCTGGGGATGCAGAAGCAGCTATTTTTGAAGCCCATTTACTGCATCTTGATGACCCCGTTTTAATGGAACAGGCACGGACATTGATCTTTGAACAATATCATACTGCCGCTTATGCCTGGAAACAAGTCATCGATCAAACCATTACGATCTACAATCATCTTGACGATCCCTATCTCAAAGCCCGTTCAGCCGATGTACTTGATGTGGGACAGCGGGTGTTACGTTTATTGACCGGGATTGAACCGCCTCGCTTAACCTTAACAGAACCGGGGATCTTGGTGGCCACAGAACTCACCCCTTCTGAGACGGCTCAGTTAGACTTTAACCTCGTTTTGGGGATCTGCACCGCTGCTGGGAGTGCAACCTCTCACAGTGGCATTTTAGGGCGATCGCTGGGTATTCCGACGGTGATGGGAGTCGGATCTGAGATCTTAAACCTCTGCAATGGTATGACAATCGCCCTGGATGGGACAACGGGTCAAGTCTGGATCGATCCTGAACCCGCCTTAGTCAATCAATTACGCACCCAGCAACATCATCAGCGGGTTACCTTTACTCAATTACGAACTGCTGCCCAGCATCCCGCCTGTACCCAAGACGGACATTTGATTCAAGTGATGGCAAATATTGGTGGTGTAGCAGAGGCGCAAATTGCGATTGAAGAAGGGGCAGAAGGGGTGGGGTTACTGCGAAGTGAGTTTTTGTATTTGGCGCGGCGACGCATTCCCACTGAAACCGAACAGGCTGAACTTTATCGAGTCATTGCTCAAATTTTACATCCCGATCCTTTGATTATCCGCACGTTAGATTTAGGCGGCGATAAGTCAGTCCCAGAAGTGAAGATCCCCCCCGAAACAAATCCTTTTTTAGGATGGCGCGGAATCCGTATTTTACTCGATTACCCCGACTTACTCAGAACCCAGCTTAGAGCGATTCTACGGGCCAGTGCAGGGCAGAATATTAAATTAATGTTTCCCATGGTAGCTCAGCCTCAAGAGGTCTTACAGGCGCTAAAAATACTGAATCAGGAACGGGATAATTTATCTCAAGCCGGTGTTGAGTTTGATCGAACGATGGAAGTGGGGATGATGATAGAAGTCCCCGCAGCAGTGACGATGGCGGATCAATTTGCTTCTCTGGTAGACTTTTTTAGTATCGGAACCAATGACTTAAGTCAGTATGTGATGGCGGCGGATCGGAATAATTCTAAAGTAGCAACTTTAGCCGATGGCTTTGAACCGGCGGTGTTACGAATGATTCAGCAAACCGTTGAGGCGGCTAAACAAGCGGGGATTTGGGTGGGGGTTTGTGGGGAACTTGCGGCTTCTCCTCTGGCGGCTGCTGTTTTAATTGGTTTAGGGGTGGATGAACTCAGTTTAAACCCGGCTTGTATTCCCAATATCAAAATGGCAATTTCTCAATTAACTCGAACCCAAGCAGAAGCGATCGCCCATCATGTTCTACAATTAGATTCGGCAACGGCGGTTAAAAATTATCTAAATCAACAATTAACTTAATCCACTACAGAAAGTGATGAATAAGAAGTGGAGAGGTAGCATGCTACGTCTCTGGGGGAGTTCAACCGATCTTTTTTAGGACTTAAAAAGGGGCTTAATACCTCTTCTTGATGGTTATCATTGGAGGAATAAACCTCAACACAGTTACGACCTTTAGCTTTAGCCATGTAACACGCTGTGTCTGCTTGATGAAGAACATTCTTCAGGTTCGTTGTCTTTGCGTCAATGGCACTCAAACCGATACTGACTCCGATTGATAAAGTCTGATTGTGATGAGAGAAACGGAAATTATGAATCAGTTTCCGAATCCTTTGTACAATCTTTTTTCCTATTTCCAGGGGACATTGATACAGTAATAAAGCAAATTCATCTCCGCCCAAACGAGCCACAATATCCGTTGAACGGACGTGTTTCTGAATCAGTTTTGCTATCTGAGATAATACCTCATCTCCGGCAGCATGACCACAAGTATCATTAATATGCTTAAATTTATCTAAGTCTAGAAAACACAAAACATGGTGTTGATTATTGTGGTGAGCGTTATGAATGGCCTCTTGGACAGCGCCCTCAAATGCTTGTCGATTGAATAAGCCGGTGAGATGATCGTGAGTAGCTTTCCACTGAAGCTGATGAGCCATCAATCGGGATTGAGTCACATCTTTAAAGACCATAACAATACCAATGATATGCTCTTGATGATTATAAATGGGGGAGGCTGAGTTTTCAATTCCGTATTCCTGACCCCAACGAGAAATTAGAATGGTATTATTGCCTTGCTTGACGACTTCACCTGTGCGTCGGACAATTTCAATTGGATTTTCAATAGGTTGTCGATTTTGCTCGTTTACAATTTGATAGATTTTGGATAAAGGTTGTCCTTTGGCTTCTTGAAACCTCCAGCCCGTGAGTTGCTCCGCCACTGGATTTAGGTATTCAATTTGTCCTAATATATTTGTTGTAATTACAGCATCACCAATTGACTCCAGTGTGATTTGAGCTAACTCTTTTTCTTTAAATAAGGCATCAGCAACGAGTTGCTTACTAGCAATTTCTTGCTTGAGTTGCTCATTGGCTTTTGATAACTCAATAGTTCGCTCTTCTACTTGCTTTTCAAGCTGTTTATTTATTAAATAGTACTGAGCTTCAATTTGTTTGCGTTTACAAATTTCTTGGGAAAGCAGATTGATTTTCTCTTCTAAAAGTGCAGCAAATTGATATAAGCGAAGATGGTGACGAACCCGAGCTAAAATTTCCCGTTGATTAATGGGTTTAAGAATATAATCAATTGCACCTGCTTCAAAAGCCAATTCCACATCCTGGGGTTCTGCAAAAGCGGTAATCATAATAATTGGAATGGACTGGGTTGAAGGCTGACTTTTTAACTGACGGCAAACTTCAAAACCATCCATGACTGGCATATAAACATCTAACAAAATTAAGTCAGGATGTTTATTTTCTGCAATCTCTAAAGCTTGTTGTCCATAATGAGCCACAAGAACTTCATAACCTTCTTTCGATAATATTTGGGACAATAAATTTAAATATACAGAAGTGTCATCCACAATTAATATCTGATATTGAGTCATGATCTTTAGTTCAGCTCATCTCTTACAATCTAGTTGAGTTCACCGATTAAAAAAGTGATTTAAAAGTCCATTCTGTGTGAGTTGTATCCGCATTATTGATGATCTCAGTTGGAAGTTAGAGTGATTTATTCTTCTATATTTATTGCGTTAAATCACAGGTTGATTGTGATATTAATGAAAAATATACAGTTTAATAGCAATACTGAGATCGTGTTTAATCTGTCCTATTCTCCAAATTCACTTAACTCTATCTCCCCTTTATCTCATCTCTCTTTTACCACTAATATTCCTAAAAAAATGGCTTCAGGCACAACTTTAATCTGAATTGCTGTCTCCGGAAATTGTATATTTAAATAATTCAATATCAGATCGCGATCGCCCCCTGTAATTGCAATCAAACTCTCTGGGAAATTCCGCAACCAAGCCTGAATAAAATCCCGAATTCCTGCTAATAGAGTATACAAAATACCACTTTCAATTGCTTCTGGTGTTGTTAATCCCCAACGGGGGGGAAGTTGTGAGGGCATCTCCACACTAGGCAATGCTGCCGTTTGTTGAGATAGGGCAGAAAACTGTAATTTTAATCCCGGTAAAATAGCCCCGCCTATTAAATTTTGTGCCTCGTCAACTCCTGTAAATGTTAAGGCAGTCCCTCCATCAATTACTAATGCTGGTTTTGCCCATTTTGTTCCAATTCCTAACACTGCTAATGCCCGATCGATACCTAAAGTTGGATAGAGATTTTTTAGCGGTAAATCTGCTAATGTAATGACTCTTACATTCGTCAATTGTTGCCAAAGGATTGTTTGTTGAGGAACGACAGAAGCCAGTAAAATTGGTATTGTTTGATCGATATTATATTGCAGAGGATCTAAATAATCTGTATCCCAATATTCCAGTAGTAAATCTCCCTGAAATTTTGCCCAATGGAGTCGAGAATTACCTATGATTAATCCCAACCACAAATTATCAGATTCCGGTGAATACATTAATTAAATACTTTATTAATTTATCGGCTTATATTATTTTTAAATAAACTGAAGATTGGATGGTGGGTTACAGCACAAATCAAAACTTATGGGTTTCTCCTCAAACTTAATTCTGTACCTAACCCACCCTACAAATAATTTAGGATTCAGAGTTCACTAAAACAGCCCGATATCGAATTGTATTGTCTCGGACTTTTTGTAATGCTTCATTTACTTTTTCCATGGGAAAAACTTCTACAATAGGTTTAATTTGAAACTGTTCCGCAACAGATAACATTTCTGTAATCATTGCCCGTCCGCCAATAGGAGATCCTAAAATACGGCGACGTTTAAGAATTAAAGGAAATAAGGGTAGGTTTAACGGGGCATCAGGAACCCCCACAAATGTTAAAGTGCCATCGGAGTCTAAAAAGTCGATATAAGTACTCCAGTCTAAGCTAGCTGGGGCTGTACTTAACAGAATATTTAAAGGTTTTGAAGGGGCCGAAGGTGAAGCACCTTTTTCTACAACAATGGTTTCATCTGCCCCTAATTGAGTGGCAAAATCAGCTTTATCTTCAGAAGTTGTAAATACAGTTACACGGTTACCTAATTTACTAGCAAATTGTACAGCAATATGACCTAAACCACCCACCCCAATAATACCAATTTCTTGACCTGAACCCATGCCAGCATAACGTAAACCTGCATAAACCGTAATTCCGCCACAAAGCAAAGGCCCAGCCACTTCTGTTTCAATACCGTTTGGAATATTAAAAGCAAAGCGAGAATCTACCAGTATATAATCAGCAAAACCGCCTTTTCTACCCACAATTGTTGGTTGATTTTGATCGCATAAGTTTTCATTTCCTCTCAGGCAATCTCGACATTGTAAACAAGCCCCTGCTTGCCAACCGACACCGACGCGATCGCCGACTTTTAAGTGATTGACCCCAGATCCCATTTCTACCACTTCCCCAACCACTTCATGCCCTACTACAGCAGGATATTCTGAAATTCCCCAGTCATTATCGATGACATGAATATCGGAGTGACAAATGCCACAGGCTAAGACTTTAATTAAGCATTGAAAATCTTTAGGTGATTCAATATCAAATTGATAATGTTCGAGTTTTTGCTTGGGTTTGGAAGCGGCAAATCCTTGAATTTTCATATTCAAAAAGGTATGATGTGGGGTGAACTATTCGGAGAAATCAGAAAACTAGCGCTTTGCTATTATAGTTTGTACCCGTCTAGGAAACAAACTGTTCTGGCGACTGCTCTACTATAACACTGGTTTGCTTTGGACTAAGGTGACAATGAAATTGCCCGCAATAATATTAACTCCAAATGATTGGGATATCATTGAATCTCGTCCGGCGCGTCATTGAGTATAATTTATGATTGTCACCCTTGATTTATACTCCTTACTGCTTACGGGGGTGTAGAAACGTTGCATGCAACGTCACGACAGATTCCTTTCAATTCTGTTTCAAATAAAATTCAAAGCGATCGCGTAATTGATCTATAGTTAAATCTTGTGTCCAATACTCTACTAATGCGTGACCAAATGCCCAAGCATTGCCATCGGCATCACCTTTATTTTCGAGTAACAACGGCCACAACGCTAGTAAATCTAAATTCAGTGGGTTCTTATTCTCTGTATTTAATAGTAAAAACAAATCATAAGCCATTTGTAACTTACCAATTACAACGGGTAATTGTTCAATCGGAATTTGTTGGGCTAACAAATAAGCTAATTTAGGTGAACCGGTTGATAAGATGGAAAGATATTGTAAAATCGGACTTTTGAGTAATGCCGTCACACCTTGAGTCGTTGTCATTTGGAACGTATAACGATCTATAATTTCAGCAGCGGCAACGCTGCGGGCTTCTAAATTACGCAGGAAACGGGCAAGGCGGAATTGTTTAGCGGGTGTAATGGCTTCGACTAAAGCAACCGATAAGCTATCCACTCCCCAAGCGGCACGATTGCTGTTATAATCAGCAGTAACAAGGGGTAAAACGCGATCGCAATATTCCTCGAGTAATTCTGCCCGGTATTGTGTGGCTTCTCGAATGGATTTTTCTTTAGGAGAATCACCCCATTGCCAGTCATAAGGCGGATTCCATTCTCGAATTGGACGGAGTCGATCTACTTGAGTTACAATCGCGATCGCAGGTAAATCCTCTATTTCCGCTTTGAGATCTTGTAAAAAATCTGCATCCATTTGCAAAGCCGGGTCTAAAGCAGGAGTCACCAATAGCAATAAATCCGCTGTTGTGGCATAATCTAAAACTAAATCCCGTAAATCGGAACGGTTGATTTGTTCATAACCCGGCGTATCCCACAAGGTTAACGCTTCACCCGTTTCAGTTTGCCAGTTATAATCTTGAATTTCATCGGTACTGGGCAATACATCCACCGCTGCCCGTTCAGCGTGGAATAATGTATTAATTAAACTACTTTTTCCTGCCCCTGTGCGTCCGACCAATAAAATATTAACCGGTTTTTGTTCAACGGTTTCAGAGGTTTCAGCATTTTCTAAAATCTCTCGTAACGTTTGAGTTTCCGCTTTTGGTAAAGCAGGAGTTGCCACCGCAGATTCTAAATTGGGTAAGCTACTCCCCCCATATAATGCTACTGCTTGCTGTGCCAAATTTCGTAAGGCCACTTCCCGTAACATTTGACCTAAGTTTACCACTAATTGTTGATTCGCCGCATTACTGGAAGGTTGACTCGCTACCTTAGCCGCTGCCGCTATCGGGTTAATTAACCATTGGGCCCAATTCCAGACTTTCCAAAATTTACGGGCAGAGGGTTCGAGTTTACGATAGGTTTCATAGGCTTGATAGGCTTGTCCGACAGTGACTTTATTCAACGCAGGAGACAATTTTTGCATCCACCGGTCCATATCATCCACCGTCCCCCGAATTAAGCCATAAGCCTGAGGAATATAGATATTGAGTAGGGGATATTGAACTTCTGGGTGGTAAGTTTGAGAAACAGCCACCACTAATTCCTGACATCGTCCCCAAAAAATTTGCCAATCTTCCCAAAACGGCGGGTCATCACGAGACGCTTTCAGAATCTGTTGTATAGTTGTTTCTAAGTTCTGTATTTGATTATTATTTTTATCTGTCGTTGATGTTGCTGTGATGGTGGCTTCTAATTCTTGTTCTACCTCTGCCACCACGTTCTCCATTTCTGTTACCATGGGTCGAGTCCACCGGACTAATAACCATTGACAGCCGACAATTACTAAGGTGAAGATACCCCAAATCCAGTTAATTTTCCATTGGTGTATTTGCCACCCTGCTGCCACCAAGAGAAAAATTATAACTGCTGCAACTGGAGTTGCCAGGATAATCCATTGCCATCGTTTTAACTGTATCATTATTTGATCCTGTTTAAGAAAAGTACAATCAGAATTTCACTAAATATTTAATCTTAATTTACTATATTATTCTAGATGTTTGATAGAATTATTGGGAATTAATTGTTTTAAATGATTAGCAACATCTAATCTATGGCATCGATGATGATTCATTTCAGCACAAAGTAGTAAAACTGTCCCTTCTTCAGCTAGCTTGGCAACTTCCTGCAAAGCTAAATTAGCTTCATTCTTATTAGGTGGAATCCAATTTTTATTACCAGACTCATTTCCGAGTTCTGTTTTAGAAATATACTGAATATTATTCAAGTTACAAAACTTATAAATCTGATCTCCATACCATTTACGACTCCAAGCCCGTGGCTTTGATCTGACATCAATCACAAAATGAACATTATATTCTTTAAGATATTCTAAAAATTGATCGTAGTTTTTACGATTACCATATCCAAACGTTAAAATGAGTTTTTGCTCAGCTAAGCCTACTTTATTTTTCATTTTATATTTAAATAATTAAAACAATGTCAGTTGTTCGGCTTCAATTATGGGCGGGTAAAACAACCCAATAATCATAAATATATTTCGCCGATCTTTTAAGTTGCCTACTATAAAGTATAAATCCTTTTTGCTCAAAAAATTATCCTCTAGCTTTTTTCTAACCATTTCTAATGCTTCAGCCTCTTTCTTTTGTAATTCCTTATGAGTAGATTTATCTCTGCAATTTCTGTAAAGCTGAGAAATTTCCCAATCACTAATGCTATATCGATGTTCTTCATTGTCATTATCGATAAATCTATATCCAAACCGATAAGGAATTTTTTCAAGTTCTACTGGAAGCTCAAATAAGTCTAATTGATCTAATGTTGCTTGCTGTTTTGGTTTCCATTCTCTTTCTGTTTTTTCACTATAATATTCAATTATATTTTTGGGCTTAATCAGCCCCAATGATCTATTATTTTCTTTTAAATCTCTAATTGAACGATAGAGAAGAGGTAATAGAAAATATTTTCTTTCCGACCATTTATCTACTGGACTGATTGTTCTAATTATCTCAATAGAAGAATCATCTATTCTATAACTTTCTGGTCTTGAATCTTTGTCATTCTTTTCTATTAAGGCACTAATAATTGACCATCTAGGATAGCGCCGATCAAAATCTAGTTTTCGATATCTAACAGGATAAATACGAATCCATTCCAAAGGTTGATTATTTTCATCCAGAAGAACACCAGCCGTACACACAGTTTCTCTATATTTTTTACTGATTGATGGATATGTTTTTGTGGCAATTAAAATACATTTTCTTTCCATGTGTTATTTTATATGCTACATACTCATAGTATCACCCGTAATAATTAAATGATGTAAAAATCAAGATGAATCAAAACATGACTTTACCCGTAATGGGCTGTGGTACCTGGGCATGGGGTAACCGCTTACTGTGGGGATATGACCCCAGCATGGATAGCCAGTTACAGGCTGTGTTTAACCTGTGTGTGGAAAATGGCGTAACCTTATTTGATACCGGAGACTCCTATGGGACTGGAAAATTAAACGGACGCAGCGAGAGTCTATTAGGGCAATTTTCACAAAGCTATAACGGGATAAATTCCGATAAGATTTGTATCGCTACGAAGTTAGCGCCTTATCCTTGGCGACTGACTCGCAATTCCATGATATCAGCCGGTGAGGCATCGGCGAAACGTTTAGGTCAAAATATTGATTTAGTCCAAATGCATTGGTCTACCGCCAATTATTTTCCGTGGCAAGAAACACAACTCTTAAAAGGTTTAGCCGACCTTTATCAACACGGAAAAGTCAAAGGCGTAGGGTTATCAAATTACGGACCAAAACGATTAAAGCAAGTCTATCAAATCTTTAAAGAAAGAGAGATTCCTATTACAACATTACAAGTGCAATATTCCTTACTTTCAACTTATCCAATTACTCAATTGGGATTAAAAGAAGTCTGTGATGAACTCGGAATTAAACTAATTGCTTATAGTCCATTAGCGTTGGGATTATTGACGGGGAAATATTCAGAAAATGGCAAACTGCCGACAGGGATTAGAGGATTTTTGTTTAAACAAATTTTGCCTGGAATACAATCTATTTTAACTGTTTTAAATGAAATTGCAGAATATAGAAATAAGACTATGTCACAAGTTGCGATTAATTGGTGTATTTGTAAAGGTACAATTCCGATTCCCGGTGCAAAATCTATTGAACAAGCACAGCAAAACATTGGTGCGTTAGGATGGCAATTAAATCAAGGGGAAATCATAGAATTAGATAAAGCTGCCGCAGGAACAGATAAAAAAATGGTTCAGAATATTTTTCAAACACAGTAAAGCAATGATTGAATCACAAGTTAAACCAATAACTTTTGAAGAATTTATCAAATGGTATCCAGAATATGGGAAACGCTATGAGTTAATTGAAGGTGTAATTGTAGAAATGCTACCTACAGGTTCTCATGAAGATTTAAGCGGATTTATAATAGCTGAATTAAACTTGGAAATTCGTCGGCAACAATTGCCTTATTCTATTCCGAGAACCTGTATCATTAAACCTCCTCGATATCAGTCAGGATATCAACCGGATGTCATTGTAATTAATCGAGAATTAATTCAACATGAACCGTTATGGTCGAAAGCATCTGTTATTCAAAATGGTCAAACGGTTCCTTTAGTGATAGAAGTAGTGAGTACCAATTGGCGAGATGATTATGGACACAAATTTGTTGAATACGAAGCCATGGGAATAGCTGAATATTGGATTGTAGATTATCGGGCATTAGGGGCAGTTCGATATATTGGTAAACCTAAACAACCCACTATTACAATTTGTCAGTTAATTGAAGATGAATATCAGATGAAACGATTTATAGCAGGTCAATATTTAGAATCAAGTATATTTCCAGAATTAGAATTAACAACCGATGCGATTTTTGCCGCCGCAGCATTATAGAATTAAGGTAAAAAAAATATGAATTACGGCCCTTCTCCTGAACGTAAATATCCTTTAGAGAATCAAACATCCTTAGTTTACTTAAAAAATATTATCAAAAATCCTAATATTATTATCGGGGATTACACTTATTATCATGATTTTGAAAATCCCGAAAACTTTGAAAAAAATGTTCTCTATCATTTTGACTTTGAAAACGATAAATTAATTATTGGTAAATTTTGTTCTGTTGCTTCTGATGTTAAATTTATCATGAATGGCGGTAATCATCGCACAGATTGGTTAACAAATTATCCGTTTCCAATCTTTGGGAATGGTTGGGAAATTGCCATGCCAGATTCATGGCCGAATAAAGGAGATACGATTATTGGTAACGATGTTTGGATAGGATACAATGCCACTATTATGCCAGGAATTAAAGTCGGTGATGGTGCAATAATTGCCACACAATCTGTCGTCACCCGGAATGTTGAACCCTATAGTATTGTGGGGGGAAATCCCGCCAAAGAAATCCGTAAACGTTTTGATGAATCTATTATTCAAGAACTCTTAGACATTTGTTGGTGGGATTGGGAAATTGAAAAAATTACTCACAATATTAAAGTGATTTGTAGTGGAGATATTCAAGCTTTACGTCAAGCAAATTAGCTATAATTTAATGAAAGATTAATTTCAGAATAATTGTTGAAATCAATAAACTGAAATTACCTGTCTCCAGTTATGTCAGTGACTTATACTTAACTCCGATCAAATTGTTTCAGTATTGATTAAAATAATAGTCTACGTTTAATCGCTCAAAATTTATTAGAATAATTGATTAATCTAAATTTTTATACTATTTCTGTTTTCCTTTATGACAAATACTACACTCTATTAAACCATTCTTTATAAATTTAGCAGGAGTCTTGCTAGAAGCTATTTCTCTATACTCATCGTACATATAAGTATACTCATAAGCTAGGGATTTAAAATAGATACATTTTTCAGAAAAATGATATTTACTACCCTTCTGACTCAAATTGCCAATATAATTACCTTCTAAAGGTCTTATATTCGAGTATTGTTTCAGTTTATTTTCTAAGCTTTTTATTTGTGCTTCTTTCTGGCTAATATCTTTTTGCAATTTATTGATTTGTTGATTATAAGCTTCTTGTTGTGATTCTAGTTCTCCTAATATTCTCTCTTTTTCTTCCAATAGCTGAATCCTATTTTCACTCTGATTATTAAGATTATTATTTTCTGCCATATATCTTTCATTTTCTATCTTTAATGCCTCTATCTCAGACTCCATTTCAGCTATAG
>CAYNXM010000207.1:0-9271 GCA_964401105.1 uncultured Lyngbya sp. | reverse complement strand
CAGTTCAAAATTGTATCGGTGTTCTAATCTCACCTTGGTGGCTTCTGTCACTTGAATTAAACTGGCTTGTCCCTGAGATTCCATCCGTGCTGCCACATTCACCGCATCTCCCCAGAGATCGTAGGTAAATTTTCTCATCCCAATCACTCCGGCAACCACAGGGCCTGTATTGATACCGATGCGTAACCGGAATGGCTTACCGTCATCTTGGGTAAACTGAGTAATCGCCTGTTGCATATCCAGAGCCATTTCTGCGATCGCTTCGGCATGAGTTTCCATTGGTGTCGGTAAACCCCCCACGACCATATAAGAATCCCCAATTGTTTTAATTTTTTCAAGTTTATGTTTGAGGGCAAGTTCATCAAATGTTGAAAAAATATCATTCAGAATATCCACTAATTCACTAGGAGAAATACGGCTAGAAAATCCGGTAAAATCGACTAAATCAGCAAACATAATTGTTGCCCCATCGAAGCGTTCTGCAATTGACTGATGATCCTGCTTCAGTTTTTCTGCAATGGATTTCGGTAAGATATTCAACAGTAAACGCTCTGATTTTTCCTGTTCGACTCGTAATGCATCTATCATCCGTTTGCGTTCTGTCATGTTACGCGCCACCCAAATCACACAGTTATTCGGCAGCGGAGAAATACTAGCGGCAAACCAAACCTGTTGACTGTTGTTTGAGTATAAACTCAATTCTCCTGACTCCAGTTGATTCAAGGGTAAACTGTATTCTAAGCTTTGAGTTTCGCCACTATTGAGAACAAGCTGAATTTGGTCAAAGAACAGAGAAGCTTGGGGTTCAGGAAAGACCTCAAATACTGTTTTGCCTAAATGGTCCGGAGTTGGACTATAAAGGACTTCAGAATTGGTTGAGATAATTTTACGATATCGTCCCTCTGCATCAAACACCGTAATCACATCGGTCATCGCGGCAAATAACGCCCGTAACTCCGCTTCTGATGCTCTCAAAGCATTTTCAATCCGTTCCCGCTCGCTAATTTCTCGCAACAGTTGCTCATTCGTATCTTGTAATTCAGCGGTTCGTTCTTTAACGCGATTTTCTAGTTCTAAATAAGCCTGTTGCAGTGCCAGTTCAGCTTCCTTACGGGCGGTGATATCTTCAACTGTCCCTTCATAATACAGAATTCTGCCACAATCCCGTACCATAGAGGCATTTTCTGAAATCCAGGTAATCTCACCATCAATACGACGCACCTGAGACTCAAAACCAATCACTGCTCCTTGCTCATTCATAATTTTGACAAATTCTTGACGACGGTCGGGATCGAGATAAAGTTGTCCGGCAATATTTGTGAGGCTATTGACTAATAACTCGGCTGATTCATAACCGTAAATCCGAGCCAGAGCGGGGTTAGCCCGTAAATAGTAGCCATCCGGTGTCGTCCGGAAAATCCCTTCTACGGCATTTTCAAAGATGCTGCGATAGTCTTGTTCTGCTTGTCGGAGTGCCTCTTCCGTTCGCTTACGATCTGTAATATCAATCCCGACAAAAAAGGCAGATTGATTATTATTATATTTATGAGCCACAATTAAATAATTGCGAGTTTCTCCTTTAATTAAAGATAAAACTTCTTGTTTTTCATTAATCTGAGAGCTATCAAAAAATTCTCGGACAAATTGATTAAATTGAGCGCTGGATTTTAAGAAGCCAATATGTCTACCCACAAAATCAGTCGGTTCTAAATCAAACTTTTCTGCTAAGTAACGATTAACACCCAAATATTGTAAGTCTGAATCAATCCAAGACACCATCCCCGGAATCACTTCTAAAATCGCCCGCAGGTTTTTTTCTGCAACCACGCGATCGCTGACATCAATTCCAACAACAAATGCTTCTTTATTGTGATTATATTTCTGAGCAGTGAGTAAATAATGATATTGCTGTCCTTGAACATGAGCCGTCACTTCCTGAGTCAGATGAGTGGACTCTGAGGCAAATAAGTGTTGCATAAATTGGGCAAAACTAGATCCACCCCCTAAAAACCCAATGGGTTGATGGGCAAATTCATGGCGGTCGCGACCATGAATATCAGCCAGTTGCTGATTGACTTCAATATAATGTAGATCGCAACTAATCCAAGATGCGGTTCCAGGTACTGCTTCTAAGACACTTTGTAAACGGCTCTTCGCCAGTTTCAGTCCTTCTTCGGCGCGTCGCCGCTGGGTAATATCAATCCCCACTACAAATGCAGCCTGGTTGTTATCATACTTCTGAGCAACGACAAGATAGTGATGATTTTCACCCTGAATCTTGGTTAGCACTTCCTGACGGGCTTCTAACTCAGGACTATCAAATAATCCTTGGATAAAATCATTAAATTGGGAGCTAGTGCCCAAAAAGCCAATATGCTGATCTGCGAAGGCTCGGGGCGGCAAACCAAACATCTCTGCTAAACGTTGATTGACTTCGATATAGTGAAGATCGGACCCAATCCAAGATACCGTTCCGGGGACTGCTTCTAATACCGTTTGTAAACGAGCATTGGCTTGTCGCAGGGCCTCCTTGGCTCGTCGAGATTCTGTAATATCGACTCCCACAATAAACGCTGCTCTGTTGTCATCATATTTTTGGGCAACCACCATGTAGTAACGTTGTTGACCATCAACCGTTGCCGAGACTTCTCGACCCATATGACTATCACAACAGGTAAACAGTTCTTCGACAAATCGATTAAAATCCGATCCTGTGGATAAAAATCCAATATCCTCACCCACAAACGCCTCTGGCGGTAGGTTAAAATTATCAGCTAATTTTTGGTTGACTTCGATGTAGCGTAAGTCCGAACCCACCCAAGAGACTGTCCCTGGTACTGCTTGTAAAACAGCTTGTAATCGAGCGTTGGCGGTTCGCAATTCTTCAGTGGTTTGTTGATGCTGAGAAATTTCTTGAACTAAGTGCTCGTTGGATTCTTTTAATGCAGCAGTTCGCTCTTCAACAATGTGTTCTAAGCGATTATTGATTTCTCTCAGTTGAGCTTCAACTTGTTTGCGAGCCTCAATTTCTTCTTCTAAACGGGCTTGAGTTTCTTCTAACTCTATAGATTGTTGTTGAAGTTGTTCTGTTTTTTCAATGCCTTGACTGACTTCTCCGAGCAAATGGGCAACCATCTGAGAAGCATCAAAGTTATTTTCTTCAAAACCAAGCCAGGGTAAAGGGGCAATGCGGGGGCTAGTATAAATAATCTCAAATTGTCCATTCGCCCTGGCCCGACCAATGCGACAGACTTTACCCACATGATGATTCGGTTTCATGCGTAGCCATCCTCCTGGGGCATCAAAACTTTGACCATAGGCTGCCACCCGCACTCGATTGGCATCAAAAGAGCCAGCCAATTCAACGGCTTGTTTCCACAGATATACCTGCATATAAGCGGCTTCTATTGAGTCACTGGTGACGCGAGCTTCACCATACATGGCTTTGAAATTCTGGACAAATCGATAATTTTCTGGGGTATCTAGACTTTGGAAATAGTTACAACAACTGAGATGACCGGTTGCGGCTTCTCCAATAGATTGCAGTTCGGTTTCAGTCACAGAAGTTGCCAAAATTGGGATATCATCGGCTGTTAAACCCGCTTGTTGAAATTGATGATAAAATGCAACATTGCAAAGACCGTTGAGAGTACTAAAAATAACATCCGGCTGAGCTTGTTTAATCCGGGTAATAATAGGACTAAAATCTTCTATTTCTAAAGGTACATAAGCTTCTCCGACAACAGTCCCCCCTTGCTGTTGAAGCTGGATTTTAACCAGTTTATTGACCGTATGGGGAAATATATAATCACTACCGAGGAGATAAAAGCGACGTTTTTGATTATCCAATAACCAATTGACAGCCGGTTCAACTTGCTGATTGGCACAAGATCCGGTATGAAAGATATTGTTAGACTTTTCCAGTCCTTCATATTGAACGGGATACCACAGGTGTGCGTTCAATTTTTCGAGTACAGGTTTAACGGCTAAACGGGCACTCGATGTCCAGCAGCCAAATAGGGTGACCACCCGATCGGTTTGGATCAGTTTTTGAGCGCGCTCAGCAAAACAGTTGGGATCGGACGCACCATCTTCAATCACCGGTTCAATCTGTTCACCGAGAACTCCCCCAGCTTGATTAATTTCTGCAATTGCCATCAAAGCTGCATCTTTGAGTGGAGATTCACTAATGGCTAATGTTCCACTCAAGGAATGTAATATCCCAACTCGTACACCTGACATAAGTGATTAAGGATTAATGGATTATGTTTCACCTGTATTGAGATTCAGCTACACCCTGACTGTATCCGGCGTTGAGATCGCGCTATACCGATAAAGCCCCAACTTAATTGATTTGCTGCTAGTTTTTGATTAGACTAGCCATTAAGTTGACTTATTATATACTAATTTACCTGAAAATATTATCTTTATTTTTCTCAGTAATTCATAAATTCTTCTAAAAAAGTAGAACAACGATCTCGGAGTGACTCACAGGGTTTAACAAAATCTAATTGGATTCAATCGAATTGACATCTGATCAACTATAGCATTTGCCTCAAGATCAATATTTAGCCCTCAATATATCAACCGATTAGTGACTAAAACCCAGGCGTTGCTATCGCTCTCGATGGGGTATTCTATCTAACCATTGACTATTGAGCGGTTTTTTATTGCTATATCCTGAGTAAAGACTGTTTCAACTCGTTAATTACTTTCTAGTATATCATCCTGATTTTTGCTTCACTGTTTGCAAATATACCTATTTTGTTGTCACTCCGAAGGCTGTTGGATCGTCCCCAATGGGGAGGTGAAGTGATATGTGGAATTGAGACGGATTCAAAACCGTCCAAATGCACCCCAAACAATACCTGAAAATCCTCCCCAAATTGCACCCACCCCAGCAGTCGTGACCATTGCCATAATAATTGCAGGCGTGCTTTGTATTGTTGCGCCGCCACTGAGCAACTGAATCAAAAACGTGGAGGCCAATCCCCCTAAGATTGAACCCGTAATTACCCCGAGAAAATTACCCCAAATCCCTCCCACAATTGCTCCTCGCCGTCCGGAGAGTTGCAGTGCATTGGGTAAAGGAGGAACACCCCCAATTGCACCAATAATAGTTCCAGAAGCCACTCCTCCTACCGCCCCTAAGCCGCTAGCAACGACGACACTCACCAACAATTCAGAAAGAATGTCTCCTGAAACGGGATATCCTGAGTCAAATCCTCGCCATCCCATCACGATGACGGCTAAAACTGCCCCCATCAACGTCCCGAGAAAGGCTCCCCAAATACTCCCTAAAACTGCCCCCTGTGCGCCCCGTAAACGCCCAGGAGTGGGTAAAGAAAGGGGAGGGTTTAATAAGTTCCAGAAGCCCCCCCAAACCCCTCCGAGAAGTCCCCCAACCACGATCCCTTGAATAATTGCCTCAATTTCCGTTAGAAGACCGTACAAGATCCCCGCGATCGCGGCAGCCAAAAATCCACCACAAATTCCGCCCCAAAATAATGACATCAGTTGGGCTAATTTCCGAGTTGGAGGCATAAATAAATTAAACGTTGCTCCGAAAAACCCGCCCCAAATCATCCCGACAAACATCCCCCCTAAAATCCCAGTGGTGCCCTGAAATACCCCAAAAATCATTGCAATAATAGCGCTGGTACAAACCACCCCCCAGACGCTGCCTAGAATCATTCCTTTTGTCCAATGCCATAGCCCTAACTGAACCGTCTGAGGCAAGCGAGGAAAAGACTTAGCAGGACGATAAACTCGCCTTGGAGGCGATCGCTTCAGGGTTGTGTTGGGGCGATACACTGCTGGAGAACGACCCAATCCCCGGTTCGGAGATAAGGCAGAGGCAGCCGCTAGTCGTCGTCGCTTTTTCCGCTTCAGGGGTTGTAAATGCTGTCCTTGTTCAACGGCTTCGCGAGAAGGAAAAGGATCGCGCCCCCCTAGTTGAGAAGTGCGATCGCACCAGGGACAGGAACTCAGATGATTACCATAACGATGTTGGCTATACTTTGAGCAGGTGATTAACGCAGATTCGGCTTCTTTGAGGGCACTAAACCAGCTTTTCGCATCTGGACGCAGATGAGGATTATCGTGTCCTTGCTCAAAACAGCGAATAAATAACTGTTGTAGGCGAGGATGCAATAGACTAAATGGCGGCGCAAACGGCATGGGTTTGTAGGGAACGGATTTGCCACCGTAGACAAAATGACCCGCCCGGATGCGGGCTTCAATCGCCGGGGGATCGCCACTGCCTTGATAAACCCCAGAAAACGGATGAGTCCCTTCCATTAACAATTGAAAGATTAATATCGCTAAACCAAAGCGATCCTGTTGTGCGGTGCGATCTAAGTCTCGAAAGGACTGGCCTTGAAGTTCAGGGGGAGTAAATTCAGCTTTGCCCACAGGACAGCGGTAAATCCGTCCGGTTTCGCCATCGCGGACTTGAAACGAGTCAGTATCCACTAACATCACTAATGCCGTATCTGTCACCAAGATATTCGACTCATTTACATCTCCCACCACATAACCACTGGCGTGTAAGTCTCCCACGGCAGCCACTAAATTGCGGGCGGTGCGATGGAGATAGAGATAATTAAATAATGGCTTTTGTTCTCGTCGGGTTTTGGGGGTATAAAACATATGAATGGGAGCAGCTTTTTTGACCCGAGGCATGAGAAACCCGACAATTTGCCGTCGGTGATCGAGGGTATGCAACAGGTCAACAGGCCAAGCAATGGAGGTTCCTCCCGGCATTGCCATCACTGTAGTGGGGGGATGGTTATACATGACGGTGAGTTTTTCCGCATCTTCATCCGTGGGGTGATGATAAATCTTCGCCACCCAATTGGGTTCTTCTCGAACTCCATAAATTCGTCCTTCCCCACCACTGCCAATAATTGTGCTGGGATCTAGGGTAATGGGTTGTCCGGTAAACTGGCGTTGCAACCGCATACTGAGTTTGAGGTTTGGTTCCGATAGCAAGATTGTGGGAGGTGATTCCCCCTCAAGCATAACGTCTCTAGCCATCAGATTCCTATACAAAGAGCAGTTCTTGCACGCAGTTCTATCTTTCTTTGCTGCTGCTTGAACACCAGTTGCGATCGCGATCAGAGAAATCGCCATTTCGGTTTGACGATTCGACAGAGAATCTTTATAGATTAAAGGCTTCCAGTGTTGTACAATAGTTTGAGCGTGATCGCGCATTAAATCTGACAGGGAGTTTTCGACAGTATTAGGCACGTCGCAGAAAATATCACCCCAGAAATTAAATGGTGACCCGTGCAGCTAGCTAAAAGGAAAGTACAACCCAATCAGTCAAAAAATTTTTCTGTGGCTCGGCGCGTTATGGAAGTCAAATAAAATGCCTGTGGATTCGTTCTGTCGGGGTCAGTACCAGTGGGAGATTAGATAATCGTTTGTACCAAAGTGGGCTAGATCAGAGGATGAGTTGCAGGAATCTAACATCGTCAGAGTTAGAATCCCCCGATTATCGGCGGGAGTCGTCAAAAAATAAAGGAACAGTTAGAGATAATAAAAGCCGATGATGCCAAGTTTGCTCAGGGATGCTAAAAATCAAATCACAGATCTGATCAAACGGTATCAGTCAAGAGTTGATTATTTAGCGATCCGACTAGAGGAAGCAGAAGAAACCGATATTTTACTACGAGGCGATCGGATTGAAACCCTGAGTGAAGGATTATCAATTGGGGGACAAATTCGGGCTTGTTATAAGGGAGGTTGGGGATTTGCTAGTTTTAACCAATTGACCGGTTTGGAAGAACGCCTCTTGGAGGCCATTGCCGCTGCCCGGTTTATTGGGACAGAAGAAACCCAACTGGCTGATATTCCCATTATCCAAGATACTTGTATTTTACCTTTGACCGGAACCAATCCCCGAGCGATTGCGATTAGTCAGAAAAAAGAACTGTGCGATCGCTATGGAGAAATTCTCCGTCAGGTCGATCCTAAAATTATTACTGTTTCTGTGCGCTATAACGATAGTAGCCAACGGGTTTTGCTTGCCACTTCTGAAGGGACGTTACTCGAACAAGCTTGGGTGGATATGGAAATGCGTTTTGCTGCTACGGCCCGCAATGGAGAAACAGTGCAAACAGGGCGAGAAACCACAGGTTCGCGCAAGGCTTATGAAGATTTAACTCAACTTGATCGGCAAGTTCGTAGTGCAGCGGTACGGGCTGTTAATTCCTTACAATTTCCCCCAGTTAAAGGGAATACTTATACTGTTGTGATTGATCCAATTCTAACGGGTTTATTTGTTCATGAAGCGTTTGGTCATTTATCCGAAGCCGATATGACCTACGAAAACCCCGATTTATTAGAAGTCATGACTATTGGTCGTCAGTTTGGCCCCCCGGAGTTACAAATTTTTGACGGGGCAGCCCCTGCTGAACACCGGGGGAGTTATTTTTATGATGATGAAGGTACCCCTGCTAAAACCACCCAACTGATTCAAGATGGGGCATTAGTCGGACGCTTGCATTCACGGGAAACTGCTGGCAAGTTGGGAGAACAAGCCACAGGCAATGCTCGCTGTTTAAATTACCATTATCCTCCTTTAGTCCGGATGACCAATACCTGGATTGAACCGGGCAAAACCCCGGTTGAAGACTTATTCGACCAGATCCCATTAGGGGTTTATGCCCGCAATTGGATAGAGGGAATGACTAACGGAGAAATGTTTACCTTTAGTGCGGGTGAAGCCTGGATGATCCGCAATGGCAAACTGGCTGAACCGGTTCGAGATGTTACCCTTTCCGGCAATGTGTTTACCACCTTAGCTGATATTGAAGGCATTGGTAATGATTTTTATTGGGATGAGTCGGGAGGCTGTGGAAAAGGTGGACAAAATGGTTTACCCGTTGGTTGTGGCGGGCCAAGCTTGAGAATTCGGAATGTGATTGTTGGCGGTGAAGCGATGAACCCTGAATAATAAGCGCTTATTTGTTTTATATCATTCTGTTTTGACATCCTCCACTGCCGTCATGCGAGTGGATTCCTGCATATTGCTCTTTGGGTTTCCTCTTTCCTTGAGTCAACTTACTTAAAGGAATTGCTTCAATTAAGCTCTTGTCGTTCTCGAGGCTAGGCGTTTTCTGCATCAAGTGCAGACGTTCCTATATGCCCTACCAAGACTTTAGAGGATGCGGGAGAGCCATGTGGATTTATCCCATGGATGAAAAATGACTCGCGGAATTGATTCCGCCTATCCTACATGAATGTGAAGGATAGTGCTATGATT
>CAYNXM010000206.1:0-2758 GCA_964401105.1 uncultured Lyngbya sp. | reverse complement strand
CTATTCCACTCAAATCCCATCAACGACGGGCTAAGAGTCTATTTCGTCTAGGCGCGTGATTATTTGCGTTCTATTTTCACTAATCTTGACCACAAATTTGATGCTTTTCTTGACTCTCTCCATTTTTTGTCCTGTACTTAGAACAGGAATTAAATTAAGCGGCTCTCAAGTTAGGAGAATATTATCAAGAAAAAGCGGTGCGACCCTGCGCCGTCGCACGGCGAATCGCGTGCCGCGCACCAAGAGAAAGTTTGTTTACCTTTGGGCAAAATACAGCCTGAAGGATAAACAGAATCCAGAAAAGCGTAAGATATTTAAAGAAAAACTATCCGAATATTTAAGAATAAGCAAAGAGAACCCAGAACGTTTACAGGTATGGTTTTGGGACGGGGCTTTCAAGGTGGCGAACCTGCGTCGCCACACAGCCCCTCACGAAAGTGGATGCCCGTTTAAGAGTTATAAGAAGAAAAACATGGGGAAGAAAAGGTTACAGAAAAAAAGTGACAGGGCAACGAAGGAGAGGAAGAGTAAATCTTATGGGAGGATTACGTTATCACGATAAAAAAAGAATGAATTTCGTCATCAAGAAAGGAAATGCAGACGTATTTTATGAACGGCTTACTCTTTTATATAAATTATGCAGGCAAGAATGGATAGAGCAAGGAAATAAAATTGAATTATTCAATAATTGTGCAGCTAAAATAGTGATTATTTTAGATAATGCCAGCTTCCATAAAAGACAAGATATCTGAGAAAAGATTGAGAAATAAATGCCAAACATTGCTTTGGAATTCTTACCGCCCTATAGTCCAGATTATAATTTAATTGAATGAGTTTGGCACTCAGAAGACAGAATATATAGCTCATAGGCTATTTGAATCAGTAGAGCAATTATAAAAATTATTAAATCAACTATTAAATCAAGGAGGTCTTGTTATTAAATGGGACTGCAAGATTAAAAACAAAGGTAATGCTATTTATTCAATTTAGCTGCGTAGCAGCTTAACAGCACAAAACTTAAGGCCTAGTAGATGGCTACCAGACCTCAAATTACTGAACTAAGTTGACTCAAGCAGATTTAGTAGAGAAGTTAGACAGAAAATTGAAAATTGACATTCCCCGTTTATTAATAAACGGGGATTCTTGAGCTGATTACTGCCCCTTCGAGTTGACTCTAATGAGGTCTTACTGCAATCATGTCTGAACTGAGAATACTAGAATATTACTGACTATCTAGACTCCCACTGATGGTTCACTCTCCAAGCGTATGTCTGTTACCAGACAGGTTCCTGTGTGCCCCACAGTACCAAAACTATCTCCTACTTTTTTGACAGCACCCTTGATCAAATGGTTACTGCACCTATTTTGTAGGTATGCATTCTAAAATTAATTTAGAACGCTGATGGCTATATAGTGATTCGATAGCCCTTAATTTCTTGTGTTTCCCGTCTCAATGATGAAAGTTACATCTGCCGAATTTTTTGATCGCAGTTCTTAGGCAACTGTCTACACTATTTCAGCAGAACTTTCACTATTGAACAGCGGATTTTCAACCGGAAATCATTGTTATTTGGGTTACAGGCTGAACCGATTCAGCCTGCTTTTATAATATCCAACGATCAAGATATGCGTAGTATACGCACTATAATTGGGTAAAACTAAATCTTACTGAGGTTTACAATCTCTGCAACATCCATTAATAGGATACTTAAGCTGAAAAGCCGATACAGACCTTAGTTCTGGCATTGCTCCCAAAGATTTTGCTATCTCTAGGCGGACTCTTAATCCGTGACATTGTCCACTTTAGTGATTAGCTTAATACACTATCAGTGGTGTTGCAGTTGGATCAAAGCTGGAGGACACGTGCTTTAATCCGAAACCTTGCCCATTCACATCTCTATTGATAGATGAAATGGTTATGTCCTTATGTTTGCTAACATATCACAGTTTTTTGGCTTGTCACCCCTCTATTTACTAAGTTTGACATCACTTAATTTTTTGCAATAATTTGCGATACTTTTCTTCACAACTTATCAAGACACATAGAGAATCTTAAAAGTTTGAGACTTGATTAAAATCTTCTCAATTTGGGTGGTTATTCGACAGACTGTTGATTCATTGATTCCCCAAGATTGCCCAATATGAAAGTAAGTTCTATATTCTCGTCAATATTCTAAGGTCATTAAAACAAGATGAATCTAGACTGAATTTGGAGGGTCGCCCTGTTTTTTTCTTTAATTCCTCATGATTTTCTACTAATTTAACTATAGGCGTCAAAAGTCTCTGGTTTAACTCCACACAAGCGTTTGAATTCTTCTGCTTTCAAGTTTTTTACTGCGCAGGTATACCATATTTTTAGAATTATAAGAGCTAGCGATCGCATTTGACATCAGACTTTTGCGCATAGGTCTATTGACTCATGTCTGGGTTAATACCATGACTTTATAGTCTCAACTCGCTCAAGATTTGACCTGTCTCAAACCTCACAAAGCGGAAACTGGGCGGTGTCGGTTTCCGTCCCGCCCAAGTTTTCAAGAATCTCTCTATTTTCAGCGAGACAAGAAAGCTCTATCGCTGTTTAATCACTCTAGGCAGAAGAAAATAAGAACTCCTCTAGTGGGACTTTAGCTAAAATATAGGCTTAACTGTATGGTAATATAGACAGGGTATGCTTTTTAGGTTGATGACTATCCGAGATTTTCCATGAGAGAAACTATTTCCACAGCTATGCCCCCTTGCGCGTGACAGATGGTGTAAA
>CAYNXM010000205.1:0-20316 GCA_964401105.1 uncultured Lyngbya sp. | reverse complement strand
CTATACCCTGGGAGCGCCAGGAACCGCTCAAGAAATTGATGCTGACAAAACTGCTGAAATTGTCACGGCTAAAATTAATGCCCCCGAAACGGTACGGCAACAACAAGAAGACGAACAACTGCAACTGAAGTCCGAAACTATTCAGCGCCATACAGACGAAGACAAAGTGCAAATGAAGCCTCTACACGGTTATCTACAACGTCTAGCAAGAGGCGAGAATAATACTCTAGAAATACAACGCAATACAGACAAAGACGAAGTACAAATGAAGCCTCTCAACGGCTATCTGCAACGCCTGGCAAGAGGCGATACGGCTTACACCACGCTGCGCGATCGCCAAAGTGACTCCAGCCATGAGATTCAGCGATCGCCTCAGAATGGTACAACACCAATTCGTACCTCTAGTACCTCTAATAGTATTATCCAGCGCAATTTGTATACTTCTACCCAGGTTAAAAAATTATGTGGTAGTCCCAAGTGGAATATTGGGATGGGGAAATGGAAGAAGAAACGAAGCCAAGATTATAAAGCGTTACTGAATCAAATCGATGAGTGGCACAATAACGTTTCACAAGATAATCCTCTTAATCGTTGGCGATATCTTCATAGTTTACAACAGCAGGTAACAGCATTTAAGACTAAAAAAGAAGAGATAGAGCAAAATAATGACAAAGAAGATAAGGATCGTAAAAAACGCATTGATGGAATGGAATCTCTGATAAAAAATATCGATAGCGAACGAAAATCACTCTCAACAGAACCCGAAGTCCAGCGAGTTTTAGGCATGGCACAAACTGCTGATCAGTTGGTTAAGAACAGTCAGGGGATCACTTGGGAATCAAGCGATTTTGAAGAGGGTTTACCTGCGAGTGATTTAGAGTCGGCAAACAAATATACTTTTTCTTCATGGGTCAAGCAGCTACTTGATGATAACTCCTTTGGATGGCAAAGACCTGAGAAGATCTCACCCAGTGAACTTAATGCAGCCAATTGTTGGGAAGGCATTATTATAACCGCTGTCTTGACAGGGTTAATTGATTACAAATGGATTAAAAAAGCTTATGGGCAGGTACAGCAAGTTTATAAAAGCGATCTAAACAAACTCACAGAAAAACTTTATCAGCAAGAAGAAGAAAAAGCTAAAAAGAAACAAGATGAATATCTGAAAGAATTAGAAATGGATTCATCAGATCCAGCCGCTGAAGAGATGAAAGAAGCTGCACTAAATTACACAAAATTTGAAATATACGTTAAAGAGCAAGCGTCTGAGGAAGCTAAAAAACAGATGAGTGGATTGGCTACTGCTAAAATTTCAAGAGCTGAACTAATGAAGAGTTTGAACTTTGAGCAAGCCAAAGCCTTGAATGGCAAAGCTGGAGGTACTTTGAAAGAATTACCTTCGACGGGAGATATTCTCTTCTGTATGGAATCTGATGAACCCGTTCACGTTGCGATGGCTCAAGACGATAACGGTAAAGTATTTCAACTCTGGACAAAAGCAGAGGAACTTAAAGGACAAGGACAACAAGATGAAAAAGCTCAGGAGACAGAAGGCTCTTTCCACCATACGCAGTTGGGTGTATTAGCTAAGAAATATAAAGTTTTGGCAGCTCCAAATCCGTTCGTTTAGCAGAGTCGGGTGGGTAATTAATCATGAATAAAAAATGCAATTAGATATTATTTCAATTTGCCCACTCTACAAGAGCTTTCTTACCAAAGTAAAATAGAAATTAGACCTACGAATCAGAAGTTGCAGGAGGAAAAGCTCATGAAAATTCGGCGTAAACGCAATAGCAACGAAAATAGCTTTTCTCCTAATTCCTCTCAACCCTCTATCATGCGATCGCGTTCCTGGGGAGAACTGCAAGCCAAATCAACTGAAGACTATTCTTCCCAACCCGAAGTAATGCCCAGTGCAAAAACGATTCAAGCTAAAAGTAACTATACCCTGGGAGCGCCAGGAACCGCTCAAGAAATTGATGCTGACAAAACTGCTGAAATTGTCACGGCTAAAATTAATGCCCCCGAAACGGTACGGCAACAACAAGAAGACGAACAACTACAACTGAAGCCTGAAACCCAACCCCTCAATGGCTATTTACAGCGCATGGCAAGGGGTGAGACTCAATATCCAGAAATACAGCGTAATAGCGAAGAAAAAGACGAAGTACAAATGAAGCCTCTACACGGCTATCTACAGCGTCTGGCAAGAGGTGATAATCATTCCCCAGAAATACAGCGCAACACAGACGAAGATACAGATGAAATTAACCTTAAACCCCATCCTAGGATGATTCAGCGAGCCGATGGAGAAGACGGAACCCTAGGGCCAGAACTGTCCACCACTCTCAATCGCGCTAAGCAATCTGGGGCAGAATCCCTTGACCCTGGATTTAGAAAGAAAGTCGAACCGGAAATGGGAGGGAATTTTCAAAACGCCAAAATTCACCGAAACGAGATGTCAAACCAACTGAATGAAACCCTCGGTTCAAGGGGATTTGCGGTCGAAAATCATGTCTTTTTGCGTCAGGGAGAAGGAAACACTAACACTAGAGACGGACAGGAGGTGATGATTCATGAGTTGAGACATTTGCAGCAGACGGGGTCTGTTGGAGAACTCCAGCAGAAGCCTCAAGAGAATCAGGTGCAGCAAAAAGAAGATAGTAATTCGGTATCTACTCCAACCCCTGTTTCCAAACAACAAACCCAACCTAAGATGGGAATGATACAGCGAAAGTCTAAAGGGGGTTTAGAGTACACTGAAGATACTGGCCCAACCGAACTTCATCACCTGACCGGATTAAGAGACGCGCTATTATCGCCATACTACTATTCTGGAAAGCAAAATCTTGGAGAAGATGGACTGTCATTCTTCCACATTAACCCCAATGAGGAGAAAGAAGTCGGCGCTGCTCAAATGACCAACCAAGATGCACAGGTTCTCAAGCAAGGACACGTCAAGTTAGAAAATGATGTTAAAAGTGCGGAATGGATTATTGAAGGTCATACGGAAGATGGCACAGATCTAAAAGAAATGATGGCAGAAATTGGCTTAGTTTTTAACTTAAGAGCGGGTTTAAAAAATACTTATAAGCAAATTCAATCACAATATCCTCAAGAGAAAATTGTCTTTACACCTACCTCTAATATTTCTGGAGAGATTGCTAGTGATGCAAAAGATTTAAGTCCTGAAAAAGGTAAAAAACGCAAAAATACAGCAGCTTTCATGGATGACTTATTGGGCGATATAGGAGGAGTAGCGGATGAAAACTTTATGGGTCAAGAAGAAAAGAAAATGGAACCTGATGCCACTTTTCAAAATGATAATTTGCTATTTGCCTATCCAGCACTAGCAGACGAAAGTAAAGGAACAGCTCAAATAACCTTTAAGTACAGCAACAAAGAAACAATTAAGCGAATTAATGAAGTGAATATCTCTCAATATCTAGAAGGAGGTGAAATTAAAGATAAGGTCGGCTATTTAGGAAAGCAAGAAAATGCTATTCTAAACAGGAATAAACCTAGCAATATCGCGCCAGAAGCAACTGCGGTAGGAACAGATTTAGAGGCGAACTCTGCACCCATTGAATATCAAAATGAGACTTTATTATCTGCACAAGATGTGGGTATGATTCAGATGATGATTCTTAATGATGCAGTGGCTGCTGTAGTTGCGAGGTTTGAGAGTAATGCGGGAGAGGCTAGGGACAAGAATATGCTAGCTTACTTACCAAAAGCTAAACGGCAGCACTACGTTCATGCCCTTGCAGGAAGAACTGTTCCACGGAAAGCAATGGGTCAATTATGGAGGCAGTTGAATACGGCATTGCCAGGAATTATAGATGCACTCATGAGACGACTAGATATTTCAAGGCTAAGTCAAGTTGACATGAATAATATTGCTAGCTCAATTGACGATGCCAAGGAGGAACAAGAATTTCTCAATTTAGGTGCAATAGTGGGTCAAAATCGGGCTACACCTCAAGAGAAACAACAGTTCAAAGAAGGGGTTTTTGGCATAGATAATGCCCTATTACATCGAAAACTTATTGAAGTGATTGATGCTTACACAGAATCTGAGGGTGAAGACTTCCACTCCTTAGATGACGGAACTCGCTCTCCCGTAGTACGTTCTTTTGAATTCGCTTCAGTAGACTCTGAACAAGACCCCGGAGCTGTCTACGAACTGAGACGAGAAATTCCAATGGGCGAAAATAATCTCAAAGACATTAAAGCAGCCTTGAAACAAATTTTAAAGGTGACATAAGAGATACTTACTGCAACGTTTGGATCTCTACGCCTGTTAGCGATCGCCACTTAAGCATGAAGATAGAGCTACAATCAATCCTGACTAGATCCTTAAAATTTGTCAGGCTGTAGTAATAGACCTGAAAAGGCAAACATCAGGTTAGGAGGCTCGGTAGCCATCCATCAGATCTTCAGGAATCCTTCGTTATAATTATGAATTAAGAGAGGAAACTTTCCTCGTCATTTATACGCTCGTATATGAACTGCGATCGCGAGCAATTGCATTCAAATTTACTCAGTACAAGTACTATTATTCTTATACTATTAATGTTTCAACGATTAAAACTCGGCCCTAAATTTACTCTAATTCTGAGCTTGGTGTTTCTCTGTAGCAGTTTGCTCAGTTATGTCGTTATTTCTCAAATTCAAAAAAACACGGCTCAACACATTGTCACGGAACAAGCCATGCTGCTGATGGATACGCTCAATTCCCTCAGGACTAATCATGTGAAAGAAATTCGTCCTTTGATGAATATTCAAAATGATTCGACGGCTGAATTTGTACCAGAAACTGTACCCAGTTATGTGGTGCGACAAGTGTTTGAACAATTTCGCCAAAAGGAAGAATTTAGTCAATATCTTTATAAAGATGCCACAATCAATCCAACTAACCCTCGCGATCAAGCAGATGAGTTTGAAGCGGGTCTAGTTGCTCAATTTAAAGCTGATTTGAAACTGAAAGAGATTCATGGATTTCGTAATATTAATGATGCTCCTCTTTTCTATGTCGCTCGACCGTTTGCAATCACAGAATCTAGCTGTTTAGTCTGTCATAGTACTCCACAAGCTGCTCCAAAAAACTTAATTAAAACATACGGAAGTGATGGCGGTTTTGGTTGGAATCTCAATGAAATTGTTGCGACTCAAATTATCTATGTTCCAGCCGGTCATATCTTCCAAGATGCCCGACAAAATACAGGGTTGGCTGTTACTATTTTTATGGTGATTTTTGCTCTCGTTTTATGGATTGTTAACTGGTTATTAAAACGTACTGTAATTGAACCTTTGCAACCGATGGCTCAGGTTGCTAAACATTTAAGTGAAGAGTCTGCTGAGTCTTTAGAGATGTCTAGTAAGCTAGGTGAAGATGAATTTAATAAATTGGATAAACTGGCTCATCAAGGGGATGAATTAGGGCAATTAGCGCGTATTTTTCAACGGATGGCAAGGGTAATTTATTCTCGTGAACAAGATTTGCGGCAACAGTTTCAAACTGTTTTGAATGAAGTTCAGCAAAAAGAAAAAGATTCAAAAGATACTAAACTTTATGTACAAGAGTTATTAGCACGAGCTCAACAAGTCCGTCAAGGCACGGCATCTAACAAAAACCAATGATATCTGGTTATTCTCTTAAATTTTCTATATCTGAATCAATTAATTAGAATTACTAAATGATTACGAAAAGTCACATAAATACTTTTTTTACTGAAGTATTCAATAGTATAGCGCTACGCACTCTTGCACTCTTGCACTCTTGCACTCTTGCACTCTTGCACTCTTGCAATAGTAGACTGTGAAAGGGTTTCAAAATATAGAAATGTCCTAACGGGCTCTGCGTAGTGCTATAAATTCATCGAATCATTGAATTTGGCTTTCATTACAGTTCAGGATAGCTGATTTATATTTTATTATAGCAGCAGCGATCGCACAAATAAAACTGATACTGGCAAACTTGAGAGGATCACCCACACGATTAATTTTTATACTACAAACTGTGAGTTATTCATCCAATTCACCCCGCACTAAGTTAGCAATTTCCCCAATCCAAAACTGTCTTTCACGATGTTCTAAATTGAGAATTTCGGCTCTAGACCAATGAAAGTAAAATGCAATAAAGGCTACCTCCCGATATAAATCCTCTAGGGGGTAGCCGGCAACTCCCCCGCTAAAGAAATCGCCGCTTCTGGTGGATTCATTTGGTTATAAACTGCTTGCAAATAGTCTAAATCTGTTAAAAATAAGTTTTCTAATAGATCCGGTGTCACAGGAAAAATATCTCCTAGTCGGATAATTGCGCGAGATAACATCACTAAAATTCCATAGGCAGGATTATCAATCACCCGCACATCCCGTTCCCGATAAAGTTCATCAATTCCTATTACTGGACGCATGATTCCTTCTTGATGAAACGTTCCTTTCTCATCTAAAAATCCAGTAGGTAAAGTAAAAGAAAATTGAGTCAAAGGTAGATTTTCGGGCGACATTGTTATTCCAGCAACAAATAGCAAAAAGAGAAAATAGGCGAAACTCAGCAGAGATCAGTTTCAGTGTAGGGTAAGATAGATTGAATCTATTCCCCTTCAAACTTAACCAAATCATTAATTTCACGGTAGAAATCCTGTAAGTAAGCCAAGTCCACCGCAAACAAGTTTTCAATCACCGCTGGAGACACCTCCTGCAAACTCCCGAGTTGGGTGATTACCCGAGCGAGAATAATCACAGTGGCATAAGCTGGATTGGTCTGTACCCGAGGATCGCGCAGAGGGACAATTTCATCAATTGCCCGCGAAAGACGCATTACACCCTGTTGGTGTACGTTACCATTCTCATCCAAATAGCCTTTAGGTAAAGTAAACTCAAACTCTGTTTGCATGGGTTAAATTAGCCTACAATACTCTTTCAAAGGTTTCACAGGTAATTTCCAACTCCTCACAAGCCAGATCGGTTCCTGATGCCATGCTATCGGTGACATTGTAACTCACCGGCCATGCTCCCTCAAAGGCAAATCGTGCCCCTTCAGAGCCATCCTGGCGATAAATGGTTAAAAACCCGTTTCTATATTGAGTCGCCCAACTTCCCCCATTAACGGCAGAGATCCAATCCCACATGGTAGTAGAAGCAGTCAGTCCCCGACGCAGAGAAAAGTTATCGACACTATTATTACCTGGAAGTTTAGTACAAATCACCTGACCTCGGCTAGCTTTGCCCCACTTTTTTGGGAATACCTCATTATGAGTAATCACATCTTGGGAATATTTAAATCCCTTGCATTCCATAAAGTAACCATCTACATCATCTCGGCTGCCATCGAGGTGTAAACCGACATAAAAGCGACAGGCGCTCAGAATTTCAAATAAACTACGTTTTTGATCGAATAAATCCGCTCTCATTGAGATCGCTTCCGATTGGGATGAGTTAAATTGAGAGAAGTTAGGAGGCGATCGCGAGTCTGACAGTGAAGACAAAATGCGATCGCCCAGCCCTGATTATATAGCACTACGTTCTAATGTGAGGACATTCCGCTCATCCAAGAAGCCTTTTACAGTCTACTGTTGCCCGTTGCCAGATGAGCTGTTGCAAGGGCGCGAAGCGCTATATCGGTGCGACTGTGGTTCCTAATGTGGGGACTTTTTGTAATCCTGAATGGCTGACTTCAATGGTTTCCTTGAACAGTTCAGTTCCATCTGAGCTGGCTTGTGTGGTGGTATATTTAGCCGGAAGACATTCTCTCAAATTCCACCGCGCACCTTCTGTACCATCTTGCCTGTAAAGCACGAGGGAAGCATCACTCACCTGCTGGGTCGCCATTGTCCTACCCCCGGTCATCGCAGGAGGATGACATTCTAAATACCAGTTTACTAAAGCATCGTTGTCAGCCGTAGTAATAAACTCCAACGTCATGTTTTCAAACGTCACGGATGCGGGTGTAACTTGAGTTTCACTTCTAACGTTTTTACCAGAACCGATAGACTGTCCTTCTGCTGCGGTGTCAATGCTAATTGAAATTCCACTGGCTTTAGAAATCAATAAATTAGTATTGTTGCCAAACTCAAAGTAAAACCGATTAGCCGATAGATATTCAAATGCCATAATTTCTAGATCTCCTCAGATAGTGACATACTCCCAACGCTAATTGCTATCGCAATATAACGTGGGCTTCTAACATTGCTGCTAGAAATTGGTGTTTCTAATCGCTAACGCGAACGCTTCGCGAACGGGACTCTACTGAGTCTTCCTTCACACCCAGCTTGACCGCTAGACCTTCAACGGCTGCAATACCTCTGTTTACTATGATTTTCCCACTAGCCACATCGCGAGGCATGACGACATGACATTCTCGGCAATTATGTATCCTGACACTCAAATCTTTAGGCACATCAGCCCCACATTCAGGGCAAAGTTGGCTACTATCTTTGGCATCAACTTTTCGATGGTAAGTCCCAGTTTTAAGGGCAACCCAATCCAAGATGCTCAAGAATTGACCAGGCGCACTATCCAAGACGTGCTTGCCAAGCATTCCTCTACTCAAACCCAAGATATTCAAGTTTTCTGCAAATATCATTCCTGCCTGACGACAAAGATGATGACTGGTAATGCAAGTGAAAATCTTTTCGTTGATTCCCGATTTTTTCATGCAGTAAAGCATGTATCGAACACGCAAATCTGCATATTATGGCGTGGGACTTATAGCCCCCCAAACCCCCCAACAGTTAAACAACGCCTGCTGCTGCGTTTCGAGAAGCTGGCACATTTCCTGCCATCGCAACTTGTTTTGTAATCATCTCAGCCACAATTTCATAGGTTTCTACGGCCAAATCACCAGAGGTTGCATCTAAATCAGCAATCGAATATTTTTTCGGCCAAGCCCGGAATAAATTCCACCGCAATACTTCATCTCCATCAGGATCGTACAGCACAACAGAACCATCGGCTCGATATTGAGACCATCTTCCCTCTCCGCCTTCTTCGGGAGGTAGACAGGCTTTAAACCAAGCAAAAAGCTGACGGCTGGCATCGTTAGGATCGTCGCTGATGTAGGTTTCTATCGTCATAGAGGGGTTGGTTTCATAACCTGCAACCGTAGTTTGGCGAATGCGAACCCCTTTTGGGCCAGAACCCAGGGGTTTATCACCTCCAGCTACTTTACCCTCAAAGGTTAAAGCTGCCATACTTTTGATATAAGCCCGATCCACAATGGGGCCAACAGTATTATTGCGAAAGTCTATTTGATAGCGAGTTGCTGTGGTGGTAAAAACTGGACTAGAAGAAGTCATGATGGGATTAACCTCGTGTAACGTCAATATCAAACCAATTCACCCGCCTCCAAAGGGTTAGTTTTGGAGGCAGAAATTTAGCAAAGTGGGTTTATTCGCCTTCCCCTTCAGCCGTCCACTGAGTAATACGGAAGATAACAAACTCAGCCGGACGGACTGGACAGACTCCGACTTCCACAAATAAGCGGCCTAGCATCATGCTTTGGGGTGTATTCAGTTCGGAATCACACTTGACATAAAATGCCTCACTGGGGCTGCCCCCCATCAAGGCTCCTGAACGCCACAATTCCGTCAGGAAGCTAGTTAAGGTGCGTTTAACCCGCTGCCATAAGTCCTCATCGTTCGGTTCAAACACAACCCATTGTGTGCCGTTTTCGATGGATTTTTCGATGTAACTCATTAGACGGCGGACGTTGATATAGCGCCAGTCTGTTTTATCCGGTTCAACCAGGGTACGCGCACCCCAAATCCGAATCCCTCGGTTCGGAAAGGGACGAACACAGTTAATCCCAATGGGGTTGAGGAGTTCTTGTTCTCGGAAGTTGCAGGGGTGGGTTAAACCGATTACACCCCGTGGCACTTCGTTAGCAGGCGCTTTGTAAACCCCCCGAGTTTCATCAACTCGCGCCCAAACGCCCGCCATGTGACCGCTGGGGGGAATAGCAATGGGTCGTCCGGCGTTGCGGGGATTAGGAACCAGAATCCAGGGATAATACAGCGCCGCAAATTGAGAACGACGGTTAAATTCCTGACTTAACCAAAAACTGACTTGTTGAGGTTTAACCCGGTCAGGAGGAGGATCGAGGATAATCATGCGGTTAGGAGCGTTAGGAATATCTCCATCAGCCGCACCTTCGCACATACTCACCATCAAATCCATCAAACCGTGGAGTTGTTCGATATCAATCAGTCCGAGTTCGTAGACTTTCATCAAGTCTGGACAACAGACAATGGTGACTTCGTCAATTTCAAATAGTCCCCGAATCCCGGTACGATCCTCACGAATCCCCTCGACATGACGGGCGAAATTTTCTGGTTCCGGTACAATTACAGGGGGGCTAATTTCGTACATTCCACTGGCTGGACGGCGAGCCAAGGGACTACCACTGATGGATAAGTCGGTTGCAGCAATGTACTCAGATTGTTCGAGCGCTGTCACAACATAATCAGCCGCTCCTGAGTCAACCTCGGGATTCATGCTCAGGTGAGGGAAGCGTTCTAGTTCTTCACCACCCTGGCGGACAACAACCGTAAAGAATTCCCCGGTATTGGCGGTGAAAACTGCCTCTGATGCCTCAGTGTCTTCGCTAGGCGGTTTGGGGAATCCTTCTGTCACTTGCACCCGAATCGAGCGATCGCTAATCGCCAAGAATCCATTTCGGGAGCTATCAACCAGGGCATCATCTGAGGACTCTTCTTCAGATTTCTCACGGATGGAAAATCTTAAAGATGGACGCTTAGCCCGGTTAACAATTTCGGTGCCGGTTTCTGTTTCTTCCGGTCGATCGGAACCAGGAAGTCGCGTCCCGATACTCGTTACCCAGCAGCGTCCACCCCCGTTAAGAAACCATCCGTAAACTGAAAAGGGGAGATAAGCACCGAAATCGGTGAAGCCGTCTGAATTAGTGCGACTAAAGTATTCTAGATATTGATTCCAACTGGTCACCAACATCGGTTTAAAGGGTTCGGCTCCGCCTCGGATATCTTCGGTGAAACCAACAAATCCACCGACAGCGGTCGGAACACCTTGCAGGGGGCGACTGCCCCGATCCACTTCTTCTACATAAACGCCAGGGGCAAAATAGTCAAGTCTAGCCATAAAACTTTCTCTCTTGGAGGTAGACCGTATGCATAACAAAACGGATTGAAAAAACTCACACTGACAATCTTTAGGTTTTGAACTGACCGCAACCCGAAGACTTTTAACAATACATTACTAATCAGTTATTGAATCGATTATCACTTCTACCATTTGAATTGGGCAGAGCTCATAGATGCATTTTCTTAAGGATCTCTTCAGCAATGGGAATTGCTTTTAGAAAATATTGTGTGTGAAAGATTAGAACCGACAAAAATAATGGTTCATCACAAACACTATACCCAATAAATCAAAAAATAAGCATTGATATTTCACAATTAAATCTTTAACTTTTGTAAATTATATAAATATATATTGCTTTTTAAGTATTTTTTCTGAGAAAAAGAGAGATAAAATTAAAGATTTAAAATCAACTTTGTTCTTTTAACTCTAATTTTACTTAAATTTGTGATATTTTGTTACTTGATTTGATAAAACAATACAAATTCGCTAAAAGTTTAAGAAAAAATTAGGATTTATTGTCTTGCTAAATTGAACAATATCTAACTGAGTTCACTATGATCGCGATAGGAATCAAATCGTACTAACTTGACACTCCCTCCGTTAAGAGTCGCGCTATAACGGGGGATTCTTGCTTCAATGAGGTGGCTTGCTTAGACAGGATTTCTCCTGAAAAAGTAGAGGCATCCTCTCCACAAGCGTTGAGGCTATCTTGTAGCCTAGTTCCCGAATGCCCTGCGGTACTTAATCCAAGTTTTAAGATGTTGCGTGCAGCATTTTCGTCCCTATCTAACCGACATCCACAAGCGCAGATATGAGTAAGCCTTTCAGGCAGGCTATGCCAACGGGTTGACAAGGATTTTTTGACTTTTTCCCCACAATTAGAGCAATTTTGACTTGTATATTGAGGTGGTACTGCAATAGTTATTTTGCCATACTTTTCTCCCAAATACTCAAGCCAAAGACGAAATTGATACCACGCAGCATCGCTAATTGACTTAGCGATCGCAATGATTTCTAACTAAATTCTTAATCCTTAAATTTATGCGCCCAGGGCGCAGGCTGCGCCAACGTAGGCTACCACATCGTTAGGAAAATGTTTGGCGACAGCCAACTTTCCGATAGATAGAATGACGCACCTTGCTAATTTCACAGCAAAGTCTTTACGTTGCCTACTTATTTTAAGGTAAGCTGCGGCTAATCGTTGTATAGCTTTTCTCCTGTTAGAAGAACCTTTACTTTTTCGAGATAGTCTTCTTTGAAGTCTTTTGAGTTTCCGTTCTCCTTTTTTTAAGAATCTAGGGTTATTAACTTTGTCACCCTTTTGGTCAGTATAGAAAGACTATAAACCAACATATAAGCCGATTACACAATTAGCTGGTTCAGTGTCTATTTTGAGATCAACTGATAGAATGAATTGACAATAGTAGCCATCAGCCCGACGAATCAACCTCACCCTTTTAATGGAATCAATTGGGTAAAAGTTTAAGTCATAAGTTCCTACTAATCTCAATTTACCAATCCGGTTTTTATCGGTAAAAGCAATAGCTTTCCTGGTATTTAAGTCTAATTTCCATCCTGTAGTCTTGTACTCTACAGAACGGCAATTCTTTTTAAACTTTGGATAACCTTTCCTGCCCGGAATCTTATTTTTGCAGTTGTTGTAAAAGTGAGCAATAGCTGACCATGCTCTTTCGGCACTTGACTGTCTAGCTTGAGAGTTTAATTTGTTAGCGAAGTCAAATTCATGGGCTAATACACGACAATACTTGTTGAGATCATACTTGTTCACTTTGCTGTTATCCATCCAAAAACGTAAACATTTATTCTGGACAAACTGAGCCGTGCGTATCGCCCGATCTATAGCTGTGTATTGATGTTTTTTAGCCCTAACCTTGAATTCTAAGACTAACATTTATGCTAACCTTACTAGCCTAAATCTTAGTTTAATACACCTTTTCTGTTGGAGTCCAAAAAATGCTAAAATATGGATGCTTCGCGGTTGGGAGTATTGGTCGGTTTTTCATCCCATCGCTAACATCCTTATAGCTTGGGTCTTCAAACCGACATTATTAAAGATAAACGGGAGATTAAAGGGAAGTTTCCCCTAGCTCAAGCCCTCTTCACATCTAAACATCTAAGTCGCGATCATCATTGCAACCCTTTAAACTAGCCGGACTAACGAATGAGTAATCATCTAGCCGTAGCTACGGCAACTGCAACCTTGCAACGTATTTTACAGCGAGCCGTTCAGAGAGATGTTGATGGAGCGCGAGTCACCACAGTACGTCCGGATGGTACCAGTGGCTCAATCCCAGAAACCGGAGTAAACCTCTACCTATACCACATCAAACGCAACCCAGCCCTGACAAACCAAGATACCCCGAACTTTCAGCGACGAGGGGAACTAACCCGCCGGCGACAAGCGGCAATCGATCTATTCTATGTTGTTTCGTTCTATGGCAATGACGGCGATCTTGAACCCCAACGTCTCCTGGGCAGTGTGGTACAAACCTTAGAAGATCAGTTGGTTTTGAGTGCAGACATCATCCGCGCCACCATCGCCGATCCCACTTTCACTTATCTAGCAGACTCCGATCTAGCCGAACAGGTGGAACAAATTCGCTCCGAATTTATCTCTGTCTCCACGGATGAACTTTCCAAAATCTGGTCTGTTTTCTTCCAAACCCCCTATGCCCTCTCCTTGGTTTACAAAGTCACAGTTGTCCTGATTGAAAGCGATGTAGCAGGACGATCTGCTCTACCCATTCGCGATCGCATTTTCAGCGGCACTGTCTTTCCTAAGCAACCCGTCGTCAGCCGAGTTGTAGCACTCAGCGGTAACAACAACCCGATTTTTAGTAATAGTATCCTATCTATTCGGGGTCAGCAGCTTGCGGGTGTCTTAACTCAAGTGCGGATTGGTAAAGTGGAAGTCACTCCCCAAGTCGTTAATAGCGGGGAGCTACAGCTTCCCTTAAGTCTAGTTCCCCCTGGTGAACTCCGCGCTGGCGTTCAAAGTCTTCAGGTGATTCATCTGCAAGCACCCCCCACTCCCCCTCGCAGTCCTCGCAGTCCTCGTAGTTCTCGTAGTTCTCGCAGTCCTCGTAGTTCTCGTAGTTCTCGCAGTCGTCGATCTCCAGCCAATCCACCCGTTGCCACTCTCAACCGCAACGCTCCCCCTCGCCCTCCCCAAGTCGAATCAAATGTCGCACCCTTTGTATTACGACCGCAGATCGAATCTGTCAGTGTTGAGAATGTAGAGGGATTTGACGATGAACCCCGCTCTGGAACCCTCACGATTACAACTAACCTGGCGATCGCCCCACAACAGCGAATTGTGCTGATGATGAATGAATATAACCTTGATAGTGAAAATCCAATTGGCTATCTATTTACCAGCCCCACTCGTCGAGAAACCACAGCAGTTGTTACCATTCCTATTCGGGAGGTTAAACCCGGAGAATATCTCATCCGAATACAAATTGATGGTGCCGAAAGTATGCTGGAAGTAGATAGCGATCCAGAAAGTACAACATATGAGCAATATATTCGCCCCAAAGTGGCAATTATATAAGCGTTATTAGTTATTTGTTATTCGTCTATTTCCTGTTACCTGCTGTTGCCTATAGCAAGATTGCCTATTACCTACTCGCAAGAATTCAAGAGTTTAGCTATTCCCTGTTCCCTATTCTCTCCTCAACCATGACAGATTCCAATTGGCAGAATATTAACCAACAATCTCTGATGCAGGCTATCACTCGTATCCGCCAGCAACTGATAGCTAAGACTAATACTGAAACAGTCGCTGAAACTGCTGATGCTTTAAGTGTGCCTCCCGCTTTAGAGCAACTGTGCGATACCTTTGGGCTATCGACATTTGAGCAAGATTTGTTGCTGTTGTGTGCTGGAATGGAACTTGATGCCGAATTTCCAGTCCTATGTGCCGAAGCTCAAGGTGACCCCCAGAAGCCCTATCCTACCTTTAGCCTTGCCCTCAATATTCTTGATCGCCCCCATTGGAGCGCCCTCACACCCAATGCTCCCCTACGTCACTGGCATTTACTGGAAGTAGGCGGTGGCCCGGTTTTAACCCTCAGTCCCCTCCGCATTGACGAACGGATCTTGCACTATCTTGTCGGTCTCCAACATCTCGACCAACGATTATTGGGAATTGTTGAACCGGTGCGGGAAGCCTCGCCGCTCGTCACTTCCCACCAACAACTAGCCGAACAAATTGCTAAAACCTGGTCTCAAGCAACAGTCGGGTCAGAATTACCTATCGTACAACTCGTGGGCGAAGATCTGGCCAGTCGGCGGGCGATCGCAAGGGTGGCTTGCCGAGAGTTGGGCTTAGGACTGCATCTGATGCATGGCGATCGCATTCCCTCAGCCACCGCTGACTTTAACCAAATGTTAAAGTTGTGGGAACGGGAATCTGTTCTGGGGGGATATGCTCTGCTGCTGGACTGCGAACAGGTTGATCTCAACCGCCAGGGAGATGGGATCTGGCAACTGATCGAGCGCATTGGCAGCCCTCTAATTGTCACCGGAAGCGATCGCCTCCCGGCTCGACAACGTCCCCTGTTGAATTTCGATGTCACCCGGCCAACAGGAGCCGAGCAGTACCAACATTGGCAACAACATCTCGGAGAAGTTGGAAACCAGCTTAACGGCCACCTGCAAAAGTTCACTGCTCAATTTAATCTGAGTTCTCCGGCTATCCTTGCCGTCTGTAACGCCACCGCCAGCAAAGGAATTGCCTCAGGCGACACTGAAGCGTTAATGGATCACTTGTGGGATGCCTGTCGAACCCAAGCCAGACCCCGGATGGAAGATATGGCACAACGAATCGATGTTAAAGCAACTTGGGCAGATTTAGTGCTGCCAGAGGCTCAAATGCAAGTGTTAGAAACGATGGCAGCTCACCTGCGGCAACGTTCCAAAGTTTACGACAATTGGGGTTTTGGCGGCAAAAGCGATCGCGGTTTAGGCATTAGCGCTATGTTTGCTGGAGCCAGTGGAACCGGGAAAACCACTGCTGCTGAAGTGATTGCCCAGACTCTGCGTTTAGATTTATACAAAATTGACCTCAGTTCAGTCATTAGTAAGTATATCGGCGAAACGGAGAAAAATCTTCGTCGTGTGTTCGATGCTGCTGAAAGCGGTGGGGCTATTTTACTATTTGATGAAGCCGATGCCTTATTTGGTAAACGTAGCGAGGTGAAAGACTCTCACGATCGCCACGCTAATATTGAGGTGAGTTATCTTTTGCAACGGATGGAAGCTTACCGAGGTTTAGCCATTCTGACAACAAACATGAAGACGGCTCTCGATCCTGCATTTCTACGTCGGATTCGGTTTGTGGTTCAGTTCCCGTTCCCTGATGCCAAACAACGGACGGAAATCTGGCGGCGTATTTTTCCTCCGCAAACCCCCACAGAAGGGCTGGTCGCCGAGAAGTTAGCCCGATTAAGTGTTGCGGGGGGTAATATTCGTAATATTGCCCTTAATGCCGCTTTTCTGGCTGCTGACGCGGGGGAACCTGTGATGATGAAACACATACTCAGTGCAGCTCAAAGTGAATATATGAAATTGGAGAAACCGTTGATGGATGAAGTTAAAGGGTGGGTTTGAATCGCTATACAATCAGTAGGGTGGGCAAATGATCATGGGTTTAAAGTTGGATTAAATATAATTTTGATTTGCCCACCCTACAGCTCGGTTGTGTCAAGCAATCGCGAAAGATACAGCAAATGATCATGGGTTTAAAGTTGGATTAAATATAATTTTGATTTGCCCACCCTACAGCTTTTAATATGTCTCAATATCGCCGCTATTATGTACCAGGAGGGATGTTTTTCATCACGGTCGTCACTTATAACCGTATTCCTCTATTTTCAAATGTTGAGAATATAGTGCGGTTGCGTCAAGCGATCGCCAAGATGCAGACAGAAAAACCGTTTGAGATCACCGCAGCAGTTGTTTTACCAGATCACCTTCATTTTATTTGGTCGTTACCACCAGGTGATTCTAATTATTCTCAGCGAGTGTCTCGGTTTAAGGTATTGTTTACGCGCTCTTTAAGGGGGAAGGGTGCGTTATCTGTAGATGTTTCCCCTTCTCGTCGTAAGCATCGAGAAAGTAATGTTTGGCAACGTCGGTTTTGGGAACATACAATTCGCGATCAGGATGATTTGCATCGGCATTTAGATTATATTCATTACAACCCGGTTAAGCATGGTTTAGTATCTTGTCCACATTTTTGGAAATACTCCAGTTTTCACAAGTGGATTAAACAAGGTCAATATGAACCGAGTTGGGGGTGTTGTTGTGAGGGGAATGTACCGCAATTCGGTTTGGCTCTTCAGAATTTAGAAGATACAGTAGGGGAGTAGGGTGGGTAAATCAAATCAGACCCAATCATATTTTAAATTCACGATCATTTGCCCACTCTACAAGAGATTTCTAATAGTAAGGGAGTCAAGAGTAGGATGGGAAAATTAAAATTATACCCGATTAAATTTTAAATTCATGACAATTTACCTACAAGCATTTTATGAACAAAACCTTGGAATTAAACCGAGAATTAATCTTCTTAATTCCCTCTGGAACACTGTTAAAACTTCAGGGAATCACGGGGAAAATTGTGCAGTCAGAAGAAAAGCCACTCAATTGTTATCTGACGTTACAAGTCTCATTTGAGCAATATCAATTAATCGAACAAGAACACTTCTTTAACCTGAAACCAGAGGTTTGTAGTCCGTTAATTGAGCGTCAATTTAACAGTGACGTAGACTTGACCTTAGAATTGATGCTGAAACCTGGTTTACTTCCGAAACTGGCTCAGGAAGGAACCGCTGTCACCTCTATCATTACCCATCTCGAACAATCTCCCCCTGAAAAACCGCCACTCTATCAACTCACTGAAAGCTGGTATTGCTTGAGCGTCCAACAACAGCAAGGCGATGAGAAGATTGGCTATCGCACGCTGTGGGACTGGGCAAATCCTGAAACATTAAAGGAACTATTTAATACTGGAAAACAAGAGTTTCAGGGTTGGGGAGAACAAATTCAAACCGCTTTAGACAGTTTAGGAAATCGTCTTTCCCAATTTACGATTACTTTTCCCATGTCTGAACCCGGAATATCAGTTTCAATTAACCAAGTTATAACATATTTTTTTGATGCAGATGACTGGGATTATGTGCGGCTTGAGGATGGAGAAACACTAGAAACATCATTCATTGGGGATAACGGCCGTTGGAACTGCTTAGCAAAAGCCAGAGAAGAAGATCAACAATTTTTGTTTTATTCCATTTGCCCCATTACAACTCCTGAAGACAGGCGATCGCAAATGGCAGAATTCTTAACAAAAGCTAATTGCGGCTTAATTCTCGGAAATTTTGAGCTAGACTATGCAGATGGTGAAGTTTGTTACAAAACCAGTATTGATGTCGAAGGCGACCGCCTCACTTCAGCATTAATTGAATCCCTAGTTTACACTAATGTCACCATGATGGATCAATATGTTCCTAGTATTATCGCCGTGATTAACGGTATGTCTCCTGACGAGGCGATTGCTAAAGTGGAAACAGATGAAGTGACCGATGTCTAATTGAAGTTCTCGCGTTCGTAATGCGCGATCGCTCCCTGTCATGGTACGTCCCCCCCAGCGCAATATTCCCCAAAGTAGAACCACCAAAGCGATTGAGCAAACAGCCGTCGCTGAAGCTCAAAACCGCGTCAGACGGGCAACTTATGGGGTGGTGGGTTCAGCTTATCGATATCTTCCCTTTTGGCTAATTCGGTTTTTGCCCTTCATCCAGGAAGATATCCGAGATCGACTGCGACAGCGCAAAACAGGAGAAGAAATCCCCGCCGGGACAGAGATTGAGCCGCTTGACAAGTCCTACCGACAGCTCCCAGAACTTCGCCCCGGAACCCCTAACCCCTATCCTAAATATCATTGCCTCAATACTAATCCTCTCTTCTGCGATATTCCCCGGCAAAATATCGCTAGCAATCCTGAAGTTAAAGCTTGTACTCAATGTGGCTTTCCCACCCCTCTAGTCGAAAAAGCAGAAATTCTGGGAAACCGAGGCCGATATCGCATTGTGAGTTTCCTCGGCAGTCGGGGAATGGGTCGGCTGTATCAAGGGGTGCAGGTGAGCGATAATAAAACCGTCATTGTCAAAGAATATTTACTGCCGCAACGTCACTTTAACCCCAGCGAAGAACAGTACACCAAAGAAGTCTTTGAGAATATTGGGGGATTAACTCTAGCCGACGGCCGGGTACAGGATTTTCGCCTATTAGCACCTGCCGAAGCGATCGCAGACCGTCACGAAACCCGCTGTTATACCGTTACTCCGACTCTATCCAACAGCTATCCCACTTTACGAACCTATCTACGGCAGTTTGGGGCAATGAACCCTCATCAAGTCATACACGTCCTGGATCAGGTGTTGCAGAGTCTTGAACCCCTTCACAGCCAAAAGTATCGCCTTCCCTCCGGTCAAATTCAATCCGGACTCAGTCACGGCAACCTTAGCCTAGACAGTATTTTAATCCTCCCGATTGAGCAACGTCAGTTTAACCGACCTCAATTTATCGTCTATTTGGCAGATTTTGCCCTTTGGGAATATCGTTTTCATCCTGGGTTACTGACAGCGACTCAAACCGAACCCAAGCAAGATCTAAAAGCCCTCGGGGCGATCGCCTTTGACCTCTTAACGGGAGACTGGCAGGCAGATTCAAGTACAACCATTAATTCTCCTTGGCAGACCCAAACTTACCCGCCAGAAACTGAACCCCTACTCCAACAGTATCTCTTGCGTCTATCTGGCTTCGATCTACCGTTTGAAAATGCCAAAGTCGCCCGTGAAGCCTTACCAAAACTCCCAGAAGCGGAACGTTCCCTCATCGTTCTCGAACCTGAGTTAGAACCAGAAAAACGTCGTTTTCCCAGGCTATTGGCATTGCTGCTGCTTCTACTCGCTCTGTTAGGGGGAATTGGCTTATGGCGCTTACTGCGTCGTCCTAGAGTCGTTTTGGCTGATGAGCGCTTTTCCCCTTGTTGCATCAAAGATATTGCCGCTGTACCCAAAGGAACCTTTAAATATACAGCCGAAAAAAATAGTATTTGGAATTATGCTGTCCGGCAACAAAATTTAGTGGAAAAAGGGAAGACTT
>CAYNXM010000204.1:0-3251 GCA_964401105.1 uncultured Lyngbya sp. | reverse complement strand
TCGTCTCCGGCCAGTAGATTTTTTAGCAGTGGTTTTCTGTTCCGGTGGCACAAGTTCAATATATTTTCGAGGGATGGTGATGGTCTTGCCTGCTGATTTGATTGTGGCTTTGTCAGACGCGATCGCTTCAACTCTACCCGTCAGACCCCTATGGACAGCGTAAGCATCGGGAACAATATTAGCTATTTTGATTTTGTCTCCCGGTTGCAATCCTACTAGCTTTGACTGAGGTTTTAGTTCCGGTACTGGCGGCGGTGGAGCTGATAACCAAATTAGTTCAGATTCAGGAACCGAATAACAAGCCTTGTCAACAGCCACCCACCATTGACCATTCCCCGATCAGGAGTTGCCGGAGAGGATGTCTACTATTTTCAAACAAACTCCTTAACTCGGTTTTCGATAATGTGTGATAATCGCGTATACCCTTCTAGTTCTAGGGCTTTTTCCATGTCAATTTTTACAAGCTCAATGTTTGATGGCTGTTTCACAGCAAACCCTGGAGCAACGGCTATCCCTTTTTCGGATTTAAAAGCACGTATGTAACCCTTTAATTTCTTTACATCAGCGGTGCTGTAATTATAAGGTCTAACGTAAACAGGATATTTTTTATCACCTGTTTCTAAGAAAAAGTCGGGTCTGTGCTTAACAGTACCCTGCCCACTCCCATCCACAAGGTTGCCATCTAAGTCAGTAATTGATCTCCAATACTTTTTTATAATAGGTAAAAGCTGATGTTTGCTAGCTCGTCCTATGCTACCATCTCTCATTATGTTACTTAGAACAGCGTTGAATAAGGCAGCAGCAGACTGTTGTCCTTCTCCCATGTTGTATATATTAGCAGCTTGAATGTGTAACCAAAAAGCATCCAAAGCTGATCCTAGATATGTTTCTAAGGTTTTTTGTGCAGCAGCTTCTAAGATTAATAACGCTGTCTGTTCAGTGGTTAGTATTGAATTATGCGTTTGTAACCTCATCCCTAATAACTCTAACAACTCTACGCTATACCAAAACCCATTGCCTTGTTCATCAAAACGTTGGATAGCTTTGAATGGACTAGAGAGTGGATCAAAGGTTGTCAGTTGAAAAGTTTTCATGCCATAATATCTGTATGTTTTTACAAGCTGACCCCTAGCTAAACTTCATACAAAACTTAATAGAATTAGAAACTATTTCTAACCCTGGCTTTGTAGTGTTTAGCTGGGGTTTTTCAATAGCCATTATATCATAAAATTCATAAGTTAACATCAATAAAGTCTTGATTCATATCTGAATATTTTATTCATATCTGAATAACGGAAAGGTTGCAGTTCAGTCGTTTTAGTGTTTTCTTTGTAATAAGAAACCCTTCCAGTTAAACAGAACCGAAAGGGCTTGAAAGATATCAAAGTTAAATGTGATGGGTTAGAAAATGTTTGGATAAATTTTAAGGTTAAACAGTGGCAACTTCAAACCCATTGACTCGCATCAATCGATAGGGATGACCATCGATCACTTCAACCCTTAGATCATCGTTCCAAGTAGTCCAAGTTGCATCACTGTTATCCCCGGCAGGTTTCCAGTTAGAGAAACTATGGTTAAACAGTTCAGTCTGTTGTCTTAATAATTTATTGAACTCTTCAAGATAGGGCGGTAACTGAACACTATAATTAATGGGCTTGAGTTCTCCTGGTGGAACCCAAAGTGGAGCAAGATCACGCCGTAACAATTCCTCAGATGAGCAACCCATCATTTCACAAGCGGCAGGGTTCACCAGAATATTTTTGTGTTGAACCATCGACACCAGAAAAGTAGGGCGCGATTCGTTATTAATTTCCGAGATCAACCGTTTCCATTGGTCGGTCACTAATCCATACAACATATCGGTATAATCCTTAGTTACAAGTGTTTCATCAAACAATTCGGAAGTGATTGGTATAGGTGAGTCGCAGTTGGGATAGCTAACCAGCGCCTCTTTAAATTTCCAATGCCCCACAATGTAGGCGATCGCCTCTGTGTGACTTTTCACAAAGTTTAACGCTGCGGTTTTGGATGGGAAAGAGAACCGGAAACTCTCAACCCCCACAGCAATCTCACAATCAGGACGCTGCAATAGATTGATCATTTTTCACCTCCCCATCTAAATAGCGATCGCGGATTCGTTTTAATATCTCAGGCCGGACACCGAGTAAGTGAGCAAGGGCTGCTAATTCTCCATTGGCTACTTTTTCGCCAGCCGCTAACCGCTTAAGAAAATCACAACATAGATCCCTGACCTCCTCATCCTCATCTTCTGAAAACGGCTCTTTGTCGATGTAATTTTTCATAGCCTCTATTGTGTCTGGGGGTAACTGAACAGATTCGGGAGTAAGTACACCACGCATCACTAACGCCTCATCTACAAATAGACGCATCTGTGCCGCCATTGCTCTGCGGTGTGTTTTGGCTATTTGTTCGACGACCTCATATATATCGTCGATTTCTACAGTGGCTCGTCGTTTTTGTGCCATCAATTCCTTTTCGATTACTTTATCTCCTAGTCTAAAACTGCCCTACATATAATGATAATAATGATACTCATGGAAGTAACGATATTCATAAAAATAATTATTCGTGATATAATACTTTCAAGTTAGCAAGAGGCAATTACCGTAAAGCCATTAGGGATAACACCAGTTAGGCGAAACCCAGCTCAGACGGAACCCAAAGCCTCGAAGCTAAACCGACACAACTACACCATTGATCTGAGAAGATCCCCGTGGAACTGATACGGGTTACAGTTCGGGCAACGCTGCCTTATTTCCTCTCAAGTAAGAGTGATGTCCCTAGTGCAATACATTTCCATAAAAAATGTGGGTGCGTGAAGAGAACCCACAAATGTAAACCAGATATTTAGGTATATCAACAATGATAAATTATTACGACTCGAAAGATTGCGATCGCGTAATCAAGGCGCGTGAACGTCAGACCAAGAAACAACAGAAGTTTGTGATCCAATCGGCACAGAATCAATCGAATAGCCAGCGGCGACGTAAAGCTGCTTAAAATTAAACTCCCTCAGCTCTGTTGCGACGCTTTGGATTTATAGCCACTTAAAGCGATTTCTGAGTTCGACTCTCAGATGAGGGATTGCCCCTGACGGGGTGACAAGGGAGCTAAAAAGTAGACTGAATAAGCTTCATGGCTCTATGACCCCTCTGAAAATCAGGGAGCTTATTGCATTTAGTTCTCATTAACTCCTCAGCTAAATCCCCCCACAATTCCATTCCTAAGAT
>CAYNXM010000203.1:0-4943 GCA_964401105.1 uncultured Lyngbya sp. | reverse complement strand
GGCGGGGTAGCTGTAGTAGACCCGATGACATTGTCACAGGTGGATAATTTGCCAGATACACCGGAAGAAGTCGATCCCATTCCGTTGCCGGATGGGGCGAAACCACTAGATATTGCTATAGGGTTGAGAGATGAATATGCTTATATCGCCGATGAAAGTCAACCCAATGTTTATGTGTTAGATATTGACCCATTTTCGAGTACATATCATCAGGTAGTAGAGACAATAGAACTAGAGACTACAAAAGGCTTAAACAGATTAGAAATTAGTAGCGATGAAAGGCGATTATTTGTTACTGCTAAAGATGGTTATATTTATGCAGTGAATGTCGATGCCAAGGACAAACCCCAGCCGGAGGAAGTCAATTCTAATAAGTGGCACGAACAAATAGGTCGGATAGAAACCGAGCAAGGTGCAATGGGGATTTCGGCGAGTCATGAAGCTGAGATGATGACTTTTACCAGCGGCAACCGAAACTTTGATTTCAATGGTTTTGGAGTACTAGAAGTTACCAATGATCACCCCCTGAATTGGCAAGCAGAAATTCGTTATACTCCTTTAGGTTTGGGGTCTGAGCAAGACTATTTTGATGTAAATGAGGGTTCAGGCGTAACAGTAACCAAAGATGGCTCTTATGCCTTTGTAGCAGGTCGTAACTTCAGGGCACTTTTTGATGATGAAGTCTTAAATGGTAGTAATGTCGGGATTATTAAAGATCCATTAGGCGAAAATCCGCAGTTGATAGCTGCGACTCGACCACTGCCAAACCGAACGACTTACGATTTGGTGTTGAGTAATGATGATAAGTATTTGTATGTTTCTAATCCACATTTGAGTACTAGTGGTGATGTCTTAATTTTTGATGTGGAGGAGATGATTGAGACACTCTCATCCCCTGAAGATTATCAGATTGATTCTTTTGAGCGAGGTGTAGGTTCACCATTTTTTAATCAGAATACAGCGCGGACAGTAACATCCGCTGATTTTGAATCGGTACCTATTGATGATATTAATCCAGAGATTAGTATAGCTGCTGATTATGAGATTATTGATGAGAACAGGCAGCGTAATGATTTTACCTTTGGAGTGCCAGAAGATTCGAGTAAAGGCCCAATACCTGTAGGTGGAAATCCACGGGGAATTGCGATTACTGGTGGCGATTGGTTGGATTTGAAGGTGGTCAATTTAGTTGAATCGGATGGCACTCCCGATTTGACTCCAACGTTGAAGTGGAAGTTTGATGGTGTAGCACCTAAGAATATCGAAGAGGTTAATTTGTTTGTCAGCGTCTTTGATGAGGGTAATGGCTTATTGCCGTGGGATGATGTGGTTGATTTGTCAGATGCTTCTGTGTTGCCGGAATTGAGTATTTCTGAGAAACAGGATTTACTAACAAGACCTTGGAATGGCGTTGATGATTTTAATCCGAATCGCATTTTGACGGCTACTTGGAAGCAGGATACACGAAAGTGGTATTGGCACGATGGGAAAACTAAAATTTCTGCGCCGACAAGCGGTCAGCCAAATACTAGATCTCGCTTTACTCTACCAGACGAATTGACTTTGACTGCTGGACAGAATTATCATTGGGCAGTTCAAGCTCTCGATAACAATGGAAACGTGGAACTTGAATTTGGCAGTTTCGAGACCAGAAATCCCAAACATAATATTAAAAAGACTTTCAGCAGCATCAGTGTGATTACTCATGGCTTTAAGCCTCCTACAGAAGGTTCGGGAATTCCCGATAGTATTTACGACTTAGGGAATAATATCGCAGACTCTGGTGGTGAGGGTTTAGTGATGCAGTACAATTCCGATACAGGCAATTGGGATGCCATCGACGAACAGGGTCGCCTTTTGCCGGATGTTGAGATTTCTGATTATTATCGTCAACCTTTAGTGCTACTAACTGATTGGTCTGGTGATAATCAATCCTCAATTCCTGACTCGGGTTTCACTGAAGGAGCTGCTGATGTAATATTTACTTCTCTTGTCGAACTCGACCAACAACTAGGGGGAGGAGGAACAGTCGAAAATATTGATGGCTCTGTTGTCAACAAGCAAGGTGCTGTTTTCAACTCTCCGTTACATTTTATTGGTTTCAGTCGCGGTACTGTGGTCAATAGTGAAATGATTCAGCGCATTGGAACTCACTTTCCCCACGCCGGGGGACCTCTGAACTCGGATGGCACTCCTCAACTAGACTCTGAAGGCCAAGAAGTTCGGGATTTGCAAATGACAACCATTGACCCCCACGATTTTGAGCAGCCCGGTTTTTCTTTACCCGCATGGGTTCCTTTTGTGGGCGAAGAAGGGTTCGGTGATTTCAATGAACCAGAAATACAGGTTTGGGAGAATATTACCTTTGCGGATAACTACTATCAAACGGTACCGAAGTTAGACCCAAGCTTGTTGGAATTGACAGCAACGCCAGCCGGACGCTTGATTGAGAATGCGGATTTGAATGTCTTTTTGGGTACGAATTCCGCTGAAGAGAATTACGAAAATAGTCGGGCTGGGTTTACGCGGGAAACTGATGGGATACCGGGATTGGCAGGTTTCGGTGCAACTCACAGACGGGTACTTTCTTGGTACGATGGTACGACTAATTTAGAGATGCTTAAATCCCCGGATGAATTGTATCGTCGTTTGGGAGATGGGTATCACGAGCATTTATATAACCCAGATTTTCCGGGTGTACCGAATCCTTGGTACATTCCAGACCACCAGAAGACAACTTTTGAGTTAGGGGATGAGAATGCCCCAAGTGAGGGTATTGGTACGGGTTGGTTTTATTCGGTGCTTGGTGGTGGAAAGTATTTGCGGCCGGAGTCGAATCTTGAGGAGCGAGTACCTGTGAGTTTTGAAAATACTGGCGATCGCCATGACCAAGGAGATTTTCCCGTACCGACTGTGTTTAATGGTAATTTTGATGCGGTTTCTAAGCCCGATTCTATTTTAGCTCAAGCTTTAAATACGACGAATGCGATTCCGGGATGGTCATTTCATCAGGATATAGAGTCTGAGCCTGTAGCGACGACAGCCACAAGCAATTCAGAATCCAGCACCTCTTCTAATCCGGAAGTAAGGGGAGGGAATTTGGTGAATGTGTATGAAATTCCTAGCTTAGAACGTCATTTAGAACTATTGGGTAAGGAACAACCCTCATCCGAAGAGAGTCAAAGCTATGCGGTGGAATTGCCGTCTGGTGAGTCTATGACTCATAATCGGCTCCGGATACCTGACTGGGGTTCATTGCGGTTTGACCTTCACGTTCCCGAAGGGTTCTATACAGCAGAGGAAGTGAGGCAAGCAAAAGAAAACAACCAACAACTGCCTCAAAAGCAGCTTGAAGTTACTATAGAGTCTTCTGAAGACACTATTACAGAGACCTTCCTGCTGCAACAGGTAGATTTAGGGATAAAAGGTCAGAGTCTTAAGGATGAACAAAGAAATTATCAGAGGGATATTTTTGGAAATCCTGACGATCATTCCCATGATGCTCGTTATAAACTCGACTATGCTACTGTAGGATTTGAAACGTTCCAAGTAGATATTCCCCAGAATTCAGGTCTACATGGTGAAGTTGCTAACATTACCTTTAAGTTAGTAGATCCGAGTCAAACTGCAAAAGTTTATGTAGATGATGTTTTCTTTCAGAGTTCCCATCTGAGATTTGGCAAGCCGATTCCTCAAGAAGGTAATCCTAATGGTTCCCAGGTACAAGAAGCGTTTTATAGTGATGCCAATTTGGAAAATAACCCATATCAGGAAGCTTTGCTGTTAGAAAGACCTCAGTATGTACTGTCGTATAATGGTGAGAAGAATATAGCTAATTGGGCTAGTTGGGTTCTTAATCAGTCTTGGCTGTATGACGAGCCTGAAAATCAACAATCCTTAAGGTTTGGAGAAGCAAAATCTCGCGATTTGAGGGAAGATATAACTTTGCCTAAAGGTTTTTATCAAGTGTCAGAAAATGATTATCAAAGGTTTGAGCTTGATAAACGTGGAGATATAAAAGACCAACCAAGTAAAGGAAGATTGTTCGAGGAAACTATTAATGGAAAAACAACCACTTCTACCTATATTATGGGTCATCTAGTTCCTCGAGTAGACCGAAATAGGAATCCTGGAAATTACGATCCTAGCCATAATGCTCCAAGAACAAAGGATGCTTTCCTTGCTGTTAATTTACTATCAAATATTGTCCCACAACATAAAGGGCATAATGGTAAAGGTTTTTGGCAACAGATTGAAGGTTACACTCATAACTTTGCCAAAGAGGGAAATGAAGTTTATGTCATTAGTGGGACTTATGGAAGTAAAGGTGAGTTGACACGAGACGAATCATTAAATTGGGATGAGGTGCCATCTCGATATAACTTTAATCCAGAGGAAGTCAAACCTATTACTATTCCTCAGTATTTATGGAGAGTGATGCTAGTTGTGGATGCTCCTGGAGCAGATGCAGATGAGAATACTTATGCAGTTGGTTTTTGGACGGAAAATCGCAAATATAAAGCAGGAGAATGGAAAAAACAGCCAGTTTTAACTAACGTAAGAGACATCGAGAATAAAACGGGCTATGACTTCTTTGCCAATCTTCCTGATGAGATTGAGAACATCATTGAAACCCAAGAAGCTAAGATTTTATAATTGCGGCTTTTCGGCGCGCTACAAAGCGTTTTTCAGTTGAGTAGATCACAGAGTAGGGGCGTTCCATGGGACATCTCTACTTGTGATTTTTGTTATATGGTTCGCCCGTCTTGAAACTGCTGCCAAGTTCTCTCATTGATCATAAGCTTCTGTTGAGAAAATCTTCATCAGCAAAATTTCTACCACAAAACTTCTCCACCAGACATAGTAGTATTACCAACAATAGCATTTTCAACATCTACTGAATAGCATATATCATCGTCTACATCGTAGTTCGCACCTTTAAA
>CAYNXM010000202.1:0-24263 GCA_964401105.1 uncultured Lyngbya sp. | reverse complement strand
AACCATTATCACCCATTTCTGGATCAACAATTGAAAGACTAATAATCTCTTGAAGTCCTTTTAAACTCCGCATAATTAATGTGCGATGCGCCCAAGGACAAGCTAAACTAACATAAAGATGATAACGATTGGGTTCGGCTTTATAACCACTCGAACCATCGGCTGTAACCCAATTGCGAAACCGCGTTGGCATCCGGTTAAATTCACCTTTTTTTCCTTGTTCTGTCCATTCAGTTGTCCACTTTCCCTCGACTAACATTCCCAAAGGCATGACAAATTCCTGATGATTAAACTAACTCCCAAAATATTATCATTTTTATGTACAATTTAAAAAAGGAGTATTTAAATAAATGATTAATTCTGAAATACACTTTGACATCGATTAAACCAATCTTTAGCAGCCGGATGAATATCTGCTACATTTAGTTTATGAGGAAATTCTGTTAAATTTAATGCCGAGTTTGATACGTTCATTTCCCAGCCACCTGAATTGTCTATTCCTATAATAGGATAGGCATAAGTTAAATTTTGAATTTGATTGCTTGAAGCTTGATAAGCCCCTTGAAAACAAGCCCCAATATCAGAGTTGGGCAGATAAACTAAACCGTAAGTTTGATTATTTTTATCAGTTAGAAAAATAATATACTCTTTCCCGATTTCTCCGACTTCAGGGGCCATGCCTCGGAAACTGAGTTTACTGGTTTCAGGGGTTTTGGAGAGTAGAGGTTGAGAAAAGGCGGGTATAGTCAACCCACCTAGGGTAGAGATAAACACTGAGATTAGGGTGAAAGGCTGAATAATTTTTTGTAAAAACATGGTAAATTCCCCCGAGAGAGAGCACTTGAGTGATTACCACAACTTGCGATCGCTTCATTCCTGAATTAATCTGATATAAATTCCGGATTGCTACTTTCGTCTGCCTTGTGCCATGGGTTTCAAGGTCTTCTTTAAATTAACCGAATACATTAATATTTTAAGGATACCCATCAGAAATGCGATCGCAAACATTTAATCTGAGTTCAACTCATTTCTTGTACACTAGATAAAAACAGTAATTGTTTAATCAATTTCAATTAACGATTTAGAGATTATCGCTATTTTAATGATGAAGAATATATTTTCTCCTATTCAACAATCTTTAATTACCTGGCTGCTAATTTTAGTAACCGGTTGGTTAACCATTAGTGCATTGGAATACATTGGTGAATTGGTTAGTATTTTAGTCACGGCAGGGTTGATTGCATTTGTTCTCAATTATGCCGTGAGTAAACTGCAAAAGCTGATTCCTCGAGGAATTGCGGCAGGCTTAGTTTATTTAACTGCTGCTTTATTGGTCATTTTGATTGGTTTAACCCTCCTTCCCCCTGTATTGAGACAAGGCGGTCAATTTATTGTCAAATTTCCAGAGTTAATCGAATCAGGACAACAACAATTAACCAGTTTTCAAAATTGGAGTATTGAAAATAATTTACCGTTTGAAGTCGGATTATTGCAACAGCAACTTTTAACTAAACTACAAGAACAAATACAAACGATTGCTAGCACCAGTATTGGTGTCGTACTGGGAACCTTTAATTGGGTAATTGATATTATTTTAATTCTGGTTCTTTCTTTTTATATGCTGTTAGATGGTGAGCGTCTCTGGCAAGGATTAACCAGTATTGTTTCCCCAAAAGTACGGCTAATTTTAACAGACTCTTTATCTAAGAATTTACAACAGTTTGTGCTGGGTCAATTTCTCTTAGGCTTGTTTATGGCAATCACGTTATCTGTCTCATTTTGGCTATTGAAAGTGCCTTATTTCCTGGTCTTTGCTGTGTTTATCGGTTTAATGGAAGTTATTCCTTTAATTGGGGCAACGATTGGGATTGGAACGGTTACCTTGATTATTGCTTGTATTAACTGGTGGTTAGCCTTACAAGCATTTGGAATGGCGATTTTATTTCAACAAATAAAAGATAACTTAGTCGCACCCCGAATTATGGGAAATCTAACCGGATTAAGTCCGGTGATTATCTTGACCGCTTTACTATTGGGTGGAAAAATTGGAGGATTACTTGGGGTAATTTTAGCCATTCCATTAACGGGTGTGATTAAAAGTATTGTCGAAGTGGTTTTAGACCCGGCTTCTCCACCTCAAACGGGTTCTTTCTTTTCTAACCCCTTAGAAGACAATGCCGATATTGAACCATTACCCGAACAAGAAAAGTTAAGTGTGTAAATTTCAGCGAGCAAGTTACAATAGCAAATATAAGTAACCTTTTAAGAATTAATCAATTAAGTTATGAAGTGGTGGCAACGACTGAAAAAAAATCCTTTAGCGCGATTAGGTGCAATCATCTTAATTATATTTTATCTAAGCGTACTTGCAGCCGATTTTATCGCACCTTATAGCCCGTATGAGTCACAATTAGACGGTTCATTGTTACCGCCGACTACAATCTATTGGCGGACTCCTGAAGGGGAATTTATTGGCCCCCACGTTTACCCCACCACTCAGGGGCCAGTGGAGATTGAAACCGGAGAACGTCAAATCATTGTTGACTTTGACAAACCTGCACCACTCCGTTTATTTGTCAAGGGAAAATCCTATCGCTGGCTGGGTATTATTCCGGGAAACCGTCACTTATTCGGTGCAATTGGTGAAGCTAAATTTAATTTACTCGGGACTGATGAACAAGCCCGTGACCAATTTAGTCGCATTGTTTACGGAGGGCGAATTAGCTTAAGTATTGGTTTAGTAGGTATTACAGTATCTTTCCCTTTAGGAATGTTAGTCGGGGGGATTTCGGGTTACTTTGGCGGCTGGTTAGATAGTCTAATTATGCGAGTGACCGAAGTATTAATGACGATTCCAGGACTTTATTTACTCGTTGCTTTAGCCGCTATTTTACCGCCACAACTGACAAGTACTCAACGATTTTTACTGATTGTTGTGATTATCTCATTCATCAGTTGGGCGGGGTTAGCGCGGGTGATTCGTGGACAAGTTTTATCCATTAAAGAACGAGAATTTGTTCAGGCGACTCAAGTGATGGGGGCTAATCCTTTTTATATTATTGTGCGTCATGTTTTACCTCAAACTGCAACTTATGTAATTATCTCAGCCACCTTAGCCATTCCCAGTTTTATTGTTTCTGAATCTGTACTCAGTTTAATTGGTTTAGGCATTCAACAACCCGATCCCTCTTGGGGAAATTTACTGTCTTCTGCCACAAATGCCTCTATTTTAGTACTGCAACCCTGGTTAATTTGGCCGCCAGCATTATTAATTATCTTGACTGTATTAGCATTTAATCTATTAGGAGATGGGTTGCGAGATGCATTAGATCCACGGAGTATACAGTAATCAAAGCCGCACCCATATTTATCATCAAATCAGCAACGCCATAAAAAGGGGGTTTGGCAGTAAAGAACTGGAATGAAGGGATTTTGTTGAGAAAGCGGATTCTTCGATACTTGTTATGCTAAAATGTTATAAATACTTCTAAAAATAAGCAGAGATGAAGCGAGAGCTGACTCAAATTCTCCATCTGTCCGGAGTAATAGTCAAATCAAAAAAAGAAATTGAAAAAACTATAATTTTAGAGGTAGAAGCTAGCTCAAAAACAGCTCGGTGTCCAGCCTGCCAGAAAGTGAGTCATCGTCTCCACCAAAATCATTGGCATTTAGTTAAAGATCTACCCTGGGGAGAAAAAGAAATATTTTTAAGAGTTAATCGAAGACAGTTTAAGTGTAAATTTTGCTCAAAACCTTTTAGTGAAGAATTAAGTTTTGTTAAAAAAAGGCAAAAATATACAACAAGATATACTCAATTCATTGTTGAAGCAGTTATTAATAGTAATTTACTTAATGTAGCTCAAAGAAATAACTTAACTGAAAAAGAAGTAGAATCTATGATTAATCAACGGACTGACTATCTATGACTGCTGCACTAACATAAGAATTCCTTCCTGATGATTCTTCTGAGTTTTTCCCGAATTACTTTGTTTAATTCATAGCACACTCTTTTTCTTTTATTTACAAACAATCTCTTAAAAGGTTGTGGATTTAAGTTGATCAATTTCGATCATTTTAAGGGCATAGGCTTATTATTTTGGCATTTAAGTAATAATTTAGCATAACAAGTATCGAAGAATCCGGTTTAATATACCATTGTTAACAGAACATAACATTAATTAGTGTTGAATATGGTAGCTTCAATTACAGGCACGATTTTTAGCGATCTTGATTTTGACGGAGTTCAGGATTTACAAGAAGCGGGATTAGAGAATTTTGAAATTCAATTACTTGATTCTAGTGGCAATATCGTAGGAACAGTGACGACAGATAACTCTGGGTTTTACGAATTCTCAAATTTAGCCCCGGATTCCTATATAGTTAGCCAAGTGAGCCAGTCAGGCTTAGTACAAACAACGCCGACTTTTGCTACAGAGACAATAGAAGTTGAGTCTGGTATCACGGACGATTTCCAATCTGGTGTCGATATTGTTAACGTTGCCCCGACTGAGTTCAACGAGATTCTCAAAACTAGCTACGATGGTGAAGGAGCAATAGAAATTGAAAATAAAGGCAACAGTTTTGAATTGGTCTATGGCGCAGGAAATAATAACTTTGTCAATGTTAACGGAGAAGAGTTTGAACTAGTTAATATTCATTTTCATTCAGAAAGCGAACACGCCGTCAACGGCGAGCTTTTCGATCTAGAAATGCACATCGTACATGGCAACGAAGCTGGAGGACTGACAGTCCTTGGTGTGTTTATTGAAGAGGGGGAATTCAACCCAACATTAGCCCCCGTTTTTAATACTGTAGACTCACAGCTCGCAACAAACGGACAACTGCCAGACAGCGTAGAATTTAGCGAATCACTGGAAATTGCCGAGTTATTACCAGACAATTCGGGATGGTATTATAATGGTTCGTTGACCACTCCACCGTTTAGCGAAAATGTTAATTGGTTTGTTTTTGAAGAACCTATCGAAGTATCCTCAGAACAAATCGATATATACCAAGATTTTTTAGCAAGTGCTAATGTAGAATCTAATAATCGCGATTTACAACCTGTTAATGGAAGGCAGTTTAACGAAGTTAATTACCAGATACAGGTAACAGGCGATGAGTCCATTAGCGATCTTAATTTTGGGAATGCTCCTGTCTATCAGATTATCGGCACTCTAGCCAATGACACTATTTCTGGCAGTGAATACTTTGATTCGATTCTCGGTGGCCGGGGTGAAGATGAACTCTTTGGGCTTGAAGGTAATGATGTTATCTACGGCGGTAAAGGTGAAGATATTCTAAACGGTGGTTTAGGAAACGATGTTTTATATGGTGATTTAGGTGATGATATTTTCGTCCTAGCTACTGGAGAGGGAGCAGATACCATTACTGATTTTAATAATGGAAATGACTCCATTGGTTTGTCAGGCGGTTTAACATTTAGCGAACTTTCTTTCGCGGGTAACAGTATTCTTGTTGATCAGACTAAAGAAATTTTAGCCACTGTCACAGGAGTAGATACAACTACTCTTACTGAGTCTAATTTTCTTTCTGTTTAGGAGGTATTGGATTTTAGGTGATTCAACGAATTGGCGACCATATACTCGGCATTGGAAACATTATTAGCCACGACGATGGCCGTTTTTACGGGTTTTGGTGGAGTTACATTTTGGGCCTTAGGAAAATGCGCCCGCTCGCGCGCCAACTTTGCGATCATATTCTGAATTTTAGAATATTTATCATTACTTTTCAGCAACGCCTACTGACAGAAAATATTCATGTTTTAGGATTGACATAATCAGCAGTGAATGATATTTATCTTCCCGTTTAAAAGCTTCTCGTAATTTGCCTTCTTCTTTGAAACCCAGAGATTTATAAACGTGTCTCGCCCGGTGATTATATTCAAATACATCTAACCAAAAGCGATGGGCTTTATAGTCCTCAAACACTTTTTGCATGATTAACTTCAGCGCTATTTTACCCTGTCCTTTTCCAGGTTGCGCGATAACGATTCGTTGTAAAAAAACACAGTGATGAACAGATTTTAAATCCGATAAAATGATATAACCCAGAACTTCACTCTGATCATTTTCAATCATAAAATAACCTTTGTCTGGATTTTTAAGATTACTCAAATGTTCGTCAGGACTCCAACGTCTGATTAAATGTTGGAATTCTTCACGGGTTTCTTGATTGAGAATAAAGTGAAGATCTTTTGCAACAGCAGGTCTGAGTTTCATAGAAAATATACCTCATTCTAATCAGTTGTCATCGAAAACCAGAACTTTTAAAGATTAATGGTATAGCTTGAGTCTGTCAAGTTATTAGGATACAGAATATTATCGAATAGTGCTATTTGGCATGATCGTATTACTGAAAATTGCATTAGCTAATTTATTTTTTATTAAATTATTAGCTCCTGTTAAATTAGCTGCCGTTAAGTTAGCTTCTGTTAAGTTAGTTTCTTCTAAATTAGCTCCTGTTAAATTAGCTGCCGTTAAGTTAGCTTTTTCTAAATTCGCTGCCATTAAATTAGCTGCCATTAAATTAGCTTTTTCTAAATTAGAATAACTCAAATCAGCTCCTTTTAAGTTGGCTTTAGACAAATTGGTATCACTTAAATCACTCCGATAAAAATTAACTCCTGTTAAATTAGCTCCTGTGAAGTTAGCTTTACTTAGATTCAGACTTGTCAGTTGGGAATTAGACCAATCAACATTACTGTAATTCATTCCAGGTTGAAGTAAAATTGCGCCTAATTTTAAAGCATCAACTGTTTCGGGAATAGAACTTTTATTAGAGAAGAAAGTTTCTTCCCAAATCACTCCTGTAAAGTTACATAGATTACCACTACTATAGCTAAAGTCTGCGTCTCTAATATAAGTGTGGCGAAAAGTTGCATCACTCAAATTACACTCATCAAAACTACAATATCCTAAATAGGCATTATCAAAATTAGCTCCACTAAAATCTATGATATTTTTACACAAAGATGGTCCTGCAAAATGTATAGAATAACAAAAACAAGCATTACGAAAATCAGCTTTTGTAAAACAGCAATTACAAAAGATATGTTCACATATCTCTATATAGCTTAAGTTGGCTTCGCGGAAGTTACAATTATCAGTACTGCCTACCTTCCAATAGCTATAACTGAGATTTGCTCTTTGAAAGTCCACATTTTCAAAATCCCCGCACTCTGCATAAGTTAGATTTGCTTTTTGTAGACAGGAATGATTAATATTATATATACTGCTATGACTGAAATTTGCGCCTTCAGCTAATACATTTTCTAGCGAACCTATACTGCTATGACTGAGGTTTGCTCCGATTAAAAATACATTTTTTAGCTCATCTATATCGCTATGGCTGAGATCGACACCACTAAGATCAATATCTTCAAGCTCTTCAAATACTCGCTGTCCTGCCTGGTAAGCATTAATTACATCTTGTCGGTTCATGAGTTGGCAGCATACTACACTTATATTTCATGTTCTAGCATATTTGAGAGCCATTTAGGATTTTCAAAGAAATATCAACCTCATTAATATCTCTTAACAGAGAGTTTTCCAGATGATTGCAGCAGGTTATAGGGGCTGCCAACATAAAGAAGGACGAATGGGTTTCCCCCCAGATTTAAGGGGGGACTAAAGGGGTTTATGCTTCTATCCAAACAGATACTGACCCGCCGTTACAACGAAACTGTCCCCAACCCCATTCATTGGTATAAATAGGTTCAGTAATATGTTCAGTTAAGTCTACAAATTTTGTATTGGGTTTACCCACTTCCATCCATTTATCACCCGCTGCCCCATCACTCATAATCACTGCCATTGCTTGGGGATGTTCTGCATTTCCCAGCCTTGTCCAACCAATGGTATTAAAGTGATCGAAATAATCATATTGCGGGCCATAAGCGTAATGGCGACGGGCATATAAAAACTTATCAATTAGCCAACGATGAGAGGGAAGATAGATATGATAACGGTTCCCATCCGGGCCATAATCTTCATATTCTGCCCCATAATAATCCGCATAAAAGATACAAGGATAGCCTTCTGAACGTAATAAAATAATCGCATAAGCTAAGGGTTTAAACCAGGGTTCAACGGGGGCTTCTAAGGCTTGTAACGGTTGAGAATCATGATTTTCGACAAATGTCACGGCATGAGTGGGACGTTGTTGCATCATGCTGTTCTCTAAAATACGTCCCATATCATAATTTCCCCCGGCTTTACTAGCATAATGAAAGTTGTAATGAAGCGGTACATCAAATACTGACATTCTGTTACCGACTGCATCTAAATACCAATGCAAGGTATGTACATCATTAAACCAATATTCACCAACAATAAATAAATCTTTCTGAATATAATTTTCTAATTCATCTAACCATATTGGGAAAAACCAAGAGGAAATATGTTTAATCGCATCAAGCCGAAAACCATTGACTTTTGTTGTATCGAGATACCATTTTCCCCATCGTAGTAGTTCTTCTCGGACTTCGTGATGTTGAAAGTCAACATCAGTCCCCATCAAATAAGCAAAGTTGCCTTTTTCTAAAGCGACATAATCATCAAATTGTTTGCCTTCGAGTAAATAAACACTATTAGAATCTCCGGTAAAATCATCATAATCTACTCCATCAAAATGCCACCAATGCCATTCAAAATCTGAGTATTTTTGATTACGTCCGGGAAAGGTATAATGAGTATAGGCTTTAATTCTTCGGATATCGCCTATCGGCTGAAGTCGGTTATCTTGAGAAAACGGCGTAGCCCACATTTCTTCTGTGTTATCCGCCCCCATGCGATGATTTAAAACCCCATCTGCATACACTTGAATTCCATAGCTTTGTAATATTTCAATTGCATCTAAATATTGTTGACGAGTGCCATATTTAGTCCGAATGGTTCCTTTTTGATCGAATTCTCCTAAATCATACATATCATAAACGGCGTACCCGACATCGTAGGTGCCGCCCATACCTTTGTAGGCTGGAGGTAGCCAGAGGGCTGTAATTCCTGCTTCTGCAAGGTCTTTTGCATGATTTTTCGTATCATTCCAGAGGTTGCCATCATTAGAGACATACCAATGGAAATATTGCATGATTGTACCATTGACAAAAGACATAAGGATAACTCCTTCCCATAAAGGGAAAACTATTTACAGCTGAGAAAAGTCTTGAAAATATTTGTAATTATTTGATTAGCTACTTTATAGTAATATGATACTATTTTTTAAAATAAATGACAGAAGTAGAATTTAGATCAAATTATTGATAAAACTTACAAACCATGGGAATAAATAAGGTGAAAAGCAATCTAATACTTTTCAACCTCATTGAATTTTAAATCTTAGTCAATATCGCTCAATTCACCCATTTTAACAACAGAAACTGTTACATCTCCATCATTATCATCAGTATTGGTGTCAAAGAAAAAAGCACACAGTGTAGACTTTTCTATTACTGCTAATGTCACTGTATCATCATAACCATTTAAAGTAGACCAACCGGCTGGAACCACTTTATTGGTTTTCAGATTTTTAAATTTACCCCCATAAGTCCACAGCATAACTAAAGGTTCACCCTTTTGATCGTTGGGATCATTTTAATATAGTCAAAGGAACCTTTACGAATACGAATGACATGAATTCCCGGTTCTAAATCGGTTTCGACTCCTGTCTCCTGAATCTTCTCCATTTGTTCTGGAGGAATCAGGTAACAGTTACTGGTACTATTGACGATTAGATCAGTAATATTTGCTGAACGAGTTTCCGTTGCCATTGCTGTTCACTCCTAAAAATTAAGACTTGATAGATATTTATACAGGAATAAACTAACACTGAGATTAAAAAAAAACAACCCCGTCCTCCTAATTTTTTCTTTAATGGCCCAGCATCAGTGGGGTCAGTACCACCTAAAAACTATTCTCAGTTGACTCGAAGCTTTCGGATGTTCAATATTGATCGCAGTTAAGGAGTAACTTATAGATGAGATAGAATAAACTTTTAATGTGATTACTGGAAATCAGGTACTTTTACAGAGGTTCATCTCTGCCCGTGTTTTGCGTCTTTATTGCAATCATTTTGGTTAAATCTTGATGAATCAACAGCTGATAGAAAGATTAATAATAATAGGATTTTAGCCTCCCCTATACTAGAATAGCTTAATCAGTAGAGCAGTATACATAGAAATTGACTGAAGGAGTTATGAAGAAAACAAATGCTGTTCGTCTTTTAGAGAACTTAGAAATACAGTATGAACTGCTGAATTATGAAGTAGATATTAATGATCTCAGCGCAGAAAGTACAGCCGAAAAGCTGGGTTTGCCCCCAGAACAGGTGTTTAAAACCTTAGTTGCAAGAGGCGATCGCCAAGGGGTTTGTTTTGCAGTTATTCCAGGAAATACAGCATTAGATTTAAAGGCATTGGCTAAACTGTCAGAAAACCGTAAAATTGAGTTAGTTTCTCTGAAGGAAGTTCAGCCATTAACGGGCTATATTCGTGGGGGAGTCACGGCAATAGCGAGTAAAAAAGATTATCCCGTTTTTGTTGATGAAATTGCTACGATTTTTGAAAAAATAGCGGTTTCAGCGGGAGTTAGAGGAACAATGATTTGGCTAAAAACGGATGACTATCTCCGGACAAATAAAGGAAAAATAGGGAGTATTTCTAAATTTTAAAATAGCGGTTTACATCATCATTCTGAGCAGACCTTGCTGACCTAATAAAACTTCTCGTAAAAAGCTAAAAATACCCACCCAAATAATCGGAGTGATATCGACTCCACCGATGGGAGGAACTAGTTTACGAGTGATAACGAGAAAGGGTTCAGTCGGTGCAATAATAATATTAAACGGAAATTTAGTCGGATCTGCTTGAGGATACCAGGTCAGGACAATTCGGAAAATGAACAGCAAAGTCATGGCAGCCAATAGCAGCCCTAAACTCCAGCTAAAAATCGTTAAAGTCGTCATGGCGGAATTGAATAGGATTTTAAATTGTATAACTTTGTTCCTGATTTTAACGGTTTTCTTGGTTCTTAGACAAACTGTTGCGGAGTATTAGAGTGATCGCGATCGCTATTGATAAGGAATACGTTCGTATGATATCAAGTCCGGATAATTAATCATCATAAAAGTCTACGTCAGCTTCATGCACGGGTTTTTTGATCCCACTCCCCACTCCTGAGTCGGTGACTCCCGTACAGAACTGGCATGCAACGTCACGACAGACTCGGTGACTTCATTCCCACCCCCCTGTGTCCCTCTTGTCTCCAAGCGTCCCCGTTGAGTCGTACAATACAAGCAGAATATTATGTGTAATGATTTTAGGAGATTACCTTTAAAATGCCTCAAGCGGTCGGTGTGATTCAAGCCCTAGGCTTTCCTGGTATACTCGCTGCGGCTGATGCCATGGTTAAAGCCGGACGAGTCACCATAGTTCATTTTGACAAAGCAGAACGGGGTCAGTTTATGGTTGCAATTCGAGGAGGGATTTCGGAGGTAAAACCCGCAATGGAAGCCGGAATTAGAGCGGCACAAGAAACATTCGGAAGTGAACTGATGACCCACTACACTATTCCCAATCCTCCGGAAAATCTAGAAGCGGTACTACCCATTGACTTTACTGAAGAAAGCCAGCCTTTCCGTGTTTAGTCAGAAATTAGCAGGCTCAACCAATTAGCTCAGTTAAAGCTTTACATAACTTTTTATTTGATCTCGAAGGTCACTAATCTTCATACAATCAATAAAGTTGCAAAGATCGCAGAATTTGAACTGCTCAGGAGAGAATTAATGTCACAACAAGCCGTTGGTGTAATTGAAACCAAAGGATTTCCCGGAGTTTTAGCCGCAGCCGATGCCATGGTCAAAGCAGGTCGGGTGACCTTAGTCGGGTATATTCGAGTCGGAAGTGCGCGGTTTACCGTGATCATTCGGGGAGATGTGTCAGAAGTCAAAACCTCTATTGATGCAGGCATTGCAGCCGTAGAGAAAGTCTTCGGGGCAACGTTGGAAACTTGGGTGATTATTCCTCGCCCCCATGAAAACGTGGTTGCTGTTCTTCCCATCAACTATACCGAAGAAGTTGAACCGTACCGGGCAGCAGTTAATGGTTTGACATTACCAGGGATTGCTGGCCGAGGCAACTGATATTAGAGGGAAGTTTTTAATCAACTCAGAGGTTAGAATAGAAGTAGGTTGTTAGACCCTGTTACTCCTACTTTCGTCATTATATTAGCCGTTCTAACCTCGGTAATCACTCGCTCTAGTCATTTGTTCAAGATTCTAATTAACAATAAAGCATTAGGTATATTTGCCAGTTTTTAACAAAAACAGCTAGGATGTAACAGATTAAATTAATACACTCTCCTACAGGAGGAATGATTGCTGCATGAATTTGTTGGATAAAATTTTTAAAAGTCAAAACGACGGCAGAACCTCATTTACTCCAGCAGAAGCGTTCGCGGCGATCGCTGTTTCTGCCATTGCCTCCGATGGCTTTCTCTCAGACGAAGAACGTCAACGGATTGTGTTACTGTTGTCGGATTTACAACTGTTTTCCGGTTACTCAGAACAACGATTACGAGAATTGTTGGAAAATCTGTTTAACTTGTTATCAATCAAAGGGATCGATGCGTTAGTCGCCGTGGCGCGAGAGTCTCTACCTGCGGAGTTGCAAGAATCAGCCTTTAGCGTTGCAATTGATTTATTATTAGTTGATGGCGTGTTATCGGCTAAAGAAGAAACCTTTCTCACCTATCTGTGGCAAATCATGGATATTTCAGCACAAACTGCGTCTGAAATTTTAGATGCGAAGCTGGAAGAACATCACCCCGATTATCAAGAACCTTAAAGCGTTAATTGCCTTGACTGACAACCGCCTTGTAAGCTTGAATCATTTGAGTGGCGATCGCACTCCAACTATAATGTTTTAAGGCATAGGCTTGAGCGTTGCCCCCTCGCCGAGATCGCTCTGTTGCATTCTGTAATGCTGTTTGAATCAAGTGTGTCATTTCGCCCACTTCACATTTACCAACCCAACCCGCTTCCGCTTGTTGAACTGCTGGCCAAATCTGAACCCCTGTTGAGATCACCACAGGTACACCGGTTACCATTGCTTCAGCCACTGCAATTCCGAAATTTTCATAATAAGACGGTAAGACAAATAAATCTGCATTTTGCAACAAAGCCGCTTTCTTTTCTCCCGTCACAAATCCAGTAATCGTTGTATATTTAGCTAAAGGAGATTGCTGTATTTGTTGTTGAATCTGGGCTTCATAATTGGGATCTTGAGGATTTGCCCCAGCTAAAATAAACTGAAACTTAATTCCGGAAGCCAGTACGTTCTCTAAAGCTGGAATTAAAATATCTAATCCTTTTTTTGGTTCAATTCGAGATAAAAATAAAATCTGAGGCAGTTGCTGGGAGTCTGTTGGGGTTTGAGACACTGCAATGGGGGGATGAACTCCTAAAGGCATGACAATATCCCGTGTAACCACTCCAAACCGTTCGGAGATCCGCGCCTCTTCTTCACTGGTAAAATGTAAGGCAGCAGATCCGGCAATATTAGCACGTTCTAATAATTTAGCGTAAATTTGTTTGAGTTGTTGCTTTTTCTTTAAATCTGCTGGATCGAGAGTTCCCAATGGCCGCAGAATATAGGGTAAGTTTCGCGATCGCGCCACAGTTGCCGAGAGAGAACTAATGGGAGAAAATAAAGCATGAATATGAGCTAAATCGTAGTCTGCTGCATTTTGCCACAACCAACGCAGCATATTCATCGAAAATTTATAGCGTCGAAACGGAGAACAACGAAAGTAACGCACTGTATACCCATCCTGCTGAATGGGTTGATTTAAGGGTACATCTATTGGCGGCTGACCGTTGTCTCCATTGGCATCTGTGGTTAACACTGTCACCTCAACCCCAAGGTCTGCTAAGGCCGCAGATAGACCCCGCACCATTTGACTAGGGCCGCCATAAACCAGGGAAATTGACGGAATAATTTGTAAGATTCGCATAGTGGGTCGTTCCTGATTAATCATTGATTCATGATTCCCTGTTATCCCAAATGACTCACCATGATACTTAATCTTTTTTACGATATTATCGCCTACTATCCCAAGGTTAAGAATTCAGTTGGGATATTAAGCTACAGTTAAAAAAAATGTAGCCACTTTGGCTGAGATCTGCCATCGTAATTAATCTTTAAATTCAATCAAAAAATAAATTTTTTATTAAATCCATTTTCATTACTGTTGCTATCAGCAATTCATTAAACTGTTTGTAGATCGATTAGATAGTATAAAGTAGCTATGATTCCCTGATATCAAGATAAAAACGTATAAAAATCAATAATTAAACTCACAGAAATATCAGTAGTATAAAAAAAATAATATGGCTCATAAATGCTGTGCAATTGTTAACAAAATACACAAAAAAACAGGAGTTTATTCGGATTTTTAAAATCAAAATTCCTCGGATCTATTTGTACAATTCCTAAAAAATTTTTAACTTTTGATTAAATAGTACATCAATATAGCTCTACCTGGGAATCATACAATCTAACCCCGAAGCCAAAGCCTGAGAGACATTCTTAGTGCATCTGTTCAGCAATATTGGCTTTGAGAATACAGAACTTTAGTATAAGGAGTATTCAAGATTGTGATGAAAGAGTTTGATATATTAATTACGGGTGGCTTTGGTTTTATTGGTAGTGCGATCGCCCGCTACCTATTAAGTATTGGTAAGACTGTTGTCTGTCTGGATAAACAAGCACCGGATAAATTAGCCGATATTGATAGTCAGGTGCATCAGGTAACAGGTGATATCCTAGATGCTGAGCTGATGGAGACTTGGATCCCCCGCTGTGGTCGTGTAATTCACTTAGCGGCGTTGGTGGGAGTGGATGAATATGTAACGCGGCCCCATGAAGTCTTAGATGTGAATATCTTAGGCACGCGCAATGTGTTGATGGCCTGTTTAAAATACGATCGTCCGGTGCTTATTGCCAGCAGCAGCGAAACCTACGGACTGAATGCTGGAATTTTAGAAGAAGATGGCGATCGCCATTACGGGTCTTCTCGAAATCATCGCTGGAGTTATGCCATCTCCAAAACCGCCGGAGAACATTATGCTTATGCTTTGGGGCGCTTAGGACTGACTTCTGCTGCGGTGCGTTATTTTAATATCTACGGACCCCAACTCGATACACCTGGTAAAGGTCGAGTCATGAGTAAATTCCTCGGTTGTATTCGCGATGGCAAACCCTTAACCTTAGTTGATGGCGGTCATGCCGTGCGGACATTGTGTTATGTTGATGATGCCGCAGAAGCAACAGCCAGACTGGCGCTAGAATTGAATCCGGATTGTTCTTATATTCATTCTGCCGTGAATATTGGTCGGGCTGAACCGATGACAGTGCGGGAATTAGCAGAAATGATAATTCGTCTGTCGGGACACAAAGCCGGGACAGTAGATGTTGTCGGCACAGAATTCTTTGGGGAAGGATTTGAAGAAATCCCGGTGCGTATCCCGGATGTGTCGAAGTTAGCCAGAGTGTTGGATTTCAAGGCAAAAGTTGAATTAGAAGACGGTTTACGTCGTACCCTAGACTATTGGGGACTGTTAGCCTCGGATGCCCCCAGCAATACAATTACTCCTTCCAGTGTTGCCCCACAACAGATTGTTCCCATGGTGAAGCCGGATTTTGCACCAGATGGGGTGTTGATGCAATCATTTTACAAGTCTTTGGCAACGGGTCAGGCCACCAATGGCGGGCCTCATCTGCGCGGCTTTGAAGAAGAACTGGCAGACTATTTAAATGTACCAGATGTTGTGGTCTTGGGTAGTGGCGCGGATGCTTTAACCCTTGGTTTGAAAGTTCTAGGTCGTAAAGGAAAAGCGGTGTTACCTTCTTATACCTTTATTGCAACGCTCAATTCTGTAGTCGCCGCCCGGTTAGAACCGATTTTCTGTGATATCGACCCCCACACGTTTACCCTCTCACCCACGGCTTTAGCAAAAATTCTGGAACAAGAAGATAATATTGCTTGTGTGATTCCAGTCAATGTATTTGGGGTAGCGCCAGATTTAGCAACCATTGACGCACTTTGTCAAACCGTCGGTGCTGAGATTGTTTATGATAACTGTCATGGTTTTGGGACAGAAGTTAACGGACAGCGCATTCTAAAGCAACCTCGACTCCAGATGTTTAGCTTCCATGCCACTAAAGTATTGCCAGCAGTAGAAGGTGGCGCATTAGTCGGTGCAGACTTAGATTTATTACAAAAAGTTCGTCAACAACGTAACCATGGTATCGTTAGCCATGACTTACGGCGTTCAACTATTGGCATGAATGCTAAAATGGATGAATTGCGGGCAGCCACCGGACGACACGTATTACGTCGCTTCCCCCAAGCTTTAGAACAACGACGCAGTTATGCTCAACAATTACGGGCTTTCTTTAATCAGTCTTGTCATGGTGGTCTAGTGCCGCAACGAGTGCCAGAAGGGGTTAATTCCAACTTCCAAAACTTAGGGGTATTATTGCCAGCAGCAGAACAATTGGGTCTACAAAAGGCAATTGATACTTTACGGGCTAACGGGATAGAATGTCGGTCTTACTTTAACCCGGCTTTACACTGTTTAGATATGTTCCAAGATCGGTATCATTTACCTGTCACCGAACGAATTTGGAAGTCTCTACTGTGTTTCCCCATCCATAGCCAAATGAGCGATCGCGATTTACAACGCATTCAGGAAGCGGCAAAAGCCACAGTAGAATCTTTGGTATTAGAAGCACAACCAGTTCACTAAGCTGAAAAAGCTAAAAAGAGGAGTCAGACACCGTTGAGAATTTGACGATATAGGTGTTGTTGTCGATTGAGTTTTTTGTCTGGCTTCTTTCCTAAGACTGGATTAAATTATCTATTTTCCTACAGAGAAAAACATCTGCTAATTTCTAGCCTACTCCGCTTTTCAAAAGGGGAACTAAAAGAGAGAAAACTCACTGTAACGATCGCATCTCAAACATTGTAAAAATTATGGATATTGCTATCGTCACTGGGGCTTCCGGTTTAATTGGTTCGGAAGCTGTTCGATTTTTGGCAGATAAAAACTTTCAAGTTGTCGGCATTGATCATGACTTACGGCGCTATTTCTTTGGCAAAGAAGCTTCAACCAAATGGAACCGCGATCGCCTGCAAAGTGATATCAAATCCGGTTCATCAATTAACGTAACGCACCATTGATCATTAATCCTTACTTCGGCAGCGTTTAACCACCTCAGATATTTTAGTCTGGCGCTATGCCTTAGGTTTAGCGATACTTGATCGAGGGGGACACAGAGAGGTCAGTTTCCTCCTCCCTATTTCCTACAAATAATCAATAACAAAGATAATCTTTGACAAAAAAAGCGATTATATAGCCTAGTATCCTGAGTTGAGCTCTCGGATTCTGGGGTGATGAGTTTTTGATTTAATATCTCAGTTTGATATATAAAATATATTAAGTTTAATGTCTTGCCAAAAGATCAAAAATGTTGTATATTCTCAGGTGCATAATTTGTTGAGATCTATACAATGGATATTATTTTATCAACAATTCAGGAAAATGCATTGCTGTTAAGCATAATTGCTGCCACTCTAACGGCTATCATCTTAATCTCAAGATTTTTTTCATTGATTATGTTTCTTTTCAAGAAAGCCAACAGTTTTTTGTTTAATCTATTTTCCTCTCCTCGAGGACAAGCTATTTATACAGAAACTATTTCTTTTTACAAAAAATGGTTAACCTTTATCACTCTGTTAGTGGTGATTGATATTGTCCTCTTAATCATACCGAAAACAAATACTTTGAAGTATTTAGAGTATGGATTGGGTTTATCCATTGCCCTAGTAATAGCTTGGTTAGGTTCTCGTTTGTTTGATAACTTTTTTCAAGCTTATCTTCTAGAATCAGCAATTAATCGAAAAATAAATGGTGAATTACTAGTTGTTGCCAATATCGTTGCCGATGGGCTAATTGTTCTGATTGTTCTATCCATTTTTGCTCAAACTCACAATATTAATTTAGTTGCATTAACCACAAGTTTAGGAATTGGTGGGATTGCAATTGCCTTTGCCGCTCAACAAACTTTATCACAATTACTGGGAGGAATTGTGCTTTATATTGACCGACCTTTTATTGTTGATGATTATATTGGTTTGCCGGATGGCACCTTTGGCAAAGTTGAATCAATTGGCTTACGCTCGACTAAAATCCGGAATTCAGGGAAAGGAACACTCAGCGTTATTCCAAATAATTCTCTGACTCAAATGGCAGTAGAAAATTACAGTGGTGCTCGCAAAGTTTTGACCCTGATCTATTTAACATTTAGTCGGGAAGTTTCTGTCAATGAAAAAGCAATGATTCGTCAGCAAATCTTAGACAGTAGTAGAGATATTTATGGTGTTGACTCTCGCAGTACTGAAATCAATTTCACTGATTTTAAAGCAGATGATGGTAGTGTGATGACTCAAGCACAAGTTAACTTTTTCATTTTGGGATCTGGAGAAATGTCTATGGATATGCGTGGACAGTTACTGACGATGGCAAAACAAAATATGATTTTTCAACTTCAACAAAGTGGAATTGACTTCGAGATTGAAGAAAAATCAGTTAATGTTAATGCACCTATTACTTTGTAAAAAATAAAATTTGATTATAGATATGCTTTCAAGAATACAGTCTCTGCTCCAGTTTGGGCCGGAAATGCAAGAATTTTGGATAGGATTTGCTATTCAATTGGGTTTATTTGCCCTGGGTATTTTAATTGCTTTGATACTGGGAAAATTCTTACCTCTAATTTTGACAAAAGTGGTAAGTCGGCTTTTTCCCCAGAGCGTTGTCAAAGTCTACGAAAACTTAACGGGAAACTTGGAAAAGTCCTTAAGAGTGACAGTGACTGCACTCTTATTTCATGTCGCTCTAGATTTTCTGAATGAATATCAGCAGTTGTATCAATATATAAATCTGGCTATAGATTTAGTGCTGACGTTTAGCTTTGCCTTTTTCTGTTCCGGCTTATTTCGTAACTTCTTACGGATTTATGGGGTTAACTTAATCCGTAAAATCGGTCTAGAAATTGATGAAATCTTATCAATTTTAGAAGCAGTTGTTAATATAATTATTGGAGTTCTTGCAGCTCTAGCCTTTGCTCAAAGCCAAAATATTAACCTAGTTGGGGTGATTGCTGGATTAGGGATTGGGGGTTTAGCGATTGCTTTTGCGGCTCAAAAAACCCTAGAACAAATTGTCGGAACATTGGTAATTTTTTTGGATCGTCCTTATTCAGTTGGAGAATATATTCGGGTAAGTTTAAGTTCCCAAGGGGTTTTATTAGGACGGGTTGAATCAATTGGTATTCGTTCTACAAAGCTACGGACGTTGGCTAAAAGTACCCTGGTTGTGGTTCCGAATTCGTTGATGGCGAATGCAGATATTGAAAACGTGACTCGGGGTAAAAAAATTATGGTCTTATTGTATATTGATTTTTCTCGTTCTCTGAATAGAACGGAAGAAGCAGTACTTGAGAATATTGTTCGAGAAAGTACAAATCCTATCTTTGGAATTGATCCCAATAGTACCAGTGTTAAACTTTTGGGCAGAGAAAACGGGCATGGAATCCGTGCTCAAGTTGGTTTCTGTGTTTTAGGTTCTCAAGACAACTCTCAAGAGTTTCGTAGACAATTAATGATTGTGGCAAATGAATCGATTTCAAAGCGGCTCAAGGAGTATGGTTTGAATTTTTCGATGAAAGAACCCACAGTTTATGTTGAGTCTGCTGTGACGATTTAATCACCCTTTAAAAGGTTATTCTTTTTGTATAAATTGATTGCCTTTCTCCTAATTTAACGAATTTATAACCCATAGGTTGTACTGGGGAGAAATGAGCGAGATGGCTAGGCAATTTCAACTTCTTCTGTGGGATTCTGCGATAGTAATTATCGTGTTCTTCTCAGTTATTAACGATGCATCAACACAACTTTCTACCTCGCTTTTATCGCTTAGCTTTTGTCAACATCCTTTCCAATGTCATGGTGCCCCTAGCGGGTTTAATTAGTGTTGCTTTTTTGGGTCATCTGGCAGATATTCGCTATCTTGCAGGAGTCACTCTCGCCACCATTTTATTTAACTATCTTTACCGAGGCTTAGGGTTCTTGCGAATGGGCACCACCGGAGTCACCGCCCAAGCCGTCGGACGTAATGACACAGAAGCCTTACTATTGGTGGGATTAAGAAATGGGATGACGGCATTAGCTTTAGGTTTGCTGATCCTAATTTTACAATATCCCCTGCGAGAAGTTGGATTTGCCCTGTTGAGTGCCACTCCAGGGGTTAAAGCCGCTGGTATTGCCTATTTTAATGCTCGTATTTGGGGGGCACCGGCTGTCTTAATTAATTTTGTTTTAATCGGTTGGCTACTAGGAAAAGAAGAAAGTGGTAAAGTATTTTGGATGTCAATAGTAGGCAACTTCACTAATATTTTACTCGACTATTTTCTGATTGTGCGTTGGGGTTGGGATAGTACAGGGGCTGGTCTGTCAGCCGCAGTCAGTCAGTATTTAACTTTATTAATAGGATTAATTTTTGTGGGTATTTCTTTACCCTGGAAACAGCTAAAAGTGGTGTTCCCCCAACTGCGTTATTTATCAGCTTATAAAGATACCTTTACCCTCAATCGCAATATCTTTATTAGAACCTTAGCGATTATGTCTACTTTTGCCATTTTTACCGGCTTGAGTGCAACCCTGGGAACCGTTACATTAGCTGAAAATGCTTTAATGTTTCAGGTCTTTTACCTAACTGTTTTCTTTTTTGAAGGGGTGGGTTTTGCTACAGAAACCCTCAGCGGGAACTTTAAAGGTAAAGACACTAATGAACAGTTAATTCCTTTGGTTAAGGTTTCTGTCGCCACCAGTTTAGGTGTTGGATTTCTGTTTGCGATGGCTTGTGTGCTGTTTCCCAAGACCTTATTTGGATTATTAACCGATCATCAGGAAATTATAGAACAAATCACCTATCATGTTCGTTGGTTATTGATTATTCTACTCAGTTCTGCGATCGCTTTTATGCTAGATGGTTATTTCATCGGTTTGTCAGAAGGAAAAATTATTCGCAATGTTTCTATAACGGCTGCATTACTCGGCTTTCTTCCCATGGCTATTTTGGCATTGTATTATCAAAACAATCATATTTTGTGGTTAGCTTTATCTCTGTTTATTATCTCAAGAGCGATCCTATTAGGAAGTCAACTCCCTAGAACTTTTGGGTATAATAACGATAATCTCTTAATCGATTAACAGTGAGGTTTGGGGATATTTTCAATATCTAAGCCGGTTAAACATTATGAATTTAAAGATTTTTAAGACTTAGTCAATCATCTACTTAAGTCTATTCCTAATTAGAGTTCATATACTCCCTCGGTTTCAACACAATTTTTATAGGAGAGCACTCTTAAATGTACCGTAAAATCTATCAATTTATCCTACTCGTTAGCTTTTCTAGTCTGACTGTGATTGGCTGTTCTTCTAGGGCTGAAAAAAACCAAACTAATGAGCCAAATTCTCAACAGCAAACCCGCCCTAATATCGTCATGATTATTGCTGATGATATGGGCTATTCTGATATTAGTTCCTATGGCGGTGAAATTAATACTCCCAATATTGATGCTTTAGCAAAAGCGGGGATGATGATGACTCATTTCTATGCCGCCCCAACCTGTTCTCCCACTCGATCTATGGTCTTAAGTGGGGTGGATAATCATCAAGCGGGTTTGGGTGCTATGGTGGAATATATGGCATCCAATCAAAAAGGGAAACCCGGTTATGAAGGCTATCTTAACCAACAAGTTGTTACCATTCCAACCTTACTAAAAGAAGCCGGTTATCAGACTTATATGGCAGGGAAATGGCACTTAGGAAAACAAGAGGGTTTCTTGCCTTCCGATCGGGGTTTTGATAAAACGTTTGCCTTATTAGATGGGGCAGCCGATCACTATACTAAACGAGGATATAACCCCGCCCGACCTGTGGCAAGTTACAGTAGTAATGGTGAAGCGGTTGAACTTCCAGAAAACTTTTATTCGAGTGATTATTACACTGATAAACTGATTGAATTTATCGGTAACGATCGTGACGATCAACCCTTCTTTGTCTATGCAACTTTCACCTCGCCCCACGATCCTTTACAAGTACCAGAAAAACATACTCAAAAGTACTTAGGTCAGTATGATGTCGGTTGGGAGAAACTTCGAGAACAACGGCTTCAACGGATGAAAGAACTCGGTCTAATTTCAGAAGATTTAGAGTTGCCCCCCAGATGGAAAACAGTTCAACCTTGGGAGAGTTTAACCCCAGAACAGCAGAAATATGAAGCAAAAACGATGGCGATTTATGCAGGAATGATCGATAATCTTGATGAGAATATCGGTCGGTTAATAGAGCATTTAAAACAAATTGGGGAGTATGAAAACACTGTTTTTATCTTTTTATCAGATAACGGGGCGGAGGGAGCAAATCGTGCTGAATTAGAACGCTGGCAAACTTGGTTTGAAAAAGATGGCATCGATAATAGTTATGAAAATATCGGTCAACCCAACTCTTTTGTCACCTTAAATCCCGGATGGACACAAGCCAGTAGTACCCCTTTTCTGTGGTTCAAAGGTCGAGTCTCTGAGGGGGGAATTCGCGTCCCGGCAATTTTTGCTTATCCCGGCGTTATCCCGATAGAAAGTCGCAGCGATGCCTTTGGTTCAGTTTTAGACTTAATGCCAACCGTCTTAGAATATGCAGGGGTTAAACATCCAGGAACTCGTTATAATGGACAAGAGATTTATCCCATGGAAGGACGTTCCTTAGAGCCTGTATTAGCCAAAACAAGCGATCGCGTTTATAATGAAGAAGAGACGATTGGCTTCGAGTTATTTGGTTATGGTAATAGTGCTTTATTTCAGGGTGATTGGAAAATTGTTCGTTTAATTGAACCTTGGGGAGATGGTCAATGGAAACTCTATAATATTCGTCAAGATCCCAGGGAATTAATTGATTTATCTGAACAATATCCAGAACGGTTAAAAGCAATGATTGCTTCATACGAGGAATATGCTCAGGAAAAAGGCGTGATTCCAACAACCGAAGTTTTGTATAAATAGAGCATCATCAAAGTCATAGGGTGCGCGATCGACACACCCTAGCCTAACTCTATGTTTTAGTTAATGCATCATGAATAACACTGAAAAAAAAAAGAGTCGTCAAAGACTTTATGCGTGACTCTACGATTTGGGATCGTGTCAAACCCCGCCCTACAGATCTGATTATTGCTTCCTGTTATAAATCGGGTACAACATTAATGCAGCAAATGATTAACTTGCTGGTTAATGGTGACGATGATTTTGAATCGATTCATCATATTAGTCCGTGGGTAGAACTTCGGTTCAGACCCGCTGAAACAGAAACCAATTTTATTGAAAATTTACCCTCTCCTCGCATCCTCAAAACCCATCTTGAATTTGATGCCCTTCCTTACTACCCAGAATGGAAATATATCTATTTAGTCAGAGATGGTAGAGATGTGGGGGTTTCTCTTTATAATCATTGTCAAGCTCATCTCCATGGCGCTTATGACTCATCTATGACTTTTGACAACGGTTCGGATGACTTCTCAAAATTTTGGGATATCTGGGTAGAAACGGGAAAACCCCGCTGGCCGTTTTGGGAACATATCAAGAGTTGGTGGCAAGTTCGTGATTTACCCAATGTTAGGTTAGTTCATTACGAAGATTTAATCGAGCGAAAAAGTGAAGAAATCACAAAAATAGCTAATTTTTTAAATCAAGACATCGACTGCAATCAGTTAGAGATGATAAGGAGGCGTTCTTCTTTCCAATATATGAAAAAAAATTGGAAAAAATTTGAACCCCCTGGGGTTTTTCAACCTCAACGCTTTATTTATCAAGGAAAAAACAGGCGCTGGAGAAGTTTATTAACCCCTGAACAACTCCAACGCTATGAAACCATTATTCATCAGAAACTAGAACCCAACTGTGCTCACTGGGTCAAAAAGGGTGAGTCGTGAACTACCCAACACCGTAATCAAAGATTACGGTGTGGGCTTCCTACCCAACAGATAGCGGTGTAGTGGATTTCTTGCGTCCTCCTCTACCACGTCTTACATCTGGGCAATAGGCTTGATCCCGTGTCCCACAGGTCAAA
>CAYNXM010000201.1:0-10678 GCA_964401105.1 uncultured Lyngbya sp. | reverse complement strand
TTAGTTCGACCTCAATCCCAAGCGATTCTAACGTCTGTTTACGCACTTATTCCGTTTTGTGTCGAAAGGGATTAACTGAAGTTTGAAATAGCTCTTTCATTTCAATTCCATCACTATCTCGAATGCCATTATTATTGCTATCTTTCCATCCGGCTGCATCTAATAATGCCGCTGCTTTTTCTAAATTAAATTCAGATTCAGTATTGGGAGAAACATACTGTTGCGGGGCAACAATAAAATTCGCCGTTGGTTTTCCCATTGCGCCATATAATTGTTTAGCAATGGTTTCGCGATCGATAGCTAAATTAAACCCTTGACGAACTTGAGGATTATTGAAAAAAGGATGAGGAAATTCTAAACTAGATCGTTCTCCTTCTTCTGTGGCTTGATTCGGATCGGTTTGATTAATCACAATTCGTTCCATCAGCGCCCCAAAATTAGACAATAACCGCCCTTTTCCTGCTGCTTCTAACTGATTTAAGATATTAGCTTCAACTTGCAGGTTGTAAGCAAAATCAGCATCTCCTGTTTGTAAAACTGCCCTTGCCGCCGATGTCGCATCCCCGCCCCCTTTCAGTTGAATTTGTTCAAAATGAGAGGATTGGGTTGAACGAAAATGAGGGTTTGGTTCATAGGTTACCACATCTCCTGGCTTAAATTCTACCACTCGATAAGCACCCGTTCCAACCGGTATTAAATTAGCCGGAGCTTGTCGGGAATTCGTGTTATTATATTCTTGGAATTGATGACGGGGTAAAATCATCCCCTCAGTACCAACAAACACAAGAAACCAAGCCGGATTCACCTGTTTAAACTGCACTTTAACAGTATAATCATCTAACTTTTCAACTTGTTCAATAATTTGATAAGTTCCGGCTGTTGCTGCCCCGACATCAGGATTGGTTAAAAATTGATGGGTAAACACCACATCATCCGCTGTAAACGGCGTACCATCAGACCATTTTATTCCTTGTTTTAACTTCCAAGTGACTGATTTTCCATCAGCCGCAACGCCGCCGTTTTCTACTGTTGGAATTTCGGCAGCTAAGAAAGGAATTAATTCTCCATCGGCGTTAAAACTAGCTAAAGGTTCAAGGCTAATCCGACTGGCTTCTGAATCTTTAAAACCACTAGAAAGATGAGGATTAAGGATTGTTGGTGCTTGCCAATAGAGTAATCTAAGAGTATTTTGTGAGGAAGTTTCAGAAGTTGAAATTTGATTATTAACGGGAAAACGACAAGCTGTTAATCCCATGAAAATAATAAAAAATGGAATTAAATAATTTTTAGGGTAAAAAGTGATTAAACTCATTTTAGTTAGATGAATGTTCTGAAGAAGAATAATGATTCTGATGATTTGAATTAGAATTAATGGTATTTTGAGAACGATTAAAATAAAGCTTTTGCTGTGGAATACCAATATTAATTCCTGCTTGATCAAATGCTTGTTTAAGCCGATAGCGAAATTCTCGACCAACAGCCCACTGTTGCAGCGGTGGTGTCTTGATTAAAGCCCGAATTTTAATCCCTTTATCATCTAATTCATCCACACCCAGGATAGATAAAGGTTCTAAAAATAAATCATTCCAATCAGATTCTTGTTGCATTTTATCCGCAACAGTTTTAAGGATTTTCATCACTTTATCAATATCAGAATCATAAGCAATTACCACTTCAAAGTTAACCCGTGACCAATCTTTTGTCATATTAATTACAGTTCCAATTGAACCATTCTGAATCGTAATTAATTCCCCATTTAAGTTCCGTAATTCTGTAATATATAGATTCATTTTTTCCACGACACCCGAAAAGTCACCCACTGCAATCACATCCCCCACAACATAGCGATCTGTGATTAAAATTAAAGCACCATTGAAAAAATCTTTAATTAAATTTTGAGAAAAATAGGTGACGACTAAACCAATAAATCCTGCACTAGCAATGAGTTCTGTCGGAATTCCTAATAACTGTATCGTCAAGAAAATACCCAGTCCCCAAAAAAAAGTAGTGGTTGCTTTTTTAATCGCTGGAGAATAGGTATTGACTCGTAGAGAATAGCGTTTTTCTGTAGGATTCGTCAGTTGTTCTTCTTCTGCCCAGCGATTTAATAAATAATCTGTAAAAAAGTCGCTGACACGATCTGCAAGAGTAACAAACAACCAGATTAATGGTAAGATAAAAAGCTGAATAATCAGAATTAATTCATAATTTCGAGTAGAAGGATATACAGAGAAAATTGCAGCCACTCCAAAAAACCAAAGAAATAGCTGTACCCAAAACAACAGAATTCTAATTAAATAAATAAAGTTTTGCTGCTGTTTTAAAATATTTTGCCGTTTTAAAGTAAAAGCAGGTATTTTATCTAAAAAGGCTTGAACTTGTAAGGAAAGCGCCAAATGAGCTAAAGGTACATTCCACAATGAACCCGAAAAAGAAAGAGAATGTTTAGCTTGAATATTATTATCAACTGGATTAGCCTTAATCCCTTTATTAATAATGGATTCAGGATCAACCTGTAGAGATTGATGTAGTTTATGTAATTCATGCCGTTTAGAACGATAAAGTTTTCTGACTCGTCGCTGGACTAACCAAATGGCTAAACTAAACGCTAAAACGATTAAAAATATACGTAATATATTCTGTAGTTTTTTGAGGGGATTCTTAGCATTTTCTAATCTTTCTTTAATGGATAACGTTAACTGCTTTTGAATACTTTCTTGCCAATTTTTAGCGAGTTCATCAATAGATTGACCGTAATAAAGCCTATCTAATCGTGTTATAGTCAATATCTTTTGCTGAGTAATTCCCGGTTGGTTCGGAGTATATAGAACCGTTTCGCCATTGAGTATGCCAATTTTTATATCTACAAATTCCGGTTCAAAAGTATCAGAAAATTGAGATAAATTAGGCTGATTTTGAGCAGAGTCTGACTGTTTTTCTTCTATAATTTGACTCATCTGAGATGGAATTTTCTGGGCTTTTGATAAATCAGGTGTAAATGTAGCCATAGGCGAAGCATCTACTAAAAGTTCTACTCTAGATTGAATAATGCGCCTAATTGTACTTTGAATTTGACTGGCTCGTTGGTCGGCACTAAAGTATAAGTTATCATCTTTTTTTGCTTCCGGATAAGAAGCTACTGTTAATATTTGTTCTCCATCAATCACCACATTACTACAGATGACATCTCCACAGGTATAAGTTTGATTAAGATTCCAAATTGACTGACTTTTACCCGTTTTAGACTCAGTTGAAGCAGGTGCAAAAGTAAATTGTGCAAGAATTGGTGCACTATTGAATAATGTTAAACTAAAAGCGAGTAAACTGACGATAATAAATCGAAAAATAGATTTAAAATATAATGTTTTTATTCTCATAATCAACTGAAGATTAAAGAGTTTAACTTAAGGTCTTTTCCAGTTTTTAATATCCCAAGTATTAGCATCCCAAGGTGAGGGTTCAACACCGATTAATTGATGACTTACGCCTTGAGCATTGGCTCGATCTATAATCGGTAATACTGCTACATTTTCCTGTAATAATTCATCCATTTTTTTAAACAATTCTGCCCGTTTTTCTGGGTTTAATTCAGTACTGGCTTGCTGCCAAAGTTGATCGTATTCAGGATTACAATAGCGGGCATAATTTGGTTTTTGCCAATTATTTTCTTTCTGAGTAATTTCTGCACAAGTCCACCATTTCATGTGAGGGCCAGGATCGGGACTATCATTGCCTGTATTAAACTCTTGTAAATCCGCATAAAAATGATTTAAAGTTTCTGTATTAGCTGGATCTCCAGAGAAGAAAACACTGGCATCAATACTTTTTAATTCTACACTGACTCCAATCTTTTCTAATCCCTGTTTAACAATTTCTTGAGTTTTTTGACGCACTGGATTTACTGAAGTTTGAAACACCACATTCATCTCCACTCCATCTTTGTCTCGGATGCCATTATTATTGCTATCTTTCCATCCCGCCTCATCTAACAAAGTGGCTGCTTTTTCTAAGTTAAATTCAGAAGAAATATTGTTAGATTTATAGATAGCTGGAGCCACTAATAATTGAGCCGTCGGACGACCTGTAGGGCCATAAAGCTGTGTTGCAATAGTTTCTCGGTCAATAGCAAAATTAAACGCTTGACGAACTTTTTGATCGCTAAAAAAAGGATGAGGAAACTGGACACTAGAGCGTTCTCCGTCCTCCGTGGCTTGATTTGGATCGGTAAAATTAAACATAATCCGTTCAACATAGGGGCCAAAATTAGCCACAACTTTTCCTTTTCCGGCTGCTTCTAATTGCTTTAAGATATTCGCTTCTACTTGTAAGTTATAGGCATAATCTGCATCCCCCGTTTGTAGGACTGCCCGTGCCGCCGATGTGGCATCTCCACCCCCTTTTAATTCTATGCGTTGAAAATAGAGTTGATCGGCTTCCCAATAGTTAGAATTAGGTTCATATATAATAATATCCCCCGGCTTAAATTCAGTCACTTGATAGGGACCAGTCCCAATCGGTTTTTGATTCGCTGCGGCCTCTCGAATATTCGTACCATTATAATCTTGAAAAATATGTTTCGGTAGAATCATTCCATTCTGCCCCGTAAAGGGAACCGCCCAGCCCGGAGTCACATCTTTAAACGTAATTTTAACAGTATAATCATCAATCGCTTCTACTGTTTTGATAGTGGAATAATATTCTTGACTCGCTGCTGCCACCTCCGGATTATTAATTAATTCATAGGTAAAAACAACATCTTCAGCCGTAAAAGGTTCGCCATCAGCCCATAGAATATTTTGCTTTAATTTCCAAGTGACTGAGCGACCATCAGCGGCGACACCACCATTTTCAATTGAGGGGATTTCTGCGGCTAAAAAAGGAATTAATTGGTCGTTTTTATCGTAACTGGCTAAAGGTTCATATACAATGCGGGCTGCATCAAAATCCTTAAATCCGGTGGCTAAATGAGGATTTAAAATAGTCGGGGCTTGCCAATACAATAATCGAAGTACTTGTTGATCTAGAGTCGATACAGAACTTTGATTGTTACCCGGCTTGCAGGCGGCAAATATTAGACTGACAAAAAATAGGGAAATCAGAAAACAATGACGACTTTTATTCAAGATAATCCTCCATGTAGATTAATTTAATCAAATCACTTAAATTCTCTGGCTAATAATCAAAATTAAGTTAGATTATTATATAATAGTTTTTAGGTAGAGGGTCAGCCGGATTTGACAAATTGTTAAAAGAGATAGGCAAAATTAGAGAAAACTGAGATAATTTAATCAGTTGAACTTATAAAATAAACCTCAAATGTACGAAAAAATTTTAGTGGCGGTCGATCACTCCCCCGCTGCAAAACCTATATTTGAATCGGCTTTGAAATTAGCAGAATTAACCGGAAGTCAGTTAATTTTGTTACACGTTCTTTCTAAAGAGGCAGAAGATAGTCCTTTTAGTTTTGCACCTATGGCACTGAGCTATACCCCAGAAATTATGGAACAATATCAACGAGAATGGGATACCTTTATAGAACAATGCCAAAGACAGCTTAATTCAATGTCACAAGAAGCCGAAATGCAGGGTGTAAAAGCGGAAGTGGTGCAAACTCAAGGAAATCCAGGGCGTATGATTTGTCAGTATGCTCAAGATAATAACATTGATCTAATTATCATGGGGCGCAGAGGTCATTCTACCTTCAGTGAAATGTTCGTGGGTAGTGTTAGTAGTTATGTCCTTCACCGCAGTCATTGTAGTGTACATATTGTCCAGTCTTGATGGATTAATTCAGGTTTTCAATATTAATCCGAGGGTCAATAGCTTTTAGCAGTAAATCCGCCAGTAAATTCCCCACAATTAACATAAATGCACTCATCATTAAGCCTGCCATCACCAAGTATAAATCTTGTTGTCTGACTGCTTCTAGCATAAGTTTTCCCAGTCCCGGCCAGTTGAAAAAAGTTTCGGCAATAAACGCCCCACTTAACAAACTAGCAAACTCAAATCCGAGTAAAGTAATCAGCGGATTAATGGCATTGCGTAAGGCATGAATATAAATCACCCGATTTTCGGGTAATCCTTTGGCGCGGGCAGTTTTAATATAATCTTGACGTAAAACATCAAGTAATTGCCCCCGCATTAATCGTTGCAGGCCGGCAAAACTGGTTACACTTAATGCTAATGTGGGTAGAATCATGTGCCAAAGTAGATCGGCTGCTTTACCAATGGGAGATAAATCAGGATAATCAATACTGGTCATGCCTCCAATGGGGAATAAAGGAGATGTATTTTGAGCTAAATAAAGCAGCAGTAACGCTGTGATAAAACTAGGGAATCCTTGACCCGTATAACTGATTAATTGTAGCCCCCGATCTAAACCCCGATTTTGATTAATTGCTGCCATAACCCCCAGGGGAATCGCAATTGCCCAAGTAATCATTAAAGATGAAATTGCCAGTAACAGAGTGGCTGATACTCGCTCCCCTAATAATGCCGCTACAGGACGTTGATTGGCAAAACTAAAGCCAAAATCACCCTCTGTAATAATTTGTTTTAGCCAGTTCAAATACTGTCGAACCGGGTGTTGATTTAAACCAAACTTTTCAGTCAGTTGATTGAGGGTTTCTTGAGAAATTTGTGGATTTTGCCTCAAGGTATCGAGATAATCCCCAGGTGCCAACTGCGTAATCGCAAAGCATAAGGCTGAAGCCAATAACAGGGTAATAATAGCTTGTAAAACCCGTTTCCCAATATAAGCCAGTGTTGTTAAACTCATGATTAATTTTACATCCAACCCATGAAAAAATCCGATTGTTTCCGACCGCCATTTTCCAGACTCTCCGCATCAATTAAAAACTCTCGTTAATCCAGTCAAAGCCTTTAATCATACTGAACTAAAGTGACAATCGGAACATCCGGTAAACATTGCCGTCCACCCAGACCTGCTAATTCGATGATAAAACCAAAACCGACTAATTCACACTCTGCCTGTTGCAAAAGATGGGCTGTTGCTTTGGCTGTGCCTCCGGTGGCAATCAAATCATCTACAATTAATACTCGACTCCCTGGGGGAATCGCATCTTGGTGCATTTCCAAGCAATCTTGACCATACTCTAACTCATAATCAATACGATGAACCGCAGAGGGTAGCTTCCCTGGTTTTCGCACAGGTACAAATCCCACACCCAACTGATAAGCTAAAGGAACCCCAAACAAAAACCCTCGCGACTCCATGCCGACGATATAATCAGGAGAGAGGGGGCTACATTGCTCACACAAACGATCAATCGTGTAACGTAATCCTTCGGGACGGGCCAACAACGTTGTAATATCTCGAAAGACAATACCAGGCTTGGGAAAATCGGGAATATCACGAATCAGTGACTTTAAATCCATCATGAAAATGACCTCAGTCGTGTAATCAGGAATAGGATACCCCTTTGAGGGATCGCAAGGGTAGGGAAAAATCTCACTTCACCCTTACCCCGCGTCATCCCTATCCTGGTGTTCAGGGCTATTGAGCAATGAGTAACTCATGTTTGATAAGATGATGAAGAACAAGCGACTTAAATATCTTAACGAGTCATTGGCAACAATTTTGCGATCAAAGCTGCTAAATTGATAGTTAAAATTTCGTGTGGCTGTAATTTTGGTACAAATTCCGGAATTGAGGGAACTCTTAGATAATAGATAATACTATTGAATACTGTTGGTCAAACTCGGTACGTTGCAATCGTAGATGAAGCGCAAAAATGGTTATAGATCAGTCTCAAACTCAGTCCACCCCGGTTGTTCTTGATAGTTTACCCAATCTCCCCGTCTCCAAACAGGGATGTCCAAAGCGTGTCCGTATTCAGCTTGATTTACTGTTGCTTGCGATTGAAGCATTATATCTTGGCGGTGCTGAACATATGTTAGCGTTGGCCAAAGAACTAGATTTAAAAGATTTAATTCAAAATCGAGTCGTACTTTGGCGAGTCCGCAGTACTAACCCCCTACGACGCAATAGTCAACGCCGTCCTTTAACCGCTTCTGAAGCCAAAGCATTGGTTTTGATTATTGGTAATTTGGGACGACGCTTAACAGTTCGGATTCGACAGTTGCTGATAGACTATGAACAAATGACGAAAAAGCAGATTCCCCTCGAACAGCATTTACAACTGTCCACTTATCTGCAACAGTTTCGGTCACACTTTCGCAGTCGGATGAACCCCCGCCGCGCTGGAGTAATGGCTTATAATACTGATGAAAAGCTGAATCAACTGGCAATTAATCTGTTGGAAAAACTACTCTTCTGTACCGGCACAGCAGGGGTTCAGCGATTATGGTTTAGTTTATTTGATGGCGAAGTTAAAGATTAAGTCAAACCGGTTGACTGGCTAAAATTCCCACTAAAGTTAGATGCATTTACCCCAGGTAACTGATAAGTTAAAATTTATCTTGTAAAAATTTAATTTAAGATTGATTTATGTCAGTTCAATTAAAAGTCCCTAGCATCGTTTGTCAGGGTTGTATCGATACCATTACTAACGTGATTAAAACCGAGGACTCAGATGCAACCGTTGATGCCAATTTAGAAGACAAAATGGTAACTGTCGATGCCAGTATGTCTGAAGAGTCTATTAAACAGTTGATTACCGCTGCGGGTCATAAAGTAGAAGAATAATCGATCCTACCCCTTCCCCCTGACTATCCAGCCAGTCTAGTGGGGAAGATTTGGCGCGTCCCCTACCCATAAAGGGTAACTTAGCACCCCGTCAGTTTGCTGCTGATTGATCTACAAAATATAGCAGGTCGCGGTTAAGCTTTATCTACACTTCTTGCGATCGTAAACAATCGGATTATAGGGACTAGAAATAGGTTCCGAAGGCTGGACACCAGGCATAAATTTCTGCCAATCGCCAGAAATAAGCGTTGGAGAGTTAATCACACTAGCTCCATTTTCAAAATAACTGATACCAAAGGCTATCCGCTGTTGGGTAGTACGGTTAGCGCCCGCTCCATGAACATTTAAACGATGCTGAAAACTGATTTCTCCAAGTTGGAACGGTTCGTTGTCAATTATAATACCATGAGCTTGAAGCATTTCTCCAATCGCGCGATCGTGACCTTGAGAAAACTTATCGAAAGGTATTTCCTTAACTAGCTTATAGATATCCATTCCCTTGGCTAATTCCAGTGGACCCATTTCCTTCGGAGTGGGCTGTAAAGGAATCCATATAGTGCCAACATTATTGCTAGCAATTGGGTAATGATCACCATCATAATGCCAAGGGGTGCGACCGCATCCAGGCTCTTTGCACAAAAAGTCATCGTGATATATCCGAACGCTCGATACTTGTAATAGCTCTGCTGCCAACTGACCCAACCGTTGGCTATTGACAAACTCGGACGCAATATTACTTTCGAGCCACATCATTTCCCTGCTACTGAATTGTTGGTTTGGGTCAAATTTATAGTGCTGTTCAAATAGCTGTTTCAATTCCTGTCGTAACAGATATAGCCCTCCGGGGCTGAGGAAATTTTTGATTCTGAGATAACTTTCCGTTTGAAATGTTTGAATTTGATGCTCTGAAATAGGATAAGGTTCGGCCAGCTCTTTTTGCAGTTCCTGAATGGAGGGAACTTTCTGAGCCACTTGTTCTGGTGGGGAAATCAATCTTTCTCGGTTGACAGGCTGTTGGCTATTGTCAGCCAATGAAATATACCAATTCCACCATTGCTCGTTGCTGCCAGTCCAAGTTTCATTTATACTATCAGTTTTAGAATTTGCCGAAGGAAGGTTAGAGTTGGCTCGAAAGTCACTAGAAGATTTCATCAAAATTTTGAGAATTTTTTAGACTACTCTAATATCTAATAAGATATAGCACAATAACCGGGTCTTCCGTACCTGTAGTTCGCCTTTGATTGCTATTCTTATACTCATTCTCTAACATTGGAAGCTCTATCTGTAGTCGGCTTTTAGAGAATGGGACAGATTTGAGTCTGTTGAGTGGGGATAGGGAGACGAAGGCAGAGGGTTGAGACCAGAGGGCAGGAGTCACCGAGTCAGGACAAATGATCTTGACCAAGGTCCCCTACTGCCTGCAAATAACTCATACGGTTCAAAACTAGCAAATTGTACAAAAGTGTCGCGTACAATTAACTTATATTATCTTCATGTTGCCCGCAGTATTATAAATAGCGCACAATTCCTATCATGAAACAAATCAATACTGACAAGCCTGCTGCATCATAGCCTATCTGAGACGTTGAAGCCAGGGATTTATTAGCTTCCGGCAAAAGAAGCCCCACATCTCAAAGCGGAGCGTGAGTGTGGGATGAATTTTGCACAGGGTCTTTGTTGCCCATCTCAGGCGTGTTTTGGTGCTCAATGTACTTTTTCAGAGCAGAAATAGTTACCCCTCCACAACTTGCTATAAAGTAAGAACTATTCCACAGAACGGGTTTTTTGTAGTAAGTTTTGGCTAATTGCTCACCAAATTCTACTCTGATTTTCCGGCTTGAAACACTTTTCAATGAGTTGACAAACTTACTCAGATGGATATCGGGATGATACTGGATGAGTAGGTGAACATGGTCTTTTTCTCCATCGAAGCTCACCAGCTTACAATCTTGCTGTTCAAGCAAAGCCTCGAAAACCTCATGTAGACGGTTAATCATTTCGCCAGTAAAG